>CAUZAW010000008.1:0-25073 GCA_963577735.1 Phycisphaerae bacterium | reverse complement strand
CAACTTGCGTCAACCCTAGATGAAAAACATAGTCCTTCTCGAAGCGCAAACAAGGCGGACCGGACTGGGCGAAACGCGCATACGACTTTTCACTGCGGCCCGAGAAAGTCTCGTGCCACCTGCCATACGTTGCCGGCACCCATGGTGACCAGAAGATCGCCGTCACCCCAAGTAATTAACTCCAACTGCTCAACGATGGCCTTGAGCGGATGCAGGTGCATGGCCTTCTTGCCTCCTTGGCGCAACCTGTCAACCAAGTCTGCCGCCCGAACCTTGTGGCGCTCCTGTTCACTGTCGCGCACGAAAAAAATTTCCGGCACGATCACCTGGTCGGCCTCGCTGAAACTGGCGGCGAACTGCTCCAACAGAAACAGCGTGCGACTGTGCTGGTGGGGTTGGAACACGCAGACCAGTTGTCGCGGCTGGTAATGTTGCCGCAAAGCCCGCAACGTGGTGTCTATCTCCGTCGGGTGGTGGCCGTAGTCATCCACGACAACCACCCGGCCGCCCTTGAGCGTTCGCTGGCCCAACCGTTGCATGCGTCTGTCCAGCCCCTCGAATGTTCCGATCGCCTGGCTTATGCCATCCCATGTCACGCCCAACCGATGTGCCGTAACCGCTGCGACGGCGGCGTTGTAAGCCATGTGCTCGCCCGGCAACGTGCTAGCCCAGGCCGCCACGAGTTTGCCCTTGTTGTACAGCAGCGCCGGCGTGGACCGGCCGGTTGGCGAATCCATCTGCACCCGCCAGTCAGCCTGGGGTGCGAACCCGATCGTCTCCACCACGCAATGCAACGCCCCGCTGACGGCCAGTCGATGCGGCATCTCGTGATTGACCAGAAGCGACCCGTCACGCGGCAACAGCCGGGTGAAGTCCGCGAACGCTTCCACGATATCGTCTATTCCCTTGTACATGTCCAGGTGGTCCTCCTCAATGTTGAGGATCACCGCGTGCTCGGGATGAAAATAACAAAATGACCGATCGTATTCGCACGCTTCAGCCACCAGCAGGTCTCCTGCGCCTACCCGCCAGCCACCACCGATCTGTTTGCACTCTGCGCCCACGATCAGCGATGGGTCCAGCCCGCACGAGATAAGCACGTGGCTCAAAAGTGAAGTTGTCGTGCTCTTGCCGTGTGTACCCGCTATCGCCACGCCCGTGCACCCGATCATCAGACGGCCCAAAAGCTGGGCGTACTTGACGATGGACACGCCCCGCCTATCGGCCTCGGCCAGTTCCGGGTGATCGGCCTTGATCGCCGCTGAAATCACCATCAGGTCGCAATCGTCTGGCACGCTTTGGCTCGTCTGATCCAGCGATACCGCGATACCGCTGTCGCGCAGCGCCGCCACTGTCAAGCTGTCAGCCCGGTCCGTACCCGTGCATATCGCCCCGCGTTGTTGCGCCAGACGTGCCAGTCCGGACATGCCGCAACCGCCAATACCTACAAAGTGCACACGCTGTCCGACCAGATCGATCGCCGCCAGTTCTTCCCGTGATCCGTCAGCCAACTGTTGCGGTGAAGCGGTCATCGACATTGCTATCTACTCTAAACAACCAGATCGTCAAACCGCCGCGCAACGCTTGACAAGCCGCCAGCAGCAACAACAGCATCCTTATCCATCAACCCGTTCGATTACCACTTTTGCTGACGGTGAACATGACATCCTGTGGTTTACCCGACGCCGGATTTGCGCAAATATTCGCGGGTGCGTTTAGCGACCGGCAGCGGATAGTCGTGCGGCGGCTCGAACAAACCCTGCTCAACTGTGGCCCATCCGTCGAAACCAACATCCCGCAGGACCTGACCCAGCGCCTCGAAGTCCACGACCCCGTCATTTTGCTCACAAAACACGCCCATCTGGCACGCCTGCACCATCGGTATTCGCTGGGCCTTGACCTGCTTAAGCTTTTGCTCATCAACGTCCTTGAGATGCAGGTAGATGATCCGCTCGTGGTGTTTTCGTATAAACGCAACTGGGTCGCCAGCGGCGTAGGCATGATGTCCCGTGTCGAGACAAAGCGACACGAGACCCGGTTCGGTCTGATCCAGCAGTTGCTCGATCTGCTCTTGGGTCTCCACGTGGCCGTCACAGTGCGGATGGAAGGCGAACTGAAGGCCAAGGCGGTCGCGAGTGACCCGGGCAGCTTTGTTCGTCGTCTCGATCAGCCGCCTCCATCCTTCATCGTCCAACTTGAAGGTGGGGCCGAAATAGTGTTCGGATGCCAATTCCGAGAGCACGAGGTAATCAGCGCCCAAAGTGGCCAGAAGCTCGCCGGTCCGCAGCACACTATCTTCGATCGCAGGCCAGTGGGCTGAATCATCGATATGACCGTTCAAGACCGTGGCCCCGACCATGCTCAGTCCGCGACCGTCAAGCTCTCGGCCCAGTGTCTTCGCGTCAGTAGGGAGGTAGCCTAGGGGGCCCAACTCGATGGCGTCGTATCCCGACTCCACGACCTCATCCAGAAAGCGGCGCCAGGGCACTTGATTCGGTTGGCCGACAAACCAGATACCCCACGAGTCCGGCGCGATGCCAATCTTGACCATTGCGATGCCATTCCTTTCAAGTTCCCCCAGGCCGTGTTCACCTGGTCTCTTTCCCGTCGAATGGCCTGACCATGGCGACCTCACCGACAAATGCAGTACCATCATACCCCACCATCAACGCGTACTGCTGAGATCGAAATTCCTTGCCATTATCGCCTTGTGCTGGCCAAAAAAGCGGGTCGGGAACATCGCCGGCTTCGGGAAATAATGCTTGAATGCCAATATGCCACTGGATAGAATATTACTGTTTTCGCTGGCCTTAGCACACGTTGCCCGGCAACGCTCAGGCAGAGTTGGCCCTACTGCTCAAAACCGCTGGAGACGGAGGGAGTATTTCATCTTGAAGTCGCTAAATACCTACCGGATATTCCATGTGGCCGTCACTCTGGCGGCGACAGGCGCCCTGCTCCTGGGCCAAGCCGCCAACGCGAGTGCAATCACCACAATCTACACCGCTGATTTCTCATTAGATTCGGGAAGCAATTACAACCACTCCAGCGGGGACTGGCAGATTGAAGCGGTGGCGAAAATCACCGACATGACGGACCTGCAACAACCCGACGGGGTCGGCGAAAATCAAACTTTTTTATTTCGTTCTCTAACGTTCCCTGACGGGCACTGGAAAATCACCGAAGCCACATTGGTCCCCTATACCGGCAGCTCTAGCGGCGAAGCCAACTTCAACAACAACTGGAGCAGCATGGAAAGTTACGACGGGGGAGGGACCAATCGGCATACGATCCTAGCTACTCGGAACGATTCTTGGGATTCCGATGCCTCCTCGCAGTTTACTGCCGTAAACGAACTGGCGACCGGCGAGGTTCTTGTTGGCGTGATATATGACTTGAACCACTACAACATCCTTAATCATGACTTTGGCATCACCTCGTTCACCATCGAGCACACGATCGTTCCCGAGCCCGCAACCCTGTCGCTGCTCGTCGCCGGCGTCTTGTGGATATACCGCAGGCAACGGCCGGCCAGGGCCGCGGCGGCTACATGGTCTGTTCCCCGGGCCAGGCGCAATGCGCCTGCCAACCACACGAGATAAACAGGCGCAGGATAGAAATCGTAATCCTTCGCACGGCGCTTTACGCCAACCTCGGTGGCAAAGCCAATCCGAGCGAACCGCTAATCATTATCATGTATGGCATGATGCGGTATCACGACATCAGTTAAAGAGGCGCCTCCATGTTACGTATAGCGGCGATCGGCTTGGGCGCGCGATTGAGTTTAATCACCAGCCAGTTGTGCACGAACCACGAAGACGTTCGCCTCGTGGCCGTGGCCGATCCCGACCAGCAGTCCGTCCTCGCCCACATGAAGCACCACAAGCTGTCTGAAGATGATGTCAAGTTCTACGATAGCGCCAATCAGATGCTCGAGTACGCTGACCAGTTCGACGGCATCATGATCGGCACACAGTGTCACCTACACACGCCCATGGCCATCAAGATACCGCCCACGAACCTACCGCTGTTTCTGGAAAAGCCGGTGGCCATCAGCCACGATCAGGCGCATCAACTTGCCAACGCCTATCGCGGAAATGAACACCGCGTCATCGTCTCCTTTCCCTTGCGGGTTACGCCCGTCTTCAACACGGCCATGGATATCATCCGGAGCGGCCGGTTGGGCACCATCAATCAGCTTCAAGCCTACAACAACGTTTCCTACGGCGGCGCTTATTACGGCCAGTGGTACCGCGAGTATGACCGCACTGGCGGCTTGTGGCTGCAAAAGGCCACCCACGATTTCGATTACCTAACCCAGATCGTCGCTTGCCCACCCAGGTCGGTCACCGCCATGATGACCCAAAAAATCTACGGTGGCGACAAACCGCACGACCTACGCTGCTCAGCGTGCGATGAAACCGCCACCTGCCCCGAAAGCCCACAGGCCCACAAGCGCCGCGATGACACGGCCGGCATGGACTCCGACGATCACTGGTGCGTCTATGGCAGCAAAATTAAAAACCAGGACGCCGGTTCGGCCATCATCCGCTACGAAGACGACACCATCGTGTCATACGACCAGAACTTCGCCAGCCGCCGCACTGCCGCTAAACGCGGCGTCATTGTCACCGGCTACGATGCGACCATGGAGTTCGGCTGGTACCCGTCGCAGGTGCACGTGATCGACCACCACAGCTCCCGCGTAGACCACATCGAATGTCCGGCCTACGGTAGCCATGGCGGCGGCGATGACCCGCTGATCCACGCTTTTGTCAACATGATGCGCGACAAACAACCCGGCGTCGCCGACCTTAAGGACGGGCTGCTGAGCGTCGCCATGTGCTTAGCCGCCCGCGATTCCTGTGAAAATCAATCGGTGGAAAAAATAAGCTGTCCCTGATCCGGCTTCGCCGGCTCAACCCTACTCGGTCGATACTGCCAAGCCCGCCAGAGACCTGATCCCAAACGCCCGTCGCCACTGCACGTTCGAATCCGTCAGTTGCAAGCCGGGCAACTGCTTGAAGATCATCGGCAGCCCTATCCGCGATTCCAGCCTCGCCAGTTCTGCACCGATGCAAAAGTGGCGACCGAATCCGAATGCCAGGTGCTTGTTGGCCGCACGTGTTATGTCAAACCGCCCCGCGCCCTCGAACTGGCCCGGGTCACGGTTGGCCGCCCCTAGCAAAAAAGTCACCGAATCGCCCTTGCGGATCAACTGGCCGCGCAGCGTCATGTCTTCGCCCGCCACCCGGGGGGCCCTCGTCACCGGCGATTCGTAACGCAGGCACTCTTCGATCGCCATATCCACCGCCACCGCATCGTCCGGATCAAAATGCGTCCTCTGGTCCGGGTGGGTAAGCAATAGGTACGTAGCGCTACCAAACAGGCTCATCGTCGTTTCGTGGCCGGCCACGAACAGAAACACGCACATGCCGAACAGTTCTTCATCACTGAGTCGGTCCCCATCCACTTCCGCCGCCACCAGAGCGCTGATCAGGTCCTCGCCCGGCTGCCGCCGCCGCTTCGCAATGATCTTTTCAAAATAATCGATCAACTGCGACAACCCGTCATATGCTCCGTCAATGGCCTCGTACAAATATGGTCCTGCGCCGGCCGTGAACGGCATCAAGTTCCCCACCCAATCGCGAAATTGATCGTGATCGTCCTGCGGCAGCGCCAGCATATCGCAGATCACCGTGGCCGGCACCCAGTAACAAAACTCCTCAACGAAATCGCATTGCCCTTTCTGCCGCACTAAGTCCAACCGGTCAACCACGATCTGCTCGATGCGCGGAATCATGTTTCGGATCATCCGCGGCGTAAACGCCATCCCCGCCAACTTGCGCAGCCGCGTATGACGCGGCGGATTGATGCTCTGCAGCCACATGTTCAAGTGGCCAATCAACGGCTCGACCTTGTCCCGGTTACCGTCATTGACAATCCGTTCGTATACCGGTCCTCGCCCGGAAATGAGCCGTGGGTCCTTCACCGCCGCCATGGTGTCGTCGTATCGAAACCCCAACCAGGTATTCAACGGCGAGCACCAGTGCACCGGCTGTTTCTGTCGCAGTTCATCGAAAAGCGGATACGGATCCTGCAGGACCAGGTCGCAGAACTGCTCATAGTCCGCCTGCCGCTCCAGTTGTAACTCCATGTCTTGCTTCACGGCTCTTTGCTTACCCGTACAAGTGATGATCCAACCACTCTACCATGAACCACTGGCCCCCGACCATGCAACTACGTTGCCTGCATGACGTTGGCATAACTCCACTGGCCAATACCTGCCCCAGGCGCGCAACGGCAATGCTTTTGGTGTTCTGTGTGTACATTGCCGCGGGCGTGCAAGTGGTTACCTGCGGGATCATGAATCGCAAATTAGCAGGACCGTACATGCACCGGCTCTTAATTGAGCCACCGCTCTTTCTGCCGTTGAACGCGATGGGATTCTGAGGTTACTCGATTCCGGTTCACGCCCAGAGCGTGGGGGCAGGGACCGGACATGAGCAAACGGGGCCCCTCATAGCGTGGTCCATGGCACTTCCTGGGGCCGAAATGCTACCTTGGTATCCGCAAATTGCTTGTCCAGTTCTTCGGCTAGGCGACGCATGCCCATGTCCTCTGTAGGGGAGTGGCCACCTTCGAACAGGACAATATCGCTGTCCATGGCCATGCGCTGGGTAAAGTCGTTGGTTTCGCCGACGATCACGGCCTCGATGCCGCGAGGCAACAGGTGCTGGACGATCAGGTGCATATTACGGTCAAGTCCCCCGCCGCCCCAGGCAGTACCGAGCTGGGTGACACGCCGCATGGGGTCGCCGGTAACGCGCACGTGGGTGAGGCCGAGGCCTTGCCTCATGCGGGCGGCGAGATCAGCGACGCTGGCCAGTTCTATTTGATGGTGAGAATAGGCCCAGCCGGCAAACACGGGCGACGGCAACTGCAACGATTCCCATAACGCCGGGCCTACATGAGTGGGGTCCACGGTGGAGTGGGCGCGCAGCACGGTGAGCTTGTGTTTTTCAATCAGGTCGAGCCGTGCACGATCACAGGCCCATGGTTCTTTGATTGGCGAGCGATCGATCCAGACGGGGTAATCGAAAAAAGTAACCGCCTCGTGACAGACGACGAGATTACAGTTCTGCTGAGCGGCATAAGCAAGGGCGGGCGCCGTGGCCATCCAGCAGACGCAGATGCCGCGTACCGGTTCGTCGCCGCATCCGAAAAGAAAGCCCTCTTCCTCATTGAGGCGTTTTTGTTCGTTGAATGTGGCCAAGTACGCTTCGACCTGATGGGCAATTAACACGGCTGTTACTCGTCCGCCTATCGGGCATAAAAACGACGGGCCATCCCTTCCCTGGCGAAATCAGACGCTGTACAATAACGCTTCGTCAAAGTACCAATTTCGCTCTATCGACGATAGACCATACCACAGAAGAATGGGATCATGTGTACGACCACAATATTTCTGCCGACAAGAAACTCCCTGGCACTTCTGCTGAGCATTGCTTTGCTGTCTGGTTGCGTCGCACAGCGTACCAACGCCCAGTCGAGCTAGTCCAACCCAGCATCCAAACTGTCGCAACTGGGCAAAACAACAGAAGATTCGTTTCTCATGAGCAAATCAGCAGCAACGGGTAGCCCCAAGCGGGGCAAGGCGAAACCACACTCGGTCGATCGGCGTCGCCACCAGCCTGTTTACAACAATAAAGACCACCCGGCGGTGGCATTTCCACTTGGCGGAATAGGGGCCGGCAGCCTCAGCATCGGTGCCGATGCACAACTGGGCCAGTGGCAAATATTTAATGCGGTCAATCAGCAAGCCATTGTGCCCGACAGTGGATTCAGCCTCTGGGCGCAGACCGAGGGAAAACCGCCCATCGCCCGACAACTACATGGGCCTCCATCCAATCCATGGAAGCCACACCCCCCCTGCTTGGGCCAAGTTCACATGCGGGGGCAGTACCCGATAGCGGAACTGGATTTCCCTGGCTCACCGTTGCCCCTGCAAACGCGTTTGACAGCCTACTCCCCGTTTATCCCACACAACGAAAAAGATTCTGGGCTACCGGTGGCGGTGTTCACCTTTACGCTAACCAACCGAACTAAGCGGGCCGTGCGGGCAACACTGCTAAGTACATTGCAAAACGCGGTAGGGTTCAGTGGAATCGGCCTGATTATGGGCGCTGCCAATGCCGGCTACGGCGGCAACCGCAACCGGCAGATGACCCTTGCCGGGACCACGGCGCTGCGCATGGACAACCGGTCACTGGCTGAGAACAGTCCATTGCACGGATCGATGGCCATGGCGGCGCTGGCCCCGCGAGCACAGGTGCTGGCTCAATACGACGACCACTGGGCCATGTGGCATGCCTTTGCCAAGGCCGGGCGATTACCCAAAATCAAAACCGAACGGCCCAGTCCGCCGGGGCGCACCTGGTATGGCGCTCTGGCCGTACCTATGAACCTCAAGCCTGGCCAACAACGGCAGGTGACTTTTTTAATCGCGTGGCATTTCCCCAATCGGATGAACGAAGCCGTGCTCGACCAGCACGCGCCCGGCGGTCGGGCCGGCCCTCGTGTAGGCAACATGTACAACAACTGGTTCGACAATGCCGGCGGCGTGGTGCGGTACGTGCATCGGCATTTCGATCGGCTCGAACAACAGACGATGCTGTTTCGAAAGTGCTTTTACGACGCCACCCTGCCCGAGGCAGTGCTGGACCGCGTGGGCAGCCAGATCTCGACCATCCGATCGCAGACCTGCCAATGGCATGAGGGCGGATTCTTCGGCGGCTACGAGGGTTGCGGCGAACTGGCCGGTTGCTGCCCAATGAACTGCACACATGTATGGAACTACGAACACACACTGGCATTTTTATTCCCGCAACTTGAACGGCAAATGCGGCATACCGACCTGACCGACCAGATGGAACCGAATGGCTTGCAACATTTCCGCACCGTGCTGCCGCTTTGTGAACCACGAGAATCAGGCCTGGCAGTGGACGGCCAACTGGGTGCGGTGCTCAAAACTTATCGGGAGTATCTTCTGGGCGGTGACGACAGTTGGCTCAGTCAGTATTACCCTGCCGCGCGAAACGCCCTGGAATTTATCATCCGGCAGCTCGACCCCCACGGCGAAGGCGTTCTAGAAGGGCCTCAACACAACACCTATGACGCCACATTGTATGGTGTCAACTCCTACATAAGCAGTTTGTACCTAGCGGCCCTGCTCGCTGCCGAGCAAATGGCCGACGCACTCGGCCGACAAGCGGACACCAAACGCTATCGCAACCTTTTCCAACGAGGTAATAAAACACTAGATCAGCTGACATTCAACGGCGAGTATTACCAGGAAGTTTTTCGAAGCAACAAGATGTCAGCCAGCAACCGCCGCCTGACTGGCCAGTGGTGGGCGCGGCCGGAATTCCACGTCAGTATCGGTGACGGTTGCTGGTCGGACCAATTGATAGGCCAATGGTGGGCCCATGTGCTGGGACTGGGCTACCTGCTCCCCCGCGCCCATGTTCGCAGGGCCTTGGCAACCGTGTTCAAGCACAACTGGCGGCGTCACATTGGACGGTTCAGCGGCGCTATCCCGCGCGTGGTGTACGGCATACCGGTCGCTTCCCCACAGGATGCAGCCATGGTGATCGGCACCTGGCCAAAGGGTAAACGACCAAAAAAACCCCTGACTTACTACAGGGATGTTTTCTCCGGCGTAGAGTACCAAGTCGCCGCCCACCTGATCATGGAAGGGCATGTCGACAAAGGCATAACCGTTGCCGATGGCGTGCACCGCCGTTACGACGGAACGATTCGCAATCCCTACAGCGAAGTAGAGTGCGGCACAAACTACATCAGGCCGATGAGCAACTGGACACTCCTGACAGCGCTAAGCGGTCAATACTTTCACGGGCCCAAGGGTATTTACCAATTTGCGCCGCGAATCAGCCCCGAGCGCTTCAAGAGTTTTTTTGCCGGGCCCGGTGCATGGGGACAGTTTTACCAAGACCACACGGCGCGGAAACAAGTCTGTCGAATCCACATCGCCCACGGCAAGGCGGTGCTGCGACAGTTGTGGCTGGAAGCCATTGACAAGCGTCGCACGCCAAAATCATTAACGGCTCAAATCGACAAGCAGGCTGTAGACGCTGAGTTTTCCGTGACGAATGGGCAGGTCCAGATTCGTTTTCGCAAAAGGCTTACGGTGCGGACAGGCCAGACTCTGACAACGCGCATGCAGTGGTAGGGCTTGCGTTTATTACACGTGCAAATTGGGATTGTAGCTCAGCGCGTCGCGGTAGCGGTTGCGGATGGGCTGGACGATTTGCTCGATGAATTGATCGACTTGCTGGGGTGCACGGCCGATGAATTTTGACGCGTCCAGTTCGGCTTGCAGGTCGAGGCCGGCAAATGCCTTTTCACCCTTCAAACGATCGAGCAGATCGTTGGGCTTACCCTGTTCCTTGACTTGCCGGGCCGCTTCCTGGCTGTGACGGCGGACGATCTCGTGCACCTGCTGGCGATCGGCGCCAGATTTATTGACCGCCGCCATCATGATGTTTTCACTAGCCAGGAAGGGCATTTCGGCGTCTAGGTGGGCGGCGATGGTTTTTTCGTAGACGGCCAAGCCAGTAGCGACATTGATCAGCAGGTCGAGCAGACCGTCGGTGGCCAGGAACGGTTCGGGCAACGAAAGGCGCCGGGCGCTGGAATCGTCGAGGGTACGCTCTAGCCACTGCTCGGCGGCGGTGGTATAGGGCAGGGCAGTCTGGCCGATGACGAACCGGGCCAAGCCACAGATGCGCTCGCTGCGCATGGGATTACGCTTGTAAGCCATGGCAGACGAGCCGACTTGTTCAGACTCGAACGGCTCTTCGATTTCCTTGCGATTGGCCAGCAGGCGCAGGTCGGTGGCAAACTTGGCAGCGGTGGCGGCGGTGGCGGCGAGCGTGGACGTCACCAAGGCGTCCACCACGCGTGGGTAGGTTTGGCCGGTAATGAAAAAACGCTTGTCCACCGGCCAATCCATTTTTTCGGTCACCAATTGATCGAGTTGCTCTACTTTGTCGTGATCTCCATCGAACAGTGCCAGAAACGATGCCTGCGTGCCGGTGGTGCCCTTAACTCCGCGAAAGCGAAGTGAAGCCAAGCGATGCTCGACTTCGTCGAGCGTGATGGCAAGATCATGCCCCCACATGGCGGCGCGCTTGCCTACGGTGGTGGGTTGGGCCGGTTGAAAATGCGTAAAAGCGAGCGTCGGCAATGCGCGATAGCGGACGGCGAAGTCGCCCAGCGCGTTGATGCCGCAGGCCAGTTTCCGGGCCACTAGTCGCAGGCCTTCACGAATCTGGAGCATTTCAGTGTTGCAATTGACAAATTGGCTGGTGGCGCCCAGATGGATAATGGCCGCCGCCGCGGGCGCCGCTTCAGCATAGGCGTGGACATGAGCCATCACATCGTGACGCGTCTGCTTTTCATGGCGGTCCGCCGACACGTAATCTATGTCGTCCACCGCAGCTCGCAGTTCGTCGAGTTGGGCGTCGGTGATGGCCAGACCCAATTGCTGCTGCGACTCGGCCAGCGCCAGCCAGAGCCTGCGCCATGTGGTGAACTTGCGATGCGGCGACCAGACCGCCTGCATGGCCTGCGACGCGTTGCGCGTTGCCAGTGCCGACTCATACCCCTGACGCTCATTCATGGTTTTACAGGATAACAAGAGCCGGGACCTCGTGTTATCTGAATCTGCTGCATCCTGTTATCCTTATCAAAAAACATGCGTGCTGACGGCAATGATGAGCAACGACTGGTTGAGGCGGCCATCGGCGGTGATGGCCCGGCCTTGGGCGAACTGCTGAGCCGGTACCGGCACCGGCTTTACAACGTTGTGCTGCGCATGGTCAGCCACCGCGACGATGCGGCCGAGTTGACGCAGGAGGCGATGCTGCGGATTCTCGAGCACATCAGCGATTTCCGCGGCGGCAGCAATATTTACACGTGGATGGTGAGAATCGCAATGAACTTGTCGATCTCGCATCTGCGCAAGCGGCAGGTACGCCGGACGGTCAGCCTTGACGCCGAGACTGGGCACGCGGACCAGACAGGGCCACTGCGAGACAAACTGGCCGATGCGCGGGAACCGGGCCCGGCCCAAAACGTCCAAAAGAAGCAGATGATCGAACAGCTTTATGCGGCACTGGATCGGCTAGACGGAACGTTTCGCGGCGTACTGGTGCTGCGCGACATTGAGCAGATGAGCTATCAGCAGATCGCCAAGGTATTGGACACGGCCGAGGGCACGGTCAAGAGCCGGCTGTTTCGGGCTCGCTTGGCACTGCGCAAAGAGATGAAGAAACTGGATGGCGAGCCTGAGAACGGAATCAACTTGGTAGATCGGCGCGGTAGTGGAGAGTTGACTGATGGCTGAACGCTACGATCCGAACAAGATGCTGGGCTATCTCGAAGGCGATCTATCGCCAGCACAGCGGGCGATGTTCGAGCGCCAACTACGCAATGACCCGCCACTAACGGCGCTGGCTGAGCAGATGCGGCAGGATCGACAACTGCTGCGCGGACTGGAGCCACAACCGGCGCCCGATGACCTGATGGACCCGGTAAACGAACGCACTGTGCGGCAAATGCTGCTGGAACCGTCGACGTCGGATACGGCGAAGAGGGTTGGGCCAAGATCATTTCGACTAAGACGGCTGATGACGTGGTCGGCGGTGGCGGCGCTGTTGGTGCTGTCGGCCAGTGCCGTGTGGATGACGAGCGGGAGCAAGGATTTGTGGTGGCCTCACCACCGTGAGCAATACGCCTTCGACCAGCCGGACACGCCTCCAGCCTTGGAACATCGTGCAGCGGCCGACAGCACGTCACGTGTAAAACAACAGGCTGCCCAGGCAGATGCGACTGAAACAGCGGAAACGGGGCAAGCCAGCATCAGTCGCAGCAGGCTTGCTGATGACGCATGGATCGACAAGGAACCGCCTGCCGTCGCATCGACGGTTACCGCGAACCATCAACTGCAGCAGACAGAGCCGGCCGAGCCGGTCCACCTGCAGATCAAGGTGACCACCGACGACGCCGAAGCGTGTACCGCCATGCTGCTGGAGTACGCGGCCAAAACCAACCTCACGGTGCATACGCCGACATCGGACGGCCAGATCGATCTGGAATGTTCCGGCGATCAACTGGCGCCACTGCTTGTTCAGCTCAATGCACCTGCCCATCAGTCGGCACAATTGGTGCGTCGCGACCATGAACGGCAAGTGCCGGATATCCATGGGGCGCAGGCCATCGTACAAAAGCCAGTTGACATGAAGCTCGAGGAAGCGGATACGTTTGTTGAAATGCGACGGCAATGGCGCACTCTGCTGGATCAGCAAGTTCCTTTGATACCGGTCAAGCCGGTGTACGATTTTGAACCGACGTTGAAGTTACAGGTAACCGTGCGTCAGACGACAACGCTACTAGATGTACCGACGGAGGCTGACGTGCCCCAGGTGCCGCAGCCATGATCAGTTTCCGCGGCGGCGATCGGCTTCGATCATCCTCGCCGCCAGCGCCCACCAGGGGATCACTGCAGCCAGAACGGCAACCAGTGCCAGACCTGGCCGCCAGCCGGCCAAAAACCCAAGCGCCGCACAGGCCAGGCACGCGCCGGTGGTGATCACGGCCAACATCACCAACGTCGACCAGACGGCGGCCCGCCCCATGCGCTGCAGTTCGGCCATAAACCCTGTTTTGACCGGCAAATCCTTCACGGTGAGGGCTATGGTACCGGGGCAGATGATGGGTTGCGAAAGACCTGGTGGCTCTGATGTGGCTGACGCAGTGCTACTGACTCGACTGGGCGATGCCGATAACACCGATGGCGATGCGCGGGCCGGCGTTACCGCTGGCGCCCGTGAACTGGTCCTCGCCGGCGTGGATAATCACGCCTCGACCGAGGATACGATTGCGAAATCCGAAAATGGTGATGCGATCGTCAACGCGATCATAATGCGCCTTGCCGTGGTTGTCTGCTCGTAAATTGCCCAGGTCGCCAGCGTGCCTTTCAACAGCTTCGGGCCGGTCGTGCTTGCTGTTGCTGGGGTTGTAATGGCCACCGGCGCTCTTGCCGTGCGCGTCGCGGGCATCGCCAAACTGGTGAATGTGAAACGCGTGCTTGGCGTCGGGGGCCAGGCCGGTCACGTCGGCGACGATTCTGACGCCACCTTTCTGCTGCGAGAAAGTCACCACGCCACGCACCGCTTGGCCCTGCGTGGGATACAGCACGGCGACGGCTTCAGGCACAGCTGTTGCACAGCCCGCCAGGGAAAACATCATTACGCCCACGCCAACCATCGCCGAGATCCTGATGATTCGCATCGTCAACTCGCTTTCGTGTAACGGGCTAACCCATGTAGATCAACTCAAAATATGGCGGGGGACCGAATCAGTCAAGGACCCGGCCGGCGATCAGGCTAACGACCTGATTCCTCTTCCTCATCCTCTTCTGCATCTTCATCTTCATCTTGAGAGTCGTCGGACTCCTCGTACTCGTATTCTTCTTCTTCCTGCGAGTCCTCTGCCTCCTGGTCTTCCTCTACCGTTTCGTATTCCACACCCTCCTCGTCTTTGACCAGTTCATCCTGCTCGGTCACTTCTTCCGACTGCTCGTCACCTTGCACCGTTTCACTATCGGCAGCGGCATCGGCCTGGGCTTGGGCGCGGAGAGCATCCCATTCTTCTATGCTGATCTGCACCTCGCGAGCCTGAGACCCCTTGTATTCGCCCAGTATTCCCGCACCTGCCATCTGCTCGATGAGGCGAGACGCACGACTGTAGCCGATGGTCAGGCGTCGTTGCAGCAACGACACGCTGCCGCGGTTGGATTCGAGCACGATACGCACGGCATCTTCGAAAAGCGGATCGCGCTCGACAGGATCGCCGCTGGCCCCGGGCGACTTGATCTGCACCAGCGCCGGCTCAAAACTGGGACCGGCCACCTGCTTGAGGAAACGCACGGTGCGGCGGATTTCCGAATCGTCCACGAGCGTGCCCTGGGCCCGTGTGATCTTGCTGGTCCGCGGCGACAGGTAAAGCATATCGCCCTGCCCCAGCAACAACTCGGCGCCCTTTTGGTCAAGCACTATCCTGCTGTCCATGCCCGAGGCGACCTTGAAAGACACGCGGCAGGGCATGTTGGATTTGATCAGGCCGGTCACCACGTTGGCCTGGGGGCGTTGCGTGGCTAGGATCAGGTGCAGGCCGACGGCCCGTGATTTCTGGGCCAGGCGAACGATGAACCCTTCCACCTCCTTGGTGGTCATCATCAGGTCGGCCAGTTCGTCGACGACGAACACGAGATACGGCAGTTTTCGGGGGATGCGTGCCTCTTCAGCTTCATTGGCCGGTTCCATACGCTCGACGATCTGTTCCCACGTCAGATCGTTGTAACCGACGATATCGCGCACACCTACCTCAGCCAGCAATTCATAGCGCTCATCCATCTTGGTCGTGGCCCATTCGAGAATGGCCGCGGCCTTGGACATTTCTGTCACCACTGGACACATCAAGTGAGGAATCTCGCGAAAGAGTGCCATCTCGACCATCTTGGGGTCGACCAGCACCAGTTTCATTTCGTCGGGCCGCTTGGTGAACAGGAAGGACATGATGATGCTGTTCATGCACACACTCTTGCCCGATCCGGTGGTACCGGCGATGAGCATGTGCGGCATGGCAGCAAGGTCGGCGATCAGTGGGTTGCCCGACGCGTCCTTGCCCAGCCACATGGGTAGCTTCATCCGCTCAGCGGTGTCGCCTTGGCTGGTCATCAGTTCCTTGAGTCGCACCAGTTGCTTCTTGAGATTGGGCACCTCGATACCCACGGTGTCCTTGCCTGCCATGTTGGGCACGATACGCACATTGTGGGCCTTGAGGACACGAGCGATGTCGCTGGAGAGGTTGCTGAGCTGCGCAACCTTGGTGCCCGGAGCCAGGCGTACCTCGAAGAGGGTAATCACCGGACCAGAGTCGATGCCCACAACCTGGCCATCGATGCGGTATTGTTGCAGCGCTGCTTCCAATTGCACCG
The DNA here is from genome assembly GCA_963577735.1 of Phycisphaerae bacterium. Taxonomy (GTDB): domain Bacteria; phylum Planctomycetota; class Phycisphaerae; order Phycisphaerales; family Phycisphaeraceae; genus CAUZAW01. Next base: position 8,989 of record CAUZAW010000008.1, on the reverse strand, counting down.
CCTGATCACGCACCAGCCGTTCCATGTCCTGGGTAAAATCACCTTCCGGCTCATCGAGCATGGCAATTTCAGGGAACCGGTATCCAGACAGGTCCACTTCACGCGGCGGCGGGGTCTTGGGCGCAGCGTTGGGACCAGCCAAATTGATCGGAAGCTTCCTTATCTTGGCCCGCAACTGCTCAGTGGTCAACGGCGGATTGAACGACGCTTGCGGCTGGTCGTCGAGGCTGTCGACGGGATCGTTTTTATCCTCATCCTCATCGGGTTGGCTAATGGGGGCGGTGTTTTTCGCCCCGCCTTTGCCAAATGCTTCGGTGGCGCCCAAGCCACCGGCATCGGGATCGATCTGGTCATCGTCGTCGACCGGTGATCGCAAGGACCGGCCGTTTCGGCGAAGTGGAATGTTGGGTTTTAGTGAAGTTGCCGTGCCGGACAAACCCAACAGTGCACCCCAACCCAGTGATCGACCTGCCAGCACGGGGCGGGGAAGATGAACGTGGTTGCCCAGCAGGTGGCAGCCCCACAGCACGATACGGCCCAATCCAGCCACCACCTGGTCCATGGCCACGATGGCACCTACCCAGAACACGGTCAGCAGGATCAGCAGCGTGCCGAACCCACTGAACACAAACACGGTTCTGCGATTGATGTAGTCAGCCAGAAGACCGCCGGCGCTTAATATGTGACTGCGACCAGCAGACATGGTCAGCCCAATCAGGGCGCTGGCCGCCAAACTCATGAGTATCAGCCCGATGCTGCGCAGCACCGGTTGTGTGATCGGCTTGCGCCGCGCAGTAGTGACCAAGCCCGCCAACGCCCCAGCCATCATGATCCACACGCCCGGGCCGATCATATCGTACAACTCGGCGGCGACCCACGCGCCGGCTCGACCAACCCAGTTGCTGGCATGCTCGTTGTGCGGCGCCACATATCGGTTGGGCCAGTCGCCCGGGTCGTAACTGACCAGTGCCGCCGCTATCATCAGCCAGACACCGGCCATCGCCGCCCAGATCAAATAACGGCGAACCTTGCGTGGCTGCGCATCCTCGTCATCAATATATTCTTCTTCGTCTGACATCAATTACCCATTATCGGACACCGCGCACCCATCGCGCGGCAAGAGGGCGTATCGGCTAGGTATGGGCAAAGGCAACAAAGAATTGGTTCACAGCAGCTCGTGAAAATCATCCGTGCTGATGCCACATCGCCAATGAGACTGCCAAGCGCGCCACGCCTCAATTCGGCGTTATCCACCCGCCGACCTAGGGCCCAGGCCCACTGCGCGGGGGCACTTTGGCCGCTGGAACCACCTATAGGTCACTGCGGTGCACCAATCATTGTCCGGTGTGCCCGAAGCCACCTTCACCGCGAACGGTGGCGTCCAGCGCTTGCACCTGCACCCACTGTGCCCGGTGCACCGGGCTGATGATCATCTGGGCGATACGCATGCCACGGGTGACTTCAAATGGCTGCGAACCGTGATTGATCAGGGCCGCCTTGACCTGTCCACGGTAGTCGGCATCGATAGTGCCAGGACTGTTGATCAGCGTCACACTGCTACGCACAGACAGACCGGAGCGGGGGCGAATCTGGGCCTCGTAACCGCTGGGCAGAGCCATGGCAAAACCGCAGGGGATCAACTCCACCTGGCCTGGACCGATCATCACCGGTCGATCCTCATCTACGGCGGCGTGTAAGTCCATCCCTGCGGCGTGCGGCGACTGGTAGGTCGGCAGGGGCAGACCTTGGCTGCTAGGCAGGCGGTGAATCTGCACCTTGATTAGGTGTGGATCGGTCACAAGCACCATCTTATCAGGACTTGGACATGTGGCGATGCTGGGGCCTGTCTGCCGATAACTAACGATTGGAACCACTCGATCCGGTCATAGACGGAGTCCGGCGATGAAAATCCTTGCGAGCCTCCTGATCTTGTGGGCACTGGCGGCCTTGTGCCTACCCGGCTGCAACACGATCAAAGGTGTGGCCAAAGACATTCACGACGTGGCGCAGCACACGCAGGACTTGTTAGAAGGCGATGGCTCGGCCGGGTCCCAATAGCGGTCCGGTTTCTCGCCTGCGTTCATTTCCATCTGCCTGTCAGTAATTGTCCAATGGCGTGAGCCACGCCGGCGGCATCATGATCTAGCGTCACGTAATCAGACTGCGCCTTGACCTGTTCGATGGCGTTGCCCATGGCAATACCGCAGCCCGTGTTGGCCAGCATGGCCAGGTCGTTGATCTGGTCACCGATGGCGGCAATCTGTGACGCATCGATACCATGATTGAAGGCCAACCACTTAAGCCCCCGCCACTTGTCCACGCCGGCGGCGAACATTTCCAACACGTAGACGGGTTGGCCGTTCTCCGGCGGGCCAATACTACCGAAGTAATGCAAAAACATCCGCTGGCTAAAACGCTCCCGGAGATCGTTGGTAACCTGCTGCATGCGTTTGCGCGAGGCGACGATGGCGATACGCAGGGTATGGCGCAAATCATCAGCCGTCGGGTGATGGGCATAGACCACGGTCGACTCGCAGGTCTGGAACCACCAGCGGGTGTTGGCCGACAATTCACCGTTACCGGTTACCAGGTAATCGTGGCCGGCCAGGTTGGATTCGCGAAACACCAGAATCGCTTCGGGCAGGTCATAGAGAAAATCGACAATCTCGGCGACCAAATACGGTTCCATCACCGCAAGGTCTAGCGGCCGACCGGTGGCCATGTCTGCCACCACGGCGCCTGTGACGAACACGCCCGAACCGATATCAGCCATGCCGGCCAGTGCCGTTTTTGACTCCCGCCACGCCCGCCCGGTGCAAGGCACCACCATGGCTCCGGCCGCATGGGCCGCGGCAACCGCGTCTAGATTTTCGCGGCTGACTTGGCCGGATTCATCCAGCAGGGTGCCGTCGAGGTCGATGGCAATCATGCGATAACGCATGGTGCTACTGTAGCGAGTTGCAAAAGGTGCAGACAGTGTCGCTGCAGCACCACCTCTTGCCGCCCAAGTCAGACCAGCATCTGCTGCGATGACAAGGCACGGTACAGCAGCGACACGAGATGATCGGTAGCCAAGTTCAAAAGAACGTTGCCTGCCAACTCTTTTTCAGTACGGTGCAAGCTATCGATAGCTGCCAGCCAGGGCTGCAAAACAGCCTCGGCAGATTGCAGGTCGTGGCCATCACAATCGGGCGCCAGTTGGGCTATCTTCTGCTGCGCGTGGCAGGCGACCAGCGACCACATCAGGGCCGCAGCTTGGCGGTTGGCGGCGGATTTGGAGGCATTGGGATGTTCGTCCACCCAGCGCTTGGCAAAATTTTCGATATGCTCGGCCATGCAACCGCCCAATTGTACCGGGTACTGGCCGTCGACCATGGCATCGATCGGCTCCAGTACATCTCGGGCCCAGGACGACAAATCGTATTGAACGGCCAACTGGACGCGACCAAGGCTGCCACAGGCAAACCCGACCAGCCAGAGCCGTTGCGCCTCGTCGAGTTGAACCTCCTGCCCATCAAGCCAACGGGACACTATGTCATCGGCCAGCGGCACGAACGCCACCCGCTGGCACCGACTTCGCACCGTGGGCAGCAGTTTATCTTCGTTGGTGGTGACAAGAATGATATACGTCTGCGCCGGTGGCTCTTCCAGAGTTTTGAGTAAAGCGTTTTGTCCCACCTGCTCCAACAATTCAGCTTCATCAATGATGAACACCTTGTTGTACCCAAGCAGGGGCTTGTTGCCGACGACCGGTTCTACATACTTTTTCGCTGGACCGGTGCCGATGTTGCCGCCGATCATATGCTCTCGCAGCAGGTCAACGGGGATGTTGTGCTGTTTGCGCTTGCGCAGATGGGAAAACTGAGAAACCGCGGCTAACTCCTTGCGCAACACATGTAGATCGGGATGAGCAGGAGTTTCAATATCGCCAAGCAACCGACATGATTCACACGAGGTGCAGGCGGTCACCTGCTGCGCGAGGTCAAGCTGTACGTCGTGACACAGCAACACACGGGCAAAGGCTATGGCAGTAGTAAATTTACCGACACCGGCCGGACCGTGAAAAATATAGGCATGGTGCAACCGTTCTGCCCGCAGTGCTGATTGCAAGACATGGACAGCCCCACCTTGACCGAGTATTTCCTGCATCGGCTCGTATGTTACCACGGGTCGCCGCTATGATGCCGCCATGACCGGGTCGAACGAATCTGTCCGCGCCGGGCGCAGCAATCGGCTGTTATTGATGTTCATGGCGATCGTCATTTTCGCAGCGGGGCTGATCGCCGGCATGATGCTGGCTGGAGTCGTGGGGACCAACAATCAACGCCCAACTGAAAGCGAACCGCCCGCCGCCAAAGACCGGCCCATGGGCTACCGGGTACCTGCCGGCCGCAGCCCTATCCCGCAGCCGGGCGAAACATTGGGCACAGCGATCAAGCCGGGCGAGTTCCTCGACAGACAAGCCGCAGCCGCGCATCCACCGACCGGGATTGTGCCCTGGCACCAGGCGAACCGTTACATGGGGCAAACCATTACCGTCGAAGGGACTGTCATCAATACACACAACACGGGCAAGGTCTGCTTCCTCAACTTCACCCGCGATTGGCATGGCCAGTTCCACATCGTCATCTTCGCCAAAGCGATGGGCGACTGGGATCAGCCGCCTCAGGTTTATTTCCTCAACCGCAAGATACGGGCCACCGGCAAGGTGCACCGATACGAGGGCCGGCCACAGATCCGCGTCAACAACTCCAGCCAGATCACGATAGCCGCCGCTGATTAGACGCGATGGTAAAAGTGCAGGCTCATCGATCCATAGGCATGGGTTTGCGGTCCCTGCCAGCCGGATATCGTGTTTGGCAGACAACTGCCCTCGGTGCGCAACATCAACACGCCGCCGCTGACGGTCACGGCCGCCAGTTCACTGATCAATTTTTCGATCCGCATACGCAACTTAGCCTGCCGGGTCATGGCGTAGGGCGGATCGCAAAAGATCAATCCCGCGTTCGCGTCGCCAAGCTTACCCTCGGTCGCCAGCATGCCTTGCCAGCTACCGCTGACGCCGTGCATCACATCAATGGGCAAAACCGCGGCCTGTTCGCCCAGCCGCATCGCCTGCAGATTCTGCCCCAGCAATTCAACTGCTGAGCGATCCTTTTCTACAAATGTACAATACTCCGCTCCGCGTGAGAGGGCTTCAAGACCGAGGCTGCCCGTGCCGCAGAACAGGTCCAGTACCCGGCTGGCAGGAGCGCCTGTGCCGACAACGCCGAGCGACCATAGTCGGTCGAATAGACTTTGCTTGACCCGGTCGGTGATGGGGCGGGTCGCACTGCTTTGCGGCGCCAGAATCTGCCGACTGCGATGTATACCGCCGATGATGCGCATCGACATATTGGAAACCAAATCTCCGCCAATGCAAAATGCGCCTCTGCGTTTAACATGTTGATGAGGATCAATAGATGGACCGCCACAACAAAATCAAGAGCCTCAAGAGCAAGGCCGATCGTTACGATCTTTACTTGAAATCGGTGCAGGCACCCGATGTCGAGATCCCGTTTTTCAATCGCGTGTATCGCAAAGAGTACGGCCGGTCGCCCGTGGTGTTGCGGGAGGACTTCTGCGGAACGTTCGCCGTCTGCTGCGAATGGGTTAAGAGCCGGACCGACCGATTGGCGGTAGGCGTTGACATCGATCCAGAGCCGCTGCAATGGGGACGGCAAAACAACCTGGTGGCGGTCAAGCCCGCCCAGCAAAAACGCATCGAGTTGTTGCAACTTGACGTGCGCAAGATTATGGGCCGCAAGGCCGACGTGCTGTCGGCACAGAACTTTTCATTTTGGATCTTCAAGTCACGCAAGGAACTGTTAAAATACTTCCACGCGGCCTACGCGAACATGGCCCCGCACGGCGTCTTTGTCCTGGACATGATGGGCGGCAGCGAAACAATCGAAGAGGGCCATATCGACACCACCTCCTACAAGGACTTCGATTACCTCTGGGAGCAGGCCCGTTTCGACCCCATAACCCACGACTGCACTTTTTATATCCATTTTCACTTCAAGGACGGCAGCGAAATGAACCGGGCATTCGTTTACCATTGGCGGTTCTGGACCATCCCCGAGGTGCGGGAGGTACTGCTAGAGGCCGGCTTCAAGCGGGCGGACGTGTACTGGGAAGGCACCGACCTGGAAACAGAGGAAGGCAACGGCGTGTACACTCGCCGGAAACAGGCACCCAGCGAGCCGGCATGGATCAGTTACATTGTCGCCGTGAAGTAGATCGTGGCGATTGAGGTGAAACCGTCAGCAGACCCATGAAATTCCAGGCCCCCAAAGGCACGCGCGATTATTACCCCAAGCAAATGGCTTGGCGCAATCACCTGCTGGACGCTTGGCGGCGGGTATCGATCCGCAACGGGTTCGAGCAGGTGGACGGCCCGATCTTCGAGTCGCTGGACCTTTACGCGGTCAAGAGTGGCGAGGGGCTGGTCGGCGAATTGTTTCACTTCGAGGACCGTGGCGGACGTGAGTTGGCGATCCGCCCCGAGTTTACGCCCACGCTGGCCCGCATGGTGGCTGAACAGGCCAATGCACTGCCCAAGCCGATCAAATGGTTCGCCACGTCGAATTTCTGCCGAGCCGAGCGACCCCAGCGTGGCCGGCTACGTGAATTCTGGCAGTGGAACGTGGATATCCTCGGCCTCGATTCGGCGGTTGCCGATGCCGAGTGCATCTTTGTCGCCGTCGATCTGTTCCGCGAGATGGGGCTGGGCCCCGACCAGATACGCGTCAAGATCAGCCACCGGGAAACAGTTCGCCATATCTTGAACAAGATGGGCGTACCCGAGGACAAAATACTGACCGCATTCGACCTGCTCGACCGGCGGGACAAACTCGAGGCCGACCAGTTCGCCAAGGGGGCCGCGGAACTGGGCTTGGACAGCCAGACGGTGGCGCGATTCGACCAGACGTGCCGGCTTAAGTACCCAGCAGGCCAACTCGACCTGTTACGCCAGCAGATTGGTATTCAACAGAACTTGCGCGACTTGGCAGCGCTCGACGAGCAGTTACAGGCGTTCGGCATCGCAGACTGGTGCGAGTACGACCTGGGTATCGTGCGCGGCTTGGCCTATTACACGGGCACCGTCTTTGAAATACACGAAAGCACGGGGCTGGAACGGGCGATCGTCGGTGGCGGGCGGTACGACCAGTTGATTGAGCTGTTCGGCGGGCCGAAGATGCCGGCCATCGGGTTTGGCATGGGCGACGTGGTGCTTTCCAACGTGCTGATGGACAAGGGGTTGGTGCCCGACGATGTCAGCCCGCGTCCGGACGCTTTTATTATTGCCGCAACGGATACGGGCGCTGCCCAGACGGCGACCCTGGCAGCGAAGCTGCGTAGCAAGGGGCTGCACGTACGCTTCAGCTACAAGACAACACGTAACGTGGCCAAGCTACTGAAGGAAGCCGACGCCACCCGGGCCCGCTACGCCGTGATCCTCGACGACAAGATTGAACGCAATCTGGCCGACCTCAAGGACTTTTCCACCGGCAAGCAAATTGAACTGCCTGCCACCCAGCTGGCTGAAAAAATCACGGACCACGAGAACTAACGGCCCTTCATGCCACAGGTCCACGCGACACGTGCCGACTTGCCACCACCTATTGATATACGCAGAGGTTAGGTATACGCTGCAGGTGAATGGTTATTCCTCTAAACGACAACATTCGCAGTAAACGGGGATTTACCCTGATTGAGCTGCTGGTCGTCATTTCCATCATTGCTATTTTGATCTCGATCCTGCTGCCCGCCTTGAAAGGCGCCAAACGGACGGCCATGGTCATCAGCTGCGCGAGCAACCTCAGGCAGCTGGGTATCGGCCTGAAGGTGTACACGGACCAATTTAATCACAAGTATCCGCCTGCCCCGATCGGCGCAGGTTCGGACGGACATATCTACGACACGCGATTCGGTGACAGCGGCGTCCCAGACGGGCGGAAAAATTTCCTGGAGATCGCCGGCGGCCGGGCCGGCGACCTGCTCTGGTGTCCGCTGATGATCCCTCAGGGCCCCAATTACAACGGTGTCGATGAGTGGTCGCGACATTACCAGTCTTGCTCGGGAAACGTCTGCTGGCAGCCGGCCGGCTACCTCATCTACTTTCTGATACCCGACTCGTGGAATTGGGCCCACAGCGGCAACCCGGACAGGAATGGCGACGGCATCCCAGACCGACCCGATGAGCCGGGCGATCCAGAAGCGGCGATCATAAGTGACCACAGTTGGTGGTCTCCAAGTCAATGCTCGGCCGACGGCGTCACCACGGTCTGCTGGTCGGTGCACACCAGCCAACCTTGGCCGCCGGGTTCATCGCAACGGGTTATAGACACCAACATCCTCTATGGTGACGGACACGTCGTCACCCGAATCCGGGTCCAGAACTGGGTCTCACGCTGGGACGGCAACCTGAGTATGTATTGATCCGGCCGGCAACCTGACCCGGTCGCCACGCACGATGTGGTTGGCCAATACTATTACGCCTGTAACTATGCCACCCTGCGGTCGGTATTAACCGAAGGCTTGTTGACCCGTGAGGCGAGCCCGCACACCTGGAGCAGCAAAATGGTCAGGTAGGTGACATCCAGCTCCCACCACCTTCGGCCATGGGCGGCGCAACGCTGATCGGCGTGATGGTTGTTGTGCCAGCCCTCACCCATACCCAGGTAGCCGAACAACCAATTGTTGCGGCTGTTGTCAGATGTTTCGAAACTGCGGTAACCCCATAGGTGGGTGATGGAATTTATGGCCCAGGTGAGGTGCCACACGAACACCAGTCGCACGGCCACAGCCCAGACCAGCCAGCTTAAACCCAACTGCACCCCGGCCATGATGTTGCCAGCCAAGGCCCAGCCGATGGCCATGCCCGCACCGTAGATCAGCAGCATGTGCGCCAAGCAGACCCAAATCCAACGTTGTTTGCGTTCCA
>CAUZAW010000007.1:0-25473 GCA_963577735.1 Phycisphaerae bacterium | reverse complement strand
CATTTCGACCAGTGCACTTACGATCCGCTGTGACTGCTGTTGCAGTGCCAACGGATCGCTGTCCATTTCCCTTGCAATAATCCTAAAGGCCACTTTGGTCTCCCACGGGTCTCCTCGACGAGTGTTTAAAGTTGCGGATTGATCATGACCTTGATTACCTGCTCATTACCAGTAAGACGCACGCCTTGTTCAAATTCCGCCAACGGCAGCGTGGTGGTCATCAGATCGTCCAGAGGGGCCGAACTGTGTGATAGCAGGTACAACGCTGTCTCAAATTGCATCGGCGGGTACGCCCACACGCCCAGTACGTCCGCCTCCTTGTGACAGATGGTATGCGGCGAAAGCGCGATGGTGCCGTTTTCGAAAAAGTGTCCCACCTCAACCAACCGCCCGCCGCGGCGGACCATGGCCAGCCCTTCCTCGAACGCCGCCGGCACGCCTGCCGCTTCGATCACCACGTCCGGCCCCACGCCATCCGTCGCCTCGCGCACCGCCTCCAACCGCTGCGACGCGTCCATGTCCTTGATGCAGAGCGTGATGTCCGCGCCCATGCGCCGCGCCATTTGCAACCGATGCTCGCTGATGTCGCTGACCATGATCGTGCCCACCCCGGCGTGCCGCAGGGCCACGACCACCAGTTGCCCGATCGGCCCGGCGCCCAGCACCGCGACCCGCTTGCCCACGCTCAACCCTTCGCCGATGTGCGGAATGCCCCCGCCCATGGCCCGTTCGACGGCACGGCTGGCGACTGCCATCGGTTCGGTCATGGCCGCCCGCTCGTCCGACAAATCATCGGGAATCTTAAACACGTTCGATTTGGGTCCAACGTACATCATCTGCGAAAATGCGCCGTACAGATGTGGTGATTTGCTCACCGGCGTAAACCCGTAAATCAGCCGGTTGGGGCAAAGTGACGGCTTGTGCGGCACGTGGCTGCAGAACCAGCACTGTCTGCAACCTTGCGTACTGGGCGTGATCGTCACCCGGTCGCCGACCTGCACCGGCCCACCCACGATGCGCGATGAGGTCTCGAACTGGTCGCCCATGGCCGCGACCCGTCCAACCATCTCGTGACCTGCCGCCACGGGAAACTGTAGTTTTGCATGGCCCTGGTACATGTGCTTGTCACTGCCACAAATACCTGCCGAAAGCACCTCTATGAGCATGCCGGTCGGTCCGACGTCCGGCCGGGGGAACTGTCGCAATTCAACAACATCCGGCGCCAGCGTCGCTGCTGTAATCGTGCTCATGATGGGTGCTCTTTTATGCCTGTAGTCACCGATTTGCGATACTAGAGTTTCTCAAAAATTGTGCAATTTTCTGCTATAATTGCTGCCCATGCCTTTTTAGGATAGTGAATATGATCAACGTTGATAAAGATAAGTTCATGGATCAGGGCTACCTGATATTGCGTCAGGTGGTTCCGCCGGACATGCTCGAGCCGTTGCGGCAGAGCGTTGAACTGGCGGTAAGCCGCCAGTGGCCGCAGGGTATCCCTAATGTTTTTCAGCCGTGGATTCGCAATTTCAACGAAGTGGTAGACACGCAGACGGCTGATATTGCCGAGATGGTCTTCCACGAAAACACCTACGGCGTATCGCGGCAACTGATGAGCGAAGCCAAGGACATTGGTCCGGCAGGATTGTTTATATTTTGCAATCCACCGACCGATCACGGCCCGTGGTGGTGGCATCGGGACATTAGTCCCGAAGGCAAGGGCCCACTTGAAGGCTTGATCCAGGACTGCCAAGCCAACGGCCCAGTGTACGTGCATTGGAACTTGGCGCTGTATGACGACGATGTGCTCTGGGTCATGCCCGGCAGCCACAAGCGGGCCACTACCGACCAGGAAAACCGCCAGTTGTCCGCGGTGGGTCACGGCTATGGCAGCGGTCAGCGGCCCCAAACCGAGAAACGCCACACTCCGCTGCCCGGCAGCGTCTGCGCTGATCTAAAAGCCGGTGACGCCGTCGTCAACCACCTAGAACTTCTGCACTGGGGCAGTAACTATGGCCCCAAGATGCGGCGCACCTACCACATCGGCTACCGATCATTTGCCAGTTCCAGTTTTTATTTTGAGGGCTATGGCAGAGATTGGCCATTCGCTAAATATTTATCGTCCAAGTCGCAATCCATCCTCGACCGAACCGTTCACCTCTATGATGAGGAATGTGATGCCATCGAAGACGTGTTCCGCGCCATCATTGACAAGGACGAGCCGGCATTTTGCAAGGGGTTAGTTAAACTCCACCCCGGTGAAGTGGGCCGCTTCATGGGCCTTATTCACCTTTGTAAATACGCACAGCAGGCATATGAGGGAAAAAATGCTGAATTCGGCGATCGCTTTACCCCCGACGAAATCGAAACGTTATGGCATCGCTTCACCCCCCTCGACGAAGCCCTCCAGGCCGATGAGTTACAGGACATCCCCGGCTTCCAGATCCCTGCTCCCAGCAAGTACCGGCTCAACGAATTACCCGAAGACTATGACTTGGACAAGTTCATTGCTGACTGGGCCAAGTGACCAAAGTCTCAATGTCTGCATTCATTGGTCCAGCATCTCGGCCAAGTCCCGTCCATGACATTGACATTAACCAAAGTCCAAGACAACGCTATGGAACTTGCCTATGACGGCCGGTTACTTTTCCGTTACCTGTATCGCCCGCAACTTAGCTCCACAGAATGCAACCGTCCATATTTTCATCCGCTTTGCGATCTTCACGGTCTACCCGTTACCGCATATCGGCCGCACGACCACCGCTGGCATCATGGCCTGTCGATGACCTGTGCTGATATCAATAAAAACAACTTCTGGGGAGGGGGCACCTTCGTGCGTGGCAAAGGGTATGTGCCAAAGGACAACCATGGTTGCATCAGTCACGTTGACTGGGGAGCACTGAGTTGTGCTGATGACGGGGTCGAACTGGTCGAACAGGTACAGTGGATAGCCCGTGATGGCCGGCCGTTAATTGACGATTGCCGCCGTATCGTCGTCAGTAAGGTCAATCCGCAGCAGAATTACTGGGTGCTCGACCATCATTTCGAGTTGACAGCACTTGAGTCTTTGCGATTTGGTTCACCGACTACCAACGGCCGGGACAATGCCGGTTACGGCGGGCTGTTCTGGCGAGGGCCGCGTTGCTTTCAGGGCGGTCAGGTCCTTGTCGATGAACCCGACGTATCTGCCGAAAACATCATGGGGAATACGAGCCCCTGGCTGGCTTACGTTGCCAAGCACGACGAGGTCGATGCAGAGAGTACGCTGCTGTTTATAGATTCGCAGGCTAATCCCCGATACCCCAACAAGTGGTTCGTTCGCAACACCGCCTCGCCCATGGTCTGTTTTGCACTCATGTTCGACCAGGTATATGAGTTGACCAGTAACGATACACTAACACTCGATTACCGCACCGTTATTATCGCGGAGGCATGGTCGCGCCAGCGTATCGAGCAGTACTTGTCTGAATCCCCGTTGCCGTAGGTATTCCGTCGCGGCAGGCTGAATTTCAAGTGGGGATGTACTGGTTGAACTTGGCGGCGTAATCCTCGCGTACCGGGCTGAAAATATCCAGCACCACCGCCTTGCCATTTACGGGTTTGGCACTGTGCGGCGTGTTCGGGGGGATGATGAACAGTTCGCCGGCCTGGCACAGTCGCGTCTCAGTGCCGATCGTCAGTTCCATCTGCCCTTCAAGCAGCATCCCTGCCTGTTCGTGCGGATGGCTGTGCAACGGTACCACGCTCCCAGCGTCCATCTCGAGATACGAAAGCATCACATTCTGGCCGTAGGGTGTCCGCGCGTGCACGCCAGGTACCAGTTCGATCGGTTCATAGTCGTCAATATGTATAAATGCCATGATGGATTCCTATATGTTTGGCCGCAACCCAGCCTGCTATGATCTTACCCGATGACTCTCCAAGAGCAGATTGATCGCTTTCTTGATGGCAGTCCGCACGCCGTTGTCGGTGCCTCGCGAGACCGTGCCAAGTATGGCAACAAGGTGCTTCGCGTCTACATGCAAAACGACCTAACGGTATTTCCTGTCAACCCGAAAAACGAAAAAATCGAAGGGATCAAGACGTACCCCGACTTGGCGTCGTTGCCAGAACCTGCGCATGGCATCTCTGTTGTCACGCCCCCCAGGGTCACCGAATCAGTCGTGCAACAGGCTGATGTCTTGGGCATCAAACACGTCTGGATGCAACCGGGCGCCGAAAGTCCCGCTGCCGTGGAGATGGCCCAAGCAGCCGGTATCAACATCATTGCCGGCACGGCATGTCTACTCGTTGTGCTCGGCTATCAAGAATAACTGCAGTTTATCTGGAAATAATTTCCGCCGTATGCCCCCACGTATCGTCAAACACGAACTCATTTAACGGTTTGCGATTGCGCGATGCCTGATCCCGCTGCGCTAACTGGGCGGCTGTCGGTGAAGAACTGTCGCCTGCGTAGCCAAGTGCGATCACCGTCATGGGTGAGTGCGTATTCGGCACCCTGTATGTCTTGGCCAGTTTTGACACGTTGACCCCCGCCATCTGGTGCAAGCTGAGCCCCATCGCTGTGGCCTGGAAAGTCATGTTGCCCACTGCCAGGCCCATGTCATGCTCGGCGACGCGGTTCGGTTTGTTGTCACGTGGAAAATTATTGCACACCACGCTGGCCATCAATACGCCGGCGTGTTGCGCCCATGACTGGTTGGTCTCTACCAGGCAACCAACCATTGTCGCAAACGCCTGCTCTTGCTGTCGTGTTGCCACAATAAACGACCACGGCTGTTCGTTATAGCTCGAGGCTGCCCATCGTGTGGCCTCCAGACACGATAATAATTTTTTCGGTTCCACCGGTCTCCCATCGAATACGTATGGGCTCCATCGCTGGGCGATTAATTCATGAATCTCGAAATCCGCCGCCGCGTGCTTGATATGCATTTTCGCCATGGTCTGATTATAGCTGTGGGCCTGCTCGTTGCTCGGCGGGCGGAGGTCCAAGGTGAAATAACGTTGGACGGTGAGTTGATTATGAAGGTTACGATCACGTTCTTTCCAACGAGAGGGAACACAGGCCCGGAGCAGGTGGCACGATCAAAGGCAGTCACTACCTATTTCCCGCGCTGGCGGTCCGTTTGTTAGGAGGGACCGGATCCAGATCAGGGCGTTCCGTAAAACCGTTCAGAAAGTTCTTTCTGCTAGGAATCCGGATAGCATGGTCGACGATTTGGGCAGATAGACGCTCGCAAGGGATGTTCAGCAGGATGCCATACCCGCTCGACTTTGAACTTCACTCGCAAGAAAGGCCAAAAGATGGGTATCAACAACAGCAGCCATCGAATCGGCGTCACCAGTTGGGTCTTCTCCAACATGGATATTTTTGAGATCGCGGAACTACTGCGGAAGAATGATCTGGGTTTGGAGATTCACCTCAATGATTTTGACAATGAGGTCGGAAACCCTGTTGGGTTTGTCCAGGGCGGCGTTTGGCCCCGGACTTTTGACCAAAGTCAAAGACAACGGCTCAAGGAAGTTGTTATGGAGTTGCCTGTGGTGACCGTCCATGGAACACCTTACGACGTAAATATCGCCGCCAATAATCCGGCCCTACGCGAAGAGTCAGTTCGACAATACGAGGAAGCCATGAACCTCGCTCGTGATATAGGCGCTAAGACCACGACTTACCACCAAGGAAAACCTACTAGTCAAGTCGTTTCCGAAAGCATAATGATTAGTCGCCATGTTGAGTTTGCTAAAAGAATAAGCCGGCGAGCTGAGGAATACGGAATACGCACTGGATTTGAGAACCTGGAAAAACAGGATGATTTCGAGTACTTCGCCAAAATCAGACAGCAGGTCGACTCACCCAATTGGGGTCATCATCTGGACATCGCCCAGGTGATCATGGGGCGTCGCGGCGAAATGTCGGGGATGCCCGGCACCGCGACCGAACTGGTTCTCGATTGGATTGACGGCCTGGGTCGAGAAACGATCGTGGAAATCCATGCTCACAATGTACTCGGCTGGAGTGGTGTACCTGGGGGAATGCTTCAACATCGTGCGTTCGAGGATGGTAACTGTCTGGATATGCAACGGATTTTCGGAAAGCTGAGAGACATTGAATACGAAGGCCCCATTATCCTTGAAATACTTGAGTCCACACCGGAGAAAATTATTGAATCCAGCGTCCGGGCCAAGAACATGATCTGTGAAGTCATGGGCAGATAGCTCCCAAGTGATCGTCTGCTTCACTTGTCTTTGAGCCAATTATTTTGTTCGGTGCGTGGTTGCCGCTTCGCAAACAGGGCGTGATCACCCCATCATCAGATCAAAGAATTGGACCAATTTGCCAGGGGACGAATTCCTCCTCGCCCACGCCGTGCAATTCGCTCTTGGTTTTTTTGCCGCTGGCGGTATCCAGGATCATCTCGAAAATATGTTGGCCGACCTGCTGTACCGTCTGTTCTTCCAGAACCACGCCCGCATTGACGTCCATATCATCGACCATGTGTTCGTACATAGGCGTGTTGGACGCGATCTTGATCGACGGCACCGGTTTGCAGCCGTAGCAACTGCCGCGGCCGGTGGTAAAGCACACCATGTTGGCCCCGCCGGCGACCATGCCGGTGATGCTGGGCGGATCGTAGCCGGGCGTATCCATGAACACGAATCCTTTTTTCGTCACCAGTTCGGCATAATCAAATACGCCGTTGAGCGCCGTGGTTCCCCCCTTGGCCACCGCGCCAAGCGACTTTTCGTAAATCGTCGTCAATCCGCCGTCCTTGTTGCCCGGCGTGGGGTTGTTGTCCAGTTCTCCGCCCAGTGTCTTGGCGTACCATTTCCACCAGTCGATCAACTCGATCAGTTTTTCACCGATCTGCCGTGAACGTGCCCGCTGCGTCAGCAGATGCTCAGCGCCGTAGATTTCGGTCGTTTCAGACAACACTGCAGTTCCACCCGCGGCAACCAGCAGGTCTGCTGCCGCGCCCAACGCCGGGTTGGCGGTCACTCCCGAGTTGCCGTCCGAGCCGCCGCATTCCAGGCCCAGCATCAATTCCCCCGCGGCGATGGGTTGGCGTTTGACGTCGTTGGCAGCCGGCAGCATGTCCGCGACGATTTTTAAACCCTGCTCGACTGTTTTGGCCGTGCCGCCACATTCCTGAATGCTCAGCGTGGGCGGGGCCTTGCTCTTGCCGTGCGTTAATTGCACCAGGTCGCCGCTTTCGACCAGCCTGGTCAGCGTGGCCACCTCGCAGCCTAGGCCGATGAGTAAATAGCCGGCCACGTTGGGATGCTTGGCAAAGCCACTGAGCACGCGATTGAGTTGGTCGTGGTGCCGTGAGCCGTAGGGAATCCCGCAACCGGTTGAATGCGTCAGAGCGATGACGCCGTCGACATTGGGATAATCGCACAGGATCGATTCGTCTAAGCGGTCGACGATGTACTTGCTTACCGAGGCCGAGCAATTGACCGCGGAAATTACCGCCAGGTAGTTGCGTGTCCCCGCTTTACCGTCTGCCCGCCGGTAACCCATGAAAGTCCGGTCCGTTATCGGTGGCGGATCATCGGGAACCTGTGTGGCGAAATCATATTGTTTGGCCTGCTCGCTCATGGCCAGGTTTTGCACGTGGACCCAATCGCCTGGCTCAATATCACATGACGCCCGGCCGATCACCTGGCCATACTTGAGCACGGTCTCGCCTTGCTTGATCCGTTGCGTCGCAACTTTGTGTCCCAATCGCACCGGGTGGCGCACTTCAACTGTACCGGCGCCGAAGGCCACGTGTTGCCCGGCAGACAACTGCCGCGCTGCCACAACGATATTGTCATCGCTGTGAAGATGTACAACGTCAACCGCCTTTCGTCCATTCATGAAAATAAGATTACCGTGTCAATTGCTAGCAGCAGGTACGATCTCCAGCAGTTCGACCTCGAATACGATCACCGCATTGGGTGGCCCACCTCTCGGATAGCCTTGATCTGTCGGCAGCCACAGTCGCCACTTGCTGCCCACGGGCATCAACTGCAATACCTCTTGCAGCCCAGGGATTCTAATATTGTTGATCAAAATATCCGGAGGCGGCTCGGGCCGTTGGTATGAGTTTTCAATGAGCCGGCCGTTCAGCAACATGATGCGATTATGTATCTTCACCACGTCGGTTAAGATTGGCTTGGGGCCTGATCCCTCGTTCATCACCATGTACTGAACACCGCTGGGCAGCGTCGTGACCCCTTCCAGCGTCTTGTTTTCAGCCAGGAAAATTTCGCTCTCTTCCTTGTTCTGTTTGGTGAGGGCGATCATCCGTTGACGCAGGTGCTCGTTGTACTTGGTGTTTTCCTGCTGCATCTGCTGTGGTGTCAGTTGCATCGGGCCACCGGATATTACGTCGCGTATCCCCATGACCATCGCGGACTCGTTGATGTTCAGTCCCTCGTTTATGAACTTTCGGGCGATGCTGGCCCCGAAGAAGTAACATTGGCGGTCACTGTCCGTCTTCAGCGATGACGGCTCGGGCATGCCGCCTTCCGTCTCTGCCTCCTGCTGGGCTTGCGCCAAATAGACCACGCCCACCATCAACACCATGCCGCATATGATTGACCAGAATACCCGCATGATTTCTCCTTTTGCGGCCTCTACCAAGCCGCAGTGGATTACCGATTAAACAAACCGATTGTCACCGATATTTCAAGTTAACCCTATCGGCACCGTGCAACTTAAATAATAATTGTACAGTACGTCGCTAATATTGTACCGCGTCCGGATAACCTTTTATTACCCCCTCATGTATGACATGTGATCGGTCCAACTCTAATATGGCCGTTGTGTAAGGGCAATGTGTTTTCTCGCTCAGCGTTGGAATCTACCGGCAATTTCGTTATCTCTTGCCCCGTTTACCAGCGAGCAAACGGCCGGCTTATGACCGGACCGCTGATAAAAAGTGGTTTGGTGAATAAATACTTGGGTTCATTGATCGATCCAACTGGACCTTACGATTTATATTAATATTCCGCGCTGCGTGTTTAGTGGATACTGACCCATTGCCACTTATTAGGTAGAGCACCGCTGCGGCTCAACCGCGAGGCGGGATTGCAATTGATTGGCAGTGCGTACCCCTAGCGTAGCCACCCAAGTATGATGAAACGAGTCACTACTGATGGTGGTGTTCGTCTTGCTGGTATGCCGACATCTGGTTAGACGTTGAGTATGCCGTACATATCATTACTGATGAAGATCCGGAAATACTTACCCCTTGCGAAATACTGCCCTGGGATATGTGGCAGGTCTGTTGATTGCCTATAAATTGCTATTTGGCAAAGGATCGACTTGATGGTCTTGAGCATTGGCATCACACGGCAATTACTCTTCGACGATCACGTCATCGAGTCCATGGTCGGTCTGAAGCGGTGCGTCCACCCGGCGACCAAGCACGAGGCCAACCCCATCATGGTGCCCTCCGGCCATGAAAACGCCATCATGATTCGTACAGCAGTCGTTTACAGCCAAGAGAAAAATTGTTACGAGATGTGGTATGCCGCTGGCCCGGAAATCAGAGAATACCTGTCCGTTCTCAACATCGCTTATGCCACCAGCACCGATGGCATTCACTGGGAAAAGCCCATTCTGCCCACGCCCACTTTCTATTGGAAGAACCGCTTCGAAGACCTAGCAGACGAAGTAGTTAGCCCTGGCCAACTGAACACCGGCATGGCTGACAAGGCCCGTGCCTATTATCTAGACAATCCAAGCAACATCATTTTTCCCCAGGCCGAATGTCAGGGCATCGTCTACACGCCCGACGATCCCGATCCCCAGCAGCGTTACAAGGGCACCATCTTCGGTGGCACCCTCATCACCTCGCCCGATGGCATTCATTGGACCATGGGCAACACCTTCTACCCCGGCCAGGGCGGTAACTTCAATTACGATGAAGCAAACCACCTTTACTTTTGCATGTTTTACGGACCACCACCCACTATCACCGCCGCCGATGGCACGTGGCGCCGTGCAGTTGGCTTTTCTTGCAGCCACGATCTTGTCCACTGGTCCGGTAGCGGTCCTGACGATGTTCGCGTGGCCATGCCATTGACCGGCGCCGAAATCTATGCTGCCTACGACCAAAACGCACGCGGCATGCGTGGCCAATCGATACCCGAGCTCGAAGTAGTCCTTGCTCCCGATGAACAGGACGATCAACTCGCCGCCCAACGTGGTGCACTGTACCGCCAGACCCATGGTGAACTGGGCTTCTGGAACGATCGCGATGAGTTTGCCCACTCCAACATTCACGGTATGCCAGTACTGCCCTACGAAAATGTCTACATCGGCTTCCCGGTCAAACTCGACACCATCTGCAATGATCCAAACTATGGCGATGACGGGCCCATGTACGTTGAGCTTTCCTTCAGCCGCGACCTACGTCACTGGCAGCGGTTTCGTGAACCGGTTGTACCCAACGGTCTGCCCGGATCATGGGACGGGGGCACCATAGATTGCGCCAACCGGCCCATCATCGTCGGTGATGAAGTTTGGCTCTACTACGGTGGTCACACCAAGACACACGGCTGGCCCACTGAGCACCCCATGTACCAGCCCAAGGATGATCACGATCGCAAGAAACTTGATCGCATCAACGAAATGATCACCGGGCCCGATAGCGGCAACGGCATCGCCCGCTGGCGACTCGACGGATTTGTCTCCCTACATCCCGATAAGGGCCAAGGTAGACTTACCAGCAAGCCCCTTGTTTTTGCCGGCCGTGAACTGGAAATCAATGCCAATGCTGCTGCCGGACGTATTCGCGTCGAATTACAGGACCAGCAGGGCAAGCCCCTTGCTGGTTACAGCCTCGACGACTGTGATCCACTAACTGAAGATAGTGTCCACCATGTTGTTGCCTGGCGAGGTCGATCCGATCTTTCACTGCTTGCCGGACCGCCGCGAAAACTTTGCTTCGAGTTGACCAACGCCCACCTGTTCGCCTTCCAGTCCATCCGTCCGGGTCCCAGTCCCCAGGCGAGGGCCTTTGCCGCCGCGCCACACAAGCAAATCAATCTGCAGTTGCCGATTACCGTCGGCCCGGAAATTACCGAACCGGACAACCCCGGTTGGCACCGTCAGTGCCTGACAAATCTTCCGTGTGACCGCTGTGGCATTGTCTTTGCTCGTTTCGACGCTGCCCGAGTTTTCAAAAATCCCCAGTCCCCTGATGAAGTGCTCCGCTTCCATACCAATTGTTGCGGCAACCTGCGTCACGAACCGAATCTATAGTAAAATAAGTGCAGGATACTATTGGGCCGATGGCATGGCTCGGGTTACCGAGGCTATTTGTGTACTGTTAACGATACTCGCCTGATCCGGAAATGTTCAAGATGGAAGAGCACCAGCTAAAACCTTTGCCCGGCCAGAAATGGATCATTGTCGCTATGGCGGTGATGTTCTGCGTTATCGTTACCTTTCTGGCCATCACCAGGCCTGCCTCCACCGGTTTCGGGGGCGATGGCCAAGTGTCGTACGTTGCCGAGACCGGGTCTAGGCCCTTTCACAAACCCCACTGCGACTTTGCCCAAAATATCCCCGCGGCTCTCCGTGAAAAATTTCAAACCCGAGACGCTGCCGTCCGCTCCGGCTATCGGGCTTGCCATATTTGCCGACCGTGACGGTTGATGCAACCGGGATTGTCAAATCATCAAAGTCCTAAATTACAACTGGGTGAGTAGATGTCGAGTATGTGCGTTGCGTTCGCCAATTCTACTTCAGTTCATGCTGGGGCGTGGGTGCAGTGTTCACTGTTTTACAGTTGTTCCGGTAACGCCATCATTTGAACGATGCTGAGCGTAGCAAGGAAAGGATGCTGTCGTTACACCATCGCAACAGGACTAGGGTCTCAGTTCTGAGTTCCGTCTATTCTTTGCTTCGTCTGTTCGTCCAGAACTGCAAGGTAATCCGGGTGAAATCTCAACTCGGGGGTAGGTAGCTCTTTCTTCGCTTCATCGCTTGCCGGCAGGAACGCCGCGTGCAGAACCTTCCTTATCGTCTCGCTGCGGTTGTCTGATGCGTTGTGAATCAGTAGCGGGTGGTAAAACAGGAGATCACCGGCCGTAGCGGTAATTTCAACTTCACGTTCAAGTCCCGGGAAGTCATGGAACTCTGCGCGGTACATGCGCTGCAGCATCTGCTCGTTATCCAGATTTTTCTCGACGACCCTGTGGCTGCGGGGGATAAGTGTGAACCCACCGCTCTTGGGTTTAACAGTTGTAAAATGGATGATCCCGTGTATGTAGTCCAGTTCAAAGGCCTTGGGTGGTTTGGAATGCCAATCAACATGCCCCCACCAGAGTTTCCCGGGAATACCTCCGGACTTACCTGGAAATGTCACGGTTGGGATAGGTGTTCTCTCCATTAGAAACGGACGATCAAACAGCCGTTGCACTGCTTCGAGCACTTGAGGGTGATGGCCGAATCTTGAGATCCGTGGCTCGCAGGAATGCTGGTAATTCAATTGCCGGCGAGAATCAGCGTTCCCGGTGACAATGGGAGGAGCGGTATCCGGTTTGATCAGTTCGTCAAAGATTGGCTGGGTATCTTTGATTTCCTGCCGGGACAGGACGCCTTCAAATATTGTGTAGCCCTGTTTGCAAATTTCATTGCGGTGTTCCTGAGGTGTCCGGTGCATACGTTTTATCCTGTTGTCCGGTAATTTAAGTGTGCACGTAATAAGATTTTATTTTACTACCTCGTAATTGTGACATCGGCATCTTGGCCATCGAGAATCCTATCATAGAGGATCCGTTTCCTAATTGTAAAATGGTTATTACTGTTTCGTCGCTTACGATGGCAGTCTTCAAAATACTTGAAGATGTGCTTGGGCAAGTGCCTCTACAACATAAGTATGCCTGCTTGTTTCGTTTCAACTCATTGTCGCTGTTGCTATGATTGATTTTTCCAATGCTAGATATTCAATCTCTAACGCACAAAGACATCGACACGGCCCTGCGGTTGAGTACGCAGGCTGGCTGGAACCAGATACGCGGCGATTGGCAGAGGCTGATCAACCTTTGGCCCGATACGTGTTTTGCCGGTTGGCAGGGCGGGCAACTAATCGCCACGGGTACAGTTGCCCAGTACGAACGCAGTATCGGGTGGGCCGGGATGATCCTGGTAGACAAGGACCACCGTGGCCGTGGCGTGGGGAAACAGATGCTCGAAAATGTGGTCGCTGCGGCCGATGAACGTGGCTTTACGCAACTAGGACTGGATTCAACCGGTTTGGGCCGGCCGCTCTACCAGCGGCAGGGGTTTAAAGAACAGTCCGCTATTACCCGCTGGACGGGTTTGCCGGGCGATGTTGTCCATGACGCGATAGCCGGGTCCGTGTTACAAGATGACTGGCCGGACATTTTCAATCTTGACCGTGCTGTTGTGGGTGTCGACCGCGGGGCGCTTTTGCAACAGCTGGCCGGCGAGAGCGGCTCCATCGCTCGATTGGTCAAAGACGGCGACCGGCTGATGGCCTTTGGCTTTGCACGCCGCGGTCGTGAAGCGAGTGCCATTGGGCCGGTGGTCGGCCAATCGCTGCGCCATGCCCAACTTGTGTTCATCAAGTTGCTTGGCGACTGTCCCGCTGATGTGCCGATATTGGTCGATGTGCTTGAGCAAAGTCCGTTGACATCGCTGTTGCCCCGTTATGGTTTTACCCGTCAGCGACGATTGACCCGCATGGTTCGTCCTGATGCAAGTCGGTTGATATTGGCAAGCAAAAAATCGTTTGTCGCCGCGGGACTTGAGTTAGGCTAAATCAGCAGGTATGGGCCCATGTCTATAATGATGCTCCACAATAGTGTCGTTATTTTACGGCAGTTAATGCGTATCCCTGTCCAGGAAAACCACAATGCTTTCATTGACTGATCTACGCCAACCGCCCGGTACTCTATTCTGCTGGTCACTGCGTATCATGGCCTTGCTTGGCCTGGGCATATCGGTCTACCTGCTCTGGCTGTCAGTCACCGCGGGTCAGGCGGCCGGTTGTGGTCCTGGCAACGGGTTCGACTGTGGTTCGGTTCTGGCCAGTAAATGGTCGACGTGGCTGGGCGTGCCTGTCAGCCTGGTCGCTGTGGTGATGTATGCAGCCATGTTGCTCGCCTCGGGTTGGATCAAGCCCACGTCATTGCCGCGCTGCCAACGCCGGGCCTGGTCCGTGCTGCTGGTTGCTGCTGTCGCGGCTGCCGGGGCAGCCCTGTGGTTCATTTACCTGCAAAAATACCGGCTTGACAACAGTGTCTGCATCTATTGCATGGTCGTGCATTTCTGCTCGATTGCCATAGCCATCATGGTGCTGGCCCGCGTTCCGATTGCCGGGGGTGTTACTGCAAAGGATGATTCGCGCGCCGTCGGTACGTTGTCGGCCGTGGGGCTTTGCAGTCTGGCGTTGGTTGCCCTTGTAGTGTTGATTGTCGGCCAATTGCGATTCAACCGGGAAGAGGCGAAATATACTGCCACGCCACCGACACGTTCGATCGGGTCCAGCGTCAGCTCCGTCACGCCGAGCCACACAACACCGAATCAGCGTTTGGTCAAGCTTTATAAGGGCAAGGTAAAAGTTGATACGTACGACGTGCCCATTCAGGGCAAGCCGGACGCGACTTACATCATGCTCAAGATATTTGACTACACCTGCCGGCACTGCAGGCATCTGCACAAGTTGCTTGAGCCGCTGGAAAGCCGCTACGGCGATCAAGTCGCCGTGATCCTGGCGCCGATGCCGCTGGATAGCGACTGCAACCGGCTGATGAAGCGAACGCCGCCCCCGCACGAATATGCATGCGAACTTGCACGAATTGGCCTGGCGGTCTGGCGTGCCGATCGAACAGCGTTTTACAAGTTTCATAATTGGGCTTTTGAGCCGCAGACGCCACGCCTTCCAACCAGGGCCAAGGTATATGCCGCTGAACTGGTCGGTCGCGAGGAACTTGAATTTGCCTTGAAAGATCCCTGGATAGGCAAGCAGATCAACAGGAACGTCATGATCTGGAAAAGGATCGGCAAACCCCCTATTCCCCGGTTGATCACGCCAGTCCGCGTGATGCACGTGCAATTCCGGGATCAACTTTATGATTTTCTCGAAGGCGGTCTGGGATTGAAGCGTATCGACATCGACGCCGGTGCGGCAACGAACGACAACCGTCAATAGGTAACTTTGGCAATAATTGATAGCCACTACGCAGCCAATCTGCCGTAATCCTTACTTAAAGCCGATCGGCCGATTAGAACGCTAGTCGAAGATGAATCTCTGCCATGACGCCGGGTGAACAGCGATCAATGGAAATGGACGATTGTGCGGCATAGTATTCTTTTAGATGCGGGGTAATGGATTCATATTGAACAGTGGGCGACATGTTCGCTGGGCGATCGGGCAGGATGTGCTGTACCCGCAGGTATACCTGTGGTTTGTGTTTCTGTCATCGCTCGATGTCATGTTGACATGGTGCATACTGACTCTGGGTGGAAATGAACTGAACCCATTGGCTCGGTTAGTGATTGACTACGGCGATTTGTACGGGCTGGTGGCCTATAAATTTGTACTGGTATCGCTGGTTCTGCTGATCTGCGAATTTGTGGGTACGCGGCGTCCGGCCATGGGGTATACAGTGGCCGTTTTTGCGGTGATCATCACGGCGCTGCCGGTCGTCATATCGTTGACGCTGTTTCCGGTTGCCAGTTTCACGTATTAATTACTGGTGCCGGGCAGATATGGCGCTTCGTGGGTTTTGCCCATCAGATCGCGCGTTGTTTCATTTTCTTTTAGATAATCGATGATAACCTGCAAGCCGATGCGCTGGTGGTAGGCGCCCATGGTTTCATCTGGGGACAGGCGGTTGTGCTTGTAGGCGTTGAACAGGGCGGCGCAGACGTTGGCCACTTGATCGCGGGGAATCTGTCTCAGGTACATGCGGTCAGCTTCGACGAGGACGGTGCCCAGGTTGCGGGCGTCTTGCGAACCGCCGAGTTTGAGCATGTATCGGTCGGGTCCTTGGCCGACGAGGCCGATGGTTTTAGTGGCAGGGCGGAAGCATTGCCGCTCGCAACCGGTGATACCGATCGACTCAGCCATCTCGCCATAGCCCCGCTGCTCGAGTTCATCGATCAGTTGCGATTCAAAATGCTCCGATTCCGTATAGGCAAGGCGGCAGGTATGCAGGCCCACGCAGGCACCGGACAATACCCGTAGAGTCGAGTAGGGCTTTCCACCGCGTTGGCCGTGGCCGAAGTGGTGCATGTCAGCTGTGAAAGAATCCCGGGCGTTACCGGGGATGTCGGTAAACAGCAGGTCCTGATTAGGCGTGGTCATCACGCGGATGTCGTAGTGATCCATCAGGTGGCGGGCCATGGTTTTGAGCCGACCGTTTTGCCCGTCGATCAGGCGACCATTTTCGATGTAGGCGCCAAAGGCCCACAGGTTATTGGAAGGTTGGCGGCACCAGCCGTAATGCAGGTGGCGATCACCGTAATCAAAATCAGCAATGGGCGGTTCAAATTCGGCGCCGAGAGCCTTGGCCTGCTCTCGGTACCATGCAATCCCCTTGGCATGTACCAAGTACTTCATGCGGGCCCAATGGCGGTTCTGACGATCACCCCAGTGTTCATGAACCTTCACGATGGCATCTAGACCGGTCAGCAAATTTTTTTCACTGAACACACCGAACGGCTGGCCCATTGCAGCGAAGGTGGGTTTGCCATTTTTTTCACCCTGGCCGCCGCCGATGTACATCTGGAACGCATTGACCGTGTCGTTTTCAACGATGGGTGCGATACCGACCTCGTTGGCGCGTAGTTCAACGCAGTTGTCAGGTACCCAACTGTTTCGACTCTCATCAAAGTGCACGGCGGATACGGCGATTTTGAATTTGCGATTGAGAAGCTTAGGGCCGTACTCGTAATGCTCATCCGGCGTGCGGATGTGGCTGGGGTCGATGGCGAAGATTTCCACGTGCGGCTCGGCGGGAAGTTGGAAATAAGCGCCGAGTTTGCGGGCCAGTGCGTTGGCATCAAACATATTGGAAAAAGCCGAAAGAGGGCAGGCCATGACATTTCGCGTGTTGTCGCCGCAGCCATTGAGCGTAAAAAATCCTGTTTGGGCGATATTGCGTATGACGTCGATGACGTGAGCTTTTTTGACCCAGTGAAACTGGATGTTCTGGCGGGTGGTGATTCGCAGCGATGCTGCCCCTTGTGGGTTGGCCGTGTATCGGGTTGAAATCTCATCGAGGATGCGCCAGCCTTCGCGGTTCAACGGTCCGCCGCCGGGAATGCTCAGGCGGATCATGTACATCCAGTCTTTTTTCTTGCCCGTCTTGGCTCGGTTATATTCGAGGTAAATACCGTGCGACTTGGCCAGTTGCTCGGATTCTTCGATGATGTCATCGCTCGTGTGGTCACGAAAATGCTCACGGAGCTGGCCTCGCACTCCATTGGAGGCCAGCTTGAACTTCTCGACGGTGTTGAGTTGGTCGTCGGGCGTGCGGAAATTGGGCTGGGGCACTTTGCGTTTTTTGGTTGTACCGGCAGGGGGCTTGGAGGGGTCTTCACGGGTCGCCATCGTGGTCACCTTGTCCGAAAATTGTCAGCCGAGGCCGACTCGGCGGGTTGGTAGTGGAATAATAACCGAGGTGGGTGATCAGTGCAGTATGCCCGGTGAAAGTAGACTAACCTTCGGTTTATGCCGAGAAAATATAAACCACTGGGGTATTTAGGCCATGGAGCAGCGTTATGCAGATCACAATGGTAGGCACGGGCTATGTGGGTTTGGTGACCGGGACCTGTTTTGCCAATACCGGTAACGTTGTTACCTGCCTGGACATAGACGCGACGAAGATCAGTCTTTTAGACAACGGTAAATCCCCGATTTACGAACCGGGGCTTGATGAGGTGGTTCGACGCAACGTCAAGGCGGGCCGTTTGCACTTTACGACCGATAAGCAGATGGCTTACCAGAGTGCGGAAATTATTTTCATCTGCGTGGGAACGCCCAGCGATGACCAGGACCGGGCAGACTTAAAATATGTGCTGGCCGCGGCGCAGGATATCGGTGACGCCATAACCCTGGCGCCTGGTGATTCGGGAGGCGATGCCGAGGAGCGGCGGGCTAAAATTGTCGCCATCAAGTCCACCGTGCCCGTCGGTACCAACGCCAAGGTCAAGCAACTGATTCAGTCACGTACGGACAAGATTTTTCACATGGTTTCCAACCCTGAGTTTCTCAAAGAGGGCGCTGCGATCAACGATTTCAACAAGCCTGATCGCGTGGTGATTGGTTGTGAGGACAAAGGCACCGGAGATCGCATGCGTGATCTATACGAGCCGTTCGTGCGCCAAGGCAACCCGATATTCATCATGGACATTCCCTCTGCGGAGATGGTCAAGTACGCATCCAATGCCATGTTGGCGACGAAAATTTCGTTCATCAACGAGATCGCCAATCTGTGTGAATCGTACGGGGCGGACGTGGATGAAGTAAGGCGGGGCATGTGTTCGGATAGGCGTATCGGCAACCAGTTTCTTTATCCGGGCCTGGGCTATGGTGGGTCGTGTTTTCCCAAGGACGTGCTGGCATGCATTTCAATGGGCACCGATGCCGACTCGCACACCCATTTGCTGGAGGCGGTGCACCGCGTCAATCAGGCCCAGCGCGAAGAATTTATCAAGAAGATCGACGCATACTTTTGCGACAGTGATTCGACAGGCGCGGTGGGGCAGGCGGACTTGACCGACAAGCGTATTGCTGTGTGGGGCATTGCCTTTAAGCCGGGCACGGACGATGTGCGTGAAGCGCCTTCGATTACCATCATTCACCACTTGCTCGACCGCGGGGCGACCGTGGCGGTACATGATCCAGTGGCCCATGAAACCTGCCGGCAGGTCCTCGGCGACAAGGTGAGCTACATGGATAATGCCTTCGACGTGCTCGACCATGCCGATGCCCTGGTGATCTGCACTGACTGGGAGGAGTTTCGTCACCCGGACTTCGATGAGATGCGCCAACGCATGAACAGCCCGGTGGTGTTTGACGGGCGTAACCTTTACCGCCAGCACACGATGCGTGAGTACGGGTTTGTGTATCACTGCGTCGGCCGAAAACCGGTACTGGCCGGTGGCGTCAAGCAGGTAAGCTAAAGAGAGCGTCGCACCGGGCGCTGCAATATGTTGTGTGGACAATGCGTGGGCGATTACTACACACATGCCAAAGGCGTACGCATCCTCTCTGGCCAGTGGCGACCGCGGGAGAGGTTATGGCCCGATACGCAGCATCTGGCAATACTCAGCCAGTCGGCGATCGATGTCGGCACGCGTGGTTTGCGTCAGGCGATCGAGGCTGAAGCTTTCAATATTGAAACTGGCGGTGATGGTGCCGTAGGCGATGGCTGTACGCAGGGTATCTGTGGATAGATCGTCGGCCGTGGCAAGGTAGCCCATGAAACCGCCGGCAAAGCAGTCGCCAGCGCCGGTGGGGTCGACCACATCGCGGACCGGATAGGCCGGCAGGACCACCTTGGCGCCGGTGTGCTCGATCAGGGCGCCGTGCTCGCCTTTCTTGATGACGACGAACTGTGGGCCCATTTTCACGATCTTTTCAGCGGCGTGGGTCAGGTTGGATTCGCCGGTCAGTTGCTCTGCCTCGTCATTGTTGAGCACCAGCCCGTCGATACGGGCCAATAGCTGCATCAGTGTTTTTCGCTCGGTTTCGATCCACAGGTCCATTGTGTCGGCCACGGCCAGTTGGCAGTCTGGAAACTGATCAAGCAATTCGAGTTGCCCTGCCGGGTGGGTGTTGGCCAAAAAAACATAACGGCTGTCGCGATAGGCATTGGGCACGGGCGGCAATTTTTCAGCTAGGACATTCAGTTGCACATCCACTGTGTCGCGGTGGTTCATGTTTTCGTGGTACCGGCCCCGCCATCGGAACGTCTTGCTGCCGTCGCGGCGTTCCAGGCCGGCCAGATCAACGTTGAAATGGCCGAAGGTGTCGAGAAAGTGATCAGGAAAATCATCGCCTACCGCCCCGACCAGTCGCACGGGCCCAAAAAAACTGGCAGCGGCTGCGAAGTAAATGCTCGAACCGCCCAGTACATCCTCGGCCGTACCCTTCGGCGTTTCCACGCTGTCAATGCCGATGCTGCCGGTGACGATCAGGGACATGCTGGGCTCCAGGTCGTTTGTGGTAAAGGTCAGGGTTTGACGCCGCCCGTTTTGCAGATGATTTTCCATGCTGCAGTGGTGACCGGCTGCACGGACAGCCGGCTATTATTGACAAGAGTCATGCCCTGCAAGCGATTGTCGGTCTTGATTTGTGCCAGGGTGACAGGTGTTTCCAACGGTTCAACAACCTTGAAATCGACCATGCCGAACGTACCTGTCTTGTCGGTCGGGTCGGGGTAATACTCTTTTGTGACCATGACGATGCCAAGGATCGTTTTTTCTTTCACCGAGTGGTAGAAAAAGGACTTGTCCCCCGTTTTCATGGCCATGAGGTTCTGCTTGGCCTGGTGGTTGCGCACACCGTCCCAGTGCTCGGTGCCTTTTTTGACGTGATCATTCCACGACCAGGTATTGGGTTCGGATTTGATGAGCCAGTATTTCATGGGAGTTCCACGTCATTTAGCCCCCGGTATGCCGAGGGGATATATTGCCACTGTGCAAACGCAAGCACCGGCCAATCCTCTCCAGCGTGGCCACTTTACCCAGGATCACCAGCGTATCGCCGATCGGTGGACTGACCGCATTGCCCATAACCGCCACGCGCAACGGTTGGGCGACCCTGCCCAGCCCAAGCCCATTTTTATCTGCAAATGTCGTTATCGTTTCGTCGACAGCCTTCGGCGACCAGTCATTGCAGGCGTCCAGTTGCAGTGCAAGCTGACGCAGTGAATTCAACCCTTCGCCGTTGCTTCGCGTTAATTGTTTCTTGACGGCCTTGGCGTCGTATTCGACTTGATCGTTACCCATGAAAAAAGCTTTGCCGAGCCTTGTTGGATCATCCAGCGTCTGGCTGCGCTCGTGGTAGCAGTCTGCAAACAAGGTAAAATGATCGTCCAGCTTTTCGATCTGTCCCGGGCGGCTTTCAAGCATGTAGCTTCGCAACATTGCGCTCCAGTCGCCCGGTGGCAACTGCCGTATCGTACCGCCGTTGAAGGCTCGCAACTTTTCGCGGTCAAAGTGGGCGTTCGACTTGTTGATGCGGTCAAAACCGAAATGTTCTTTGAGAAACGTGAGATCGAAACGTTCGACATCGTTGCCGGGAGACCAACCGAGCAACGCAAGGTAGTTGCATAACACGTCGGGCAGATAACCGTTGCTGCGAAAGTCTTCAATTTCAGTCTCGGGTAGTGAAACCTCCAAAACCTTGGCAATGGCTTGGCCGACCTCGATGTCATCAGTTCTTTTTTCAATGAAGTCGGCTATTGCATCCATGCTTTTGTCGCATTTCTGGGCGCATTGTTTCGCCAGGTCTTCTAAATCGCCATGTGCTTTGAGCCATGACCTAGCAGCCTCTCGGGCTGCCTTGGCCTTGTCACGCTTGGACATCTTGGACCCATCTGGATTGAGTATCGTCGGCGTGTGGGTGAAGACGGGCCGGGCGTAGGCGAGAGCGTCTTGCAGGGCCACGTGTTTGGTGGTGTTGGTCAGGTGCTCCTGGCCGCGGATGACGTGGGTGACGTTCATCAGGGCGTCATCTACGACCACGGCTAGATGGAAAGTGGGGAAGCCGTCGGCTTTGCGGATGACGAAGTCTTCCAGTTCCCGGGCTTTGACTTCAATGTGGCCGTAGACCGCGTCGTCAAAGGCGACGTCGCTGTTCATGCGGAATCGTATTGCGCCACCATCCTCGTAGGCGTAGCCATCGGCGAGCAGGCGGTCGATGTGCTGGTTGTAATGATTGAGTCGTTCGCTTTGGCGAAATGGGCCCTGGTCAAAGTCGATACCCAGCCATTGCAGGTCTTCGAGGATGGATTGGGCCGACTGGTCGGAGGAGCGATTCTGATCGGTGTCTTCAAAACGGAGGATGAACTTGCCGTCGTGGTGGCGGGCAAAGGCCCAGTTGAACAGG
This sequence comes from Phycisphaerae bacterium, assembly GCA_963577735.1. Lineage (GTDB taxonomy): Bacteria > Planctomycetota > Phycisphaerae > Phycisphaerales > Phycisphaeraceae > CAUZAW01. Next base: position 3,385 of record CAUZAW010000007.1, on the reverse strand, counting down.
GCGGTGCGGGCGCCGCCGACATGCAGAGCGCCGGTCGGGCTGGGGGCGAAGCGTGTGATGACTTGTCCCGTGGTTGGTCCTGACATGGCGCGAATTGTATCGGATCGCCTAAACCTGCGATAATGAAACAATGACGTCCGCCGATGCCAAACCCGTTACGGACTTTATCCGCCAGAAGGTTGCCGAGGATATCAAGGGCAACAAATGGGAGGGGCAGGTGGTAACGCGATTCCCGCCCGAGCCCAACGGTTACCTGCACATCGGCCATGCCAAGTCGGCCTGCTTGAACTTCGGCGTCGCTGCTGAATTTGGAGGCAGGTGTCATTTGCGCTTTGATGACACCAACCCGGCCAGGGAGGAACAGAGATTTGTTGATGCGATCAAGCAGGACATTCGCTGGCTGGGCTGGGACTGGGGCGAGCATGAATATTACGCTTCAGACTACTTTGGCCAACTTTATGGCTGGGCGGTGCAACTGATCCAGGCGGGCAAGGCGTATGTGGATGATCAAAGTGGCGAACAGGTCCGTGAAAGCCGGGGCACACTGACCGCACCCGGAATAGAAAGCCCGTTTCGAAATCGCAGCGTTGAGGAGAATCTTGATCTGTTTGAGCGGATGAGAAATGGTGAGTTCGCAGATGGTTCACGGGTTTTGCGGGCGAGGATCGACATGGCCTCGCCCAACCTCAATTTACGTGATCCGGTGATGTACCGCATTCTTCACGCCAACCACCATCGCACCAGTGACAAGTGGTGCATCTACCCGATGTACGATTTTACACACGGCCAGTCAGATTCGATTGAAGGGGTAACGCATTCGCTGTGCACGATGGAGTTTGAAGATCACCGTCCACTGTATGACTGGTACCTGCAGCAGTTGAATGTATACCATCCGCAGCAGACGGAGTTTGCCCGGCTGAACCTGAGCCATACCGTGCTGAGCAAACGAAAACTGCTGCAACTGGTCAGCGAGGGTTATGTCAACGGGTGGGACGATCCACGCATGCCGACGTTGTCAGGCATGCGAAGGAGAGGCTATACGCCCGAGTCGATCCGTGACTTTTGCGATCGCATCGGCGTGGCCAAGCGGGACAACGTGGTTGAAATCGCGATGCTGGAGCATTGCGTGCGCGATGATCTGAACAAGCGGGCCGCGCGGGTGATGGGTGTCTTGCGGCCGGTGCGATTGGTGATTGAAAATTATCCCGAGGGCAAGAGCGAAGAGCTCGATGCAGTGAACAACCCGGAGGACGCATCGGCAGGTACGCGCAAGATACCGTTTGGTCGCGAGCTTTATATCGAGGAGGATGACTTTCGCGAAGAAGCACCCAGGAAATTTTTCCGACTATCGCCGGGGCGGGAGGTCAGACTCAGGTACGCGTACTTTGTAACGTGCACGGGTGTGGTCAAGGATGATAGGACCGGGCGAATTGTGGAAATCCGTTGCACTTACGATCCGAGTACACGCGGCGGCGACTCACCCGATGGACGCAAGGTCAAAGGTACGATCCACTGGGTGTCGGCTCTGCACGCGGTTGATGCCGAGATACGGCTGTACGATCATCTTTTCAGTGAGAAAAGTCTACAGAGCGGGGCTCTGCAATCTGATTTGAATCCCAACTCGTTGCAGACGCTGGTTTCGTGCAAAGTTGAGCCGTCACTATCCGACGTGGCGGGGGGCAGTCGGTTCCAATTCGAGCGGCAGGGCTACTTCTGTGTCGATCTTGATTCGAAGCCCGGCAAGCTCGTGTTCAACCGCACGGTCAGCCTGCGCGATTCATGGGCTAAGATCGAGAAGAAGGGCCAGTGACTATGGCCCGTTTGGCTGGTGGGGTTTCGACCTCTAAAAGGCGTGCGCGGGGATTTGGTAGCCAACTGTGTCACGAATCCTTTTCAGAAGTCAAACTTCCTGTTTTACAACGATCTGTAGCGGGCAAATGTGGCTCCGGCACGAGGGCTGCAAATATGTCTTGTGTGTTTATAGAGATAAAATGATTAAGCAGTATTGACGGCCCACGAAAAGCAGACGTAACCCCTGCCGAAATGGTTTGCATTGGCTGGCACCAGCTTGCAAAGGGGTTATTTTTGTTGGCTTGTGAATATGCCGATAAAATCCTGACGTAGCCGATGTTGTGCGTATTGGCAGAATTGCAATGTCCCGCCATGGGCGTAAAATCTAGCTTGCTATAGAACTTTTGGGCCGCTGCAGCGTTACAATAGGTACGGGTATAGGAAGTAACCAAGACTTTTTTTGGCGAATATGAACTGAAAGATCCGCGATGTTTGAAAGATTCACAGATCGAGCTCGCAAAGTAATGGCCTTGGCCAACCAGGAAGCCCAGCGATTTAACCACGAATACATCGGCACCGAGCATATCCTGCTGGGGCTGGTCAAGGAGGGCTCAGGCGTCGGGGCCAACGTCCTTAAAAATCTGGACGTTGATCTGCGTAAGGTGCGCCTGGAAGTTGAGAAACTGGTCAAGAGTGGCCCGGATATGGTGACCATGGGCAAGCTGCCCCAGACGCCGCGGGCCAAAAAAGTCATCGAGTACGCCATCGAAGAAGCTCGCAGCCTCAACCATAACTACGTGGGCACCGAGCACTTACTGCTGGGGCTGTTGCGAGAGCACGAGGGCGTAGCGGCCCAGGTGCTGATGAACTTGGGCTTGAAGCTTGAGGAAGTACGCGAAGAGGTGCTGAACCTGCTGGGCGCAGGGATGGACAGTGAGGAGGAGGCCGGCGAGCGAGAAGGCGGTGAGGCGCCCGTGGGCAAGGGCGGCAAGAGCAAGACGCCTGCGCTGGACAGCTTTGGCCGCGACCTGACTGAATTGGCACAGCAGGATAAGCTTGACCCGGTGATCGGTCGGTCCCGCGAGATCGAGCGCTTGATTCAGATTCTCTGCCGGCGCACGAAGAACAACCCCGTTTTACTGGGCGAAGCAGGCGTGGGCAAGACCGCGATCGTCGAGGGCATGGCGCAGAAGATTGTGCGCAAGGATGTGCCCGAACTGCTAGCTGACCGGCGGATTGTCGTATTGGACTTGGCCATGATGGTGGCCGGCACGAAGTACCGAGGACAGTTTGAGGAGCGGATCAAGGCGGTGATGAACGAGGTGCGGCGGGTCAAGAACGTCATATTGTTTATAGATGAGTTGCACACGCTGGTCGGCGCCGGCGGGGCTGAGGGCGCAATCGATGCGTCGAACGTACTCAAGCCGGCCCTGTCCCGTGGCGAGATTCAGTGCATCGGGGCCACGACACTGGATGAGTACCGCAAGTACATCGAAAAAGACGGCGCCTTGGAACGTCGGTTCCAGACCATCCTAGTTGAGCAGCCCAGTAAGGAGGAGACGGTCAAGATCCTTGAAGGCCTGCGCGATCGTTA
>CAUZAW010000006.1:0-26590 GCA_963577735.1 Phycisphaerae bacterium | reverse complement strand
CAATCATGACAAACCCTTTTTATGCAGACTGCAGCAGTATCGATACGGCCAATGATATCGCGTCCATAACGTTGAACCAATGCGGTTTGTTATTGCCCACGCCAGAAACTGGGCACAAACAGCACCAGCATCGCGTACACTTCCAGTCGACCCAGCGCCATCAGCAGGCTGAGCAGGGCTTTACTGGCCGCACTGAAGTGGCCATAGTGGCTGGTTGCACCGACAAGTTCCATGCCCGGGCCGATATTGTTCAGTGTGGCGGCGCATGCAGTTGCTGCGGTGGTGAAGCTGACATGATCGCCTTCCAGCAGCAGCAGCAGAATCGTACCAAGCATAAATAAAAGCAGTATGCCCAGCACGTACACGATCGTGCTCTGCCGCAACTCGGGATCGACCGCCCATTTGCCCACGCGAATGGTGCGCACGACGTTGGGGCGAAAGACCCGCTCTATCTCCGACAGCATCACCTTGAACACGACTAGGCAACGGATCACCTTGATGCCTCCACCCGTAGAACCGGCCGAGGCACCGACGAACATCAGCACCAGCAACACCGTCTTGGGAAAAGTCGACCATTTATCAAAATCGGCGGTGACCAAACCGGTCGTCGTCTGGATGGAGACGACCTGAAAAACCCCGTGGCCAATCGCCGCGCCTATCGAGGGCTCGATATCGCTGCCGTCGGCGGCGACCATGGGCCGACCGACCAGACTTGCCGCGACGACGGCTGAACCAACCACGAGCAGGCCCAAATAAAATCGCAATTCCGGATTTTTCCCAACACTGCGAAATTGACGACGCAGCAACTGATAATAAATACGAAAGTTTATACCGGCCAGAACCATGAACACAATAAACGTGATACGAATACCCCAATGGTTGAAATGCCCAGCACTGGCGTTGTAGTTACCAAACCCACCGGTCGCCAATGTCGCAAAGGTATGGCAGACGGCGTCGAACAGGTTCATTCCCATCGCCCGCAGCACGATGACTTGTGCCACGGTCAATACCAGGTAAATCAGCCACAGCACCCGGGCTGTCTCACGAATACGCGGGCGCACGCCTTCAGTCTTGGGGCCCGGCGCTTCGATCTCGAACAATCGCTTGCCCCCCACGCCCAGCGTGGGCAAGACCGCGACGAACAGCATGACTATGCCCAGTCCACCCAGCCAATGTGTCAGCGCTCTCCACAGTAACAGGCACTGTGGTAGCGACTCAACGTCACTGAGCACCGTGGCCCCCGTCGTTGTCAGGCCGCTCATGGCCTCGAAATAGCAACTGACAAAAGACTGAAACGGATGATCGACAGCCGCCACGCCCGTAAACATCGCCCAAAACCAATAGGGCAACCCCGCCAACGCCGCACCGCCCAGCCAGCAGACAGCCACAAGCAGCAGCGCCTCGCGCCGGCCTAGCAAATCGCGACCATGACGGCTGAGTACCCACAGCATGCCGCCCACAGCCGCCCCGATTGCCACTGTTACCAGCATCGCACGCTGGCCGATCAATTCGCTCACAGATTTGTCCACCCATGCCATCGTCAACAGCGCTGACAGCAGCAGCAAGCCACTGAGTACGATCGTTAACAGGCCGAGTTGTCTTATGACAAAACGTAAATTGATCAAAACACGTGGCCTCGGTAATGATCTACCCGATCAGAAAAATGCTCAACCCGCTACAAACATCTTGCGCAGTTGACGCTCCATGCCGGACGGACCAATCAGCACGACGGCATCACCCCCGTGGATCATATCGTCGCCACCAGGCACAAACACTTGCCTATCTCGTTGAATCGCGGCAATGATAATGCGCTTGTCCAGCCGTATATCACGCAATGGCCGACCCACAATCTCGACCGCATTGGACGATACCCACGCCTCGTACACATCGGCCACACCCTTGGCCACGGTCGCCAACTGCTGTACCGACTTCGTCTGCAGTAACTTCACAATCTCATTCACCGCTGTGTCCCGCGGACTGAACGCCCGGTCAATCCCCACGTGCTTGAGCAGGTGCCGGTAGGTTGGCCGTTGCAGCACGGCCACAGCCCGCTGGGCGCCCAGACTTTTGGCAAGCGCGGCCGTGAGTATGTTGTGTTCGTCGTCACCGGTCAGGGCCACAAACGCGTCCAACTGCTCGACTCGCTCCTCCTCCAATACGGTCGGATCGGTCGGGTCCTCACTTAGCACAGTGATCCAGGGCAATTTTTCGGATAGCTCCAGGCAGCGGTCGGCGTCGGTATCGAACAAGCGTACCGAAAACCTTCGGCTTCGTAGAGCACGACACAACCACACCCCCATGGGCGTGCCACCCATGATCATCACCCGCTTACGCCGTGCCTGTTCAGTGTGGAACATTCTCCTGACCCGGTCAAACGTATCCACGCCGCCCACGATGGTGATCACATCGCCGCTTCTCACCACAGCGCTGCCGTCGGGAATGATCGTGCGGGCGTCGTGTTCAATCGCCACAACACGTACAGAACCGGGCAATTTCAATTGCGACAACGGCACATCCAGTCCCGAGGCCCCGTCAGTGACGGGCAACTGCTGCATTTCGATGTGGCCGCGGGCAAACCTCTCGACAGCCAATGCGCCGGGATTGCGAAGCGTCTGCGCGATAGCCAGCGCTGTCGTGTTCTCGGAGCAGACCAAGTGATCGACACCCAGATGTTGGGCATAGTCCAGACCGTGCTGTTCGTAGTATGCACTGTGATGCACGCGGGCCACGGTCCGGTCCGCACCCGATGAAGACGCGATTGATGCCGATAGCAGATTGATCTCGTCACTGCTGGTCGCGGCCACGAACAGGCCCGCCTTGGCACAACCCGCTTCAAGCAACACGTCCGCGTGGGCGCCATTGCCAACCAGCGTTCTTACGTCCAACACCTGCTCGATAGCCGTCAGTTTTGCTGACTGGCGATCGATGATCGTCACGCTGTTGCCCAAAGCGCCCAAAACTTCGGCCGCGTGGCGACCCACCTCACCGGCGCCACAGATGATGATATTCATAAGTATTGACCGCAAACCGTGATCGCTGATCGTTAATCCGCTATACCGCCGCGTGGTAGCGGCCTTCCAATTTTACACGATTGCGTCCGCCCCATTCAGATGATCAACCGCACCCCACCCAATTCGGCCAGGTCGTAGGCGAACTGATCGCCCGGCGATCCCATGAACATGAAGTTGACCGGAATCTGCCATTGTTGAGACAACTCGGAGATCAGTTTCGGGCCGAACTCTCCTTCGACCTCCACCAGTTCAATGTCAATCTGCGGATAGGCTTCATCCAAAAAATGGATGTCTTTCTTCAGTTTCGACGGTCCTTTCTCGTCGCTGGCAAGAACGGTGACGACCTTGATGCGGTTGGTATGCTCGTTGCGCTGCACGTACAAAACGGCGTGGTTGAGATTGGCAATATTGTCGCCACGGGTAAAAAAGACGACTTGCTGGGCATTGATTTCCGTGATCTTGTTACGGATCACCTGTGTCAGGCCACCGGTGAACCGGTAAAGCAAAACGCTCATCCGCCGCACAATAAACAGGCACCCCTTGAGGATCGCAATGCGGGCCAACATGACGGTAATGATCGCCATGGCGGTCACGAAATAAGCCAGGAAAACTTTCAGGTCATCTCTTTTCTCGATAGCGTTACCCACCAGCGCCGCCACTACCGCGACGATACCCAACAACACGACCGGCCACGGCGCCCGGGTGGACCGGTGTAACTTGGCGCGGCGCAGCTTCAACAGCACATTGCCAACACCGAACAACGCCATCACCGACAAAAACGAAAGCGTATACACCGTTGCCAGAGTCGTGATCTTGCCACGCGTAATCAGCAGGATTGACACCGTTAACAAAAAGAAAAAGATAACGATGTAGTGCGTGGTGCCACGACGATTGATTTGCAAAAGGAACTGGGGAAGGCACCGGTCCAATGTCATACGCCGAACCAGACCATTAACGCCCACGTAACTGGTCAGCACCGCGCCACTGAGCACCAGTGCCGCGTTAATACTGATTAGCCATGATAGCCAAGCACCGCCCGACGCATTTCCCATGTGTGACAGAAGCGCTCCCTTGTGTGTTTCAACCTCCGCCACCGGCACCAGCGCCAACGCCAAAAGCGCCGCCAGCGGGTTTATCAGCATCACCGCAATCCACATGTTGCGCAACGTCTTGGGAAAGACACCCCTAGCCTGCTCCTCCACGAAGTTGGCCGAACTTTCAAAGCCCGACACGCCCAGCATGGCGGCACTGAATCCGAAAAACAACGCCAGAAGCAGTCCGTGCCCACCCGGAGCAGGCGTTTGCAGGTTCTGCCAAAACAGTTGCAGGCCATTGCTCAGAACATAAACAATACCAACAACCAACAACAGCGACAGGCTGGACAAGTGCGTGATGAAAATACCGATCGCCACACGCGACGACTCGGTGATGCCGATGATGGTCAGTACCATGAACACCGCCAGCAGGCCGATTGTCGCCGCCATCAAGTGGAACCCGTTCAAACCTGGTTGTCCCGCGTGTCCGGGCAACAGGCTAAACACGTAGTGCATGGCATGGTGAGCCGACAGCACTGCTGTCGCCATGTAGGAAAGAATGGTCAGACAAGCCGCCATCGAAGCGCGATACTTGCTGGTGGTGTTCAGTAGTGCGTTGTACGCTCCACCGTTGAGTGGTAATGCCCCGACGACCTCACCGTAAATGAAGCGAAACAGGTACAGGACTGCCGCGACCATCAACAACGCTACAGGCGCCCACTTGCCTGCCGAAATGATGGCAAATGCCGAGACGTAGAGGCACGAAGAGGTGATATCGTTGCCGCAGATGGCCGTGGCAGCCAACTGCTTGAGGCCTCCACGCTTATGTCCCGTCACCTGCCTAGCCATGGCCACTTATCTTCGACCATCGACGCTCAATTGTCTAACGGTCAGAACGGTCGCGCCCCCAACAGGCAAAACCACACTACCTTCAACGGTGTTCAAGGCATCCAATTCAGGTTTGTTAACGCTGAATTGCAGCAAGGTAAGGAGGATGCCCAATCACCCTGGCCTAACGGCATCTGCAACAGTTCCGTCTAGTAGTAATTGCCCAGTACCCGGGTTATAATTAATTGGTGGCAGCTGAAGCAAACAATGAGGTAACTCATGAGTTGGATCGAAAATCGCTTTGAAGAAGGCTTGGTCATCACCTCCGTCGATTGGGCGATCAACTGGGCCCGTAAGAGCAGCGTGTGGCCTATGACCTTCGGCCTAGCGTGCTGCGCCATCGAAATGATGGCCTACGGCGCCTCGCGCTTCGATGTCGACCGCTTCGGAGCCGGAGCTTTTCGGGCCACACCCCGCCAATCCGACCTCATGATCGTCGCTGGCACCGTCACCTATAAAATGGCCAGTCGTGTCCGCCGGCTTTACAACCAGATGCCCGATCCCAAATACGTCATGGCCATGGGCGCCTGTACCGTCGGCGGTGGGCCGTACTTCAAGTACGGCTACCACGTCGTCAAAGGCGTCGATCTTGTCGTGCCCGTCGACATCTATGTCCCCGGCTGCCCACCACGGCCTGAGGCGTTGATCGAAGGTTTTATGCGTCTACAAGACAAGATCACCACGCAAACCATCGGCCTGCCCGCCGGCACCAAGCAGGCCAGCCGCAAGTACGGCTTGCCCGTGCCTACGCCCGCCACCATCTAGGCATACTGATCTATCTGCCGTGTTCCGGCGATAAAAACTACTGAATGCCGATGCACTGCGGCTGCCAATCGATGTCTGCCCGCAGGAACCCGCCAGTTCTACAAAATGTGTTGTCCCAACAGTTGCCCGCCGCCGTCACCACTAGTAGCATGCTGATCATCGGAGCACGAACGTGAATCAAGGTAAAAACGGCATCGTTTACGTGGCCACTGGGCAAACGTACTACGACGAAGCAATGGCGTCGATACGCTCGGCCAAGACGGCCATGCCCGATGTACCCGTGACGCTCTTTACCGACGTCGAAGCCGATAGCAACCTGATCGACAATATTGTCCACGTGGCCAATCCCAATTACTCCACGCAGGACAAGATCACCGGCATGGCACAGTCACCCTACGCCAAGTCGATCTTCATCGACACGGACACATATATCTGCCAGTCCATCGCCGACCTGTACGAACTGCTCGACCACTTTGATATCGCCGCAGTGTTGCCCTCCTTCCGTGCCACCCAGGCAATTCCACCCCTGCCCCCCTGCTTCCCTGGCTTCAACACCGGCGTGGTTGCCTACCGAAAAACACCAGATACCGACAACTTTTTCCCAAAGTGGCTGACCACGCACGAATACCAACTCAAGCACTTAAAACCCACGTTCTCACGCTGGCGACCGTTCCATGATCAGTACTCATTCCGCGAAGCGGTGTACGACAGCAACCTGCGCATCGCCACCTTGGGCCCGGAATACAACTGCATGCACCTGGTACCGGGCTTTGTTCATGGGCAGGTGCGTGTCATCCACGGCCGGGACCGGAAATTTCTCTGGCGAAACCTCACGCCTAGGAAGGCCGCCGCTGTACTGAACAAAAAATCCACTGCCCGCGTACTTATCGCTGCCTATGGAGGACTACGCGTCCTCGGCATCCCCCGACTGGAAGGGCTTTTTAGGTTCGTCAGCCGCCGCAAGCAAAAGCATGGGCTCGTCGGCACCTATCGCCTGGTCCTGGCCCGCATACGCGACCTCATACGTGAGCGCACCTGACGACACAACGTCTTTCGTATCCTGTACCCAATTGCAGGGGAGCATCACCGGTGACGCCGCCCGTAGACGGACCAACGTACGGCCGATTACACTGCCTTACATGAAATGGACCATCATCCTGCCCGGCAACAATGCCGAAAGGTCCCTTGCCTGGATGCGAAGGTTCCTCGAGCGGTACGATACGACCGCAGTGGAATCCCTGCGCATCGATCGTGGCCACCAACGCTACGAAGGCGTCTACGGCAATTGCATCTATCCGATAAAAGCAAGATCGACCTTTCGCATCAATCGCCACGCGCCTGGGCCCTTTCCGTCACACACCGTGACCCGTAAGCGGCCGCTCTACTGCCGCCCCGACGGCAGTTTTCCCCACACCCCACGCGGCTGTCGCCGAGGCGTACTCTGCTACGACCCTCACACTGGCCGCCAGTGGTATCGATTGTGTGGCAAGACCCAACTGGAAGACCTCGATCAGGCCATTGTCTGGATCGTCGCCCATGAAGCATTCCACTTTCTACGCCACACTCGCCAGGTTCCCGGCCGCAACACCGAAATCGATGCCGACGCCTTCGCCGACAATCAACTTGAACAGTTCCACGCGCCATCGCTCCAATCAGCATTTTTATTTATCTAACCCCAGCATGGATCAGCCAAATGGACCTGACTCTGCTGCGCCGCTACCATGTTCAGCGACCCTTAACTGTTAACGGACACACATGATGGACGCCACCGCCATCGCCACAAGGCTTAACCAACAGTTCACAGATGCCATAAGCGAATCGCTGCCTCAGGACAAGCATCCGCGTATCCACACCACCGGCCAACACTGGCGAACCATCGCCCAGTTCCTGCACTCCGACGACACACTGGCATTCGACTTTCTAGCCTGCATCTCGGCCGTTGATTATGTGGCGGACAACCAACTCTGCGCCGTATACGACCTGTATTCAACCGGACACAAGCACTGGTTTGCCGTTAAGGTCTACACCGATCGCGACAACCCGCAGATTCCCAGCGTCATGGACATCTGGCCTGCGGCCGACTGGCACGAGCGAGAAGCGTTCGACCTGATGGGCATTGTCTTTGACGGTCACAGCGACCTACGTCGCATCCTCTTGCCCGAAGACTGGGTCGGCCACCCGCTGCGCAAAGACTATCAGTTTCCCCGTGAATATCAGGGCATCCCGGGGACCACGGAAATCGACTGGCAGCAGAAGCCCGACTACCCCGCCTAGGGCCGCACCAAAACTTAGTCCTGCGGATGCAACCCCGCTGTTGGACCCGGTACTTGGCCGTACGCCTGCAACCGCTTGTTCACCTGTGGGTTGTTGGGCTTGATCATGTACGCCCGCCGCAATGACTCGATTTCGCGGGTGCTATCACCCATCGATTTGTAAAGGTTGGCCATATCCACGTGCGGCTGAACATCCTCGGGGGCAAACTTTGCTGCTTTGCGCAATGCTCTGATCGCCCCATCCGGATCGCCCATTTGGGCCAGAAAATTGCCTTGGCGTCGAAAGTCGTAACTTTTGCCGTTGGCGTCGCACACCTTCTTGAGCAGTACGGCCAACCCTTTATAGTCGCCTTGTTTAAAATGGGCAGCCGCAAGGTCGTCGATGATCACTGCCGCATAATGCCCATCTGGGGCCAACGCCAGCGCCTTTTCCAGCGACAGTTGTGCGTCCAGATCTCGGTCTGCACGCAAAAACACCTTGCCCAGATAGAAGTGCGCCCTCCAGTCAGTGGGAGCCTGATCAATGGCCTTGGTCAGGTGCGCCTCGGCCTGCGTCAGTTGACCGTCGGCAAGGGCATCCAGACCTCGCTTACGCAGCACCGGGTTGGACTGACAGCCGCATAGGCCAACTGCTGCTGCAACCAGCAGAATCGTAGATAGGCGTAAAGAAATCATGATCGCTGTTCTCCTGCCAAGATATTTACGATGTTATCATACTGAGCATAAACAATTACCGCTGCCGAGCAAGCGTACCGTTAAAGTTCAACCAACCGCGATAATGTTCAACTGCGAGCCGAAGGGCAGAGCACCCCCGATCACCCCCCCATGCCCCACCTAACCACCGTCCTGCTGCGACACGATACCCGTCACGCCGCCCACTACGACTGGCTCTTTCAGCCACCAGCAGCGTTGGGGGTCCCCAATGTCCCGCTCTGGTCCGCACGTGTGACCCACCCAAGCTGGTGCTGGCCTATCACCCGGCACTGGCCTGTCCACCAGTTTGACGACCACCGCTACGCCTATTTAGCCTACCAAGGCCCCATCAGTGGTGACCGTGGCAGCGTAAAACGCATTGATATTGGTCACGTCCGGCCCATTCTCTGGTCTGCCAGTCGCATCGTCTTGAACCTGCAATTCCAGCACTGCGTGGGCCTTGTCCGGCTCGACCGCATCACCGGCCCCCACTGGCGGGCCCAACTGCTTGATTGAGCCAAAATGCACAACCGTAAACCTGTATTTTACCTGCCCCCTGCGATAACATTGTGGGTACACGAACGTCTGTAGGATCACTCAGTACTGCTTTGCTCGGGAGCAACATCATGTCCAAACACAAGAAACATTCCCAATCAACCAATTCTGATAATGATGACCTGCTGGCCCACGCCATTCCCATCGAAGAACTTGAAGATGCTGAAGAGCTTGAAGATATCGAGGTGGTGGAAGATGACGACGATGCCAAGCCCAAAACAGTCAAGGCGAACGAAACTGAAGAACTGGAAAGCATCGAACTGAGCGAGGAGGACCCCGAGACCGAAGCCAAAAGAATTGAAACCTTCGACCGCCACGGCCAATACCAGGAAAACTGGAAACGAGCCCCCAACAAGACCGGCCAAGGCGCAACCCACGTTCGTACTTTTGTTGCCAAGCTGCGCCTCGATGCTATCGACCACCTTGACGAACAGGTCAACGAGTGGCTCGACGAACACCCCGACTACGAAGTCAAATTCGTCACTACCTCCATAGGCGTCCTCACCGGAAAACTCAAAGAAGACGCCATCTTCATGACCGTCTGGGTATAACTACCCCACCATGTAATTAAGTACCCGGAAAGCCGGGCATTATGGGCAGCGATCAGAACACACTGCTTAATCGGTGATAGAATCGTCCTCAAGTGCGGCAATGTATGCACGATCAAGACAACTCATGCAAGTCAAATCGCTGCTTGTTGCACATGATGCAGAGGATGTCACACGGTCAATCGACATCGGTTGAAAATTATAGCTAATAGGTGATATGAGGCGTCGCACAGAGGCGCATGAAAAAAGCGCCGCTCAGTTTAGTGAGCGACGCTGGTGGGGTATGTATATTCTGCGCTGCCTAGGCGGCGCAGGGGTATCTAGTAATCCATGTCTTCCATTCCCGGTGCACCGCCACCGGCTTTCTTTTGCTTTTCCTTGATCTCGGTAATCACGGCATCGGTGGTCAGCAGCAGTCCGGCGATCGACGAGGCATTTTGCAGTGCGATGCGCTCGACCTTGGCCGGAACAATGATGCCCATCTGGATCATGTCCCCGTACTCATGGGTGAGTGCGTTGAAGCCGTAAGAGGCATCGTTGTTGTTTTCCACGTTGGAGGCCACGACAGACCCATCTTCCCCAGCGTTTTCCGCAATCTGCTTGATGGGCGCGGCAATGGCACGGCGGACGATATCCACGCCGATATTCTCGTCGCCTTGGGTCGCTACCTTGTCAAGTAATTTGCGTGCGGTGAGTATGGCGACGCCACCACCAGGCAGGATGCCTTCCTCAACCGCGGCCCGGCAGGCGTGCATGGCATCTTCCACGCGGGCCTTCTTTTCCTTCATCTCCGACTCAGTGGCGGCACCGACGTTAATCTGGGCGACACCTCCGGCAAGTTTGGCCAAGCGTTCTTGAAGCTTCTCGATGTCATAATCGGAAGTGGAACGATCAATTTCGGCCTTTATGGCTTCGATACGGCCCTTGATATCGCTGGACTTACCACCGCCTTCAATGAGTGTGGTGTTTTCCTTGTCAACGACAATTTTCTTAGCCCTTCCAAGGTCGGACAGTTCAATCTTTTCAAGTTCAATACCCAACTCTTCCATGATGGCACGGCCACCTGTGAGGGTAGCAATGTCTTCGAGCATGGCCTTGCGCCGGTCACCAAAACCGGGTGCCTTGGCTGCACAAACTTGCAGCACGCCTCGCAACCGGTTGACCACGAGGGTCGCCAGTGCTTCACCTTCGATATCCTCAGCCACGATGAGCAGACTCTTGCCCGCCTCGGCGATCTTGCCCAGCAGGGGAACAAGATCCTTGGCGCTGGAGATCTTTTTTTCATGAATCAGCACATACGCGTCTTCGAGAACAGACTCTAGGCGAGCTGGGTCGGTAACAAAGTGCGGTGACAAGTACCCCTTGTCAAACTGCATGCCTTCGACGAGTTCAACAGTGGTATCCAGACTCTTGCCCTCCTCGACGGTGATGACACCGTCTTTACCCACCTTGTCCATGGCCTCAGCAATAATCTGGCCGATCTGCTCATCCTGATTGGCGGCGCAGGTGCCGACCTGGGCGATCTCCTCAGAAGAGGTGATCTTCTTAGAAGCCTTTGCAAACCCGCCGACAAGCGCATCTACTGCCTTATCGATGCCAAGCTTGACCTGATTGGCATTGGCGCCGGCGGCGATGTTCTTAAGACCCTCGGTGAAGATTGACTCGGCGTAGATCGTGGCGGTCGTAGTGCCATCGCCTGCGTCTTTGGACGCTTTGGAGGCGACTTCCTTGACCATCTGGGCACCGATGTTTTCCAGTGGATCCTCGATTTCCACTTCCTTGGCCACGGTGACACCATCTTTGGTAACGGTGGGCGAGCCGAAGGATTTTTCCAGGATGACGGTGCGACCCGAAGGTCCAAGGGTGACCTTGACGGCCTTGGTAAGTTTAGCGACGCCACGACGGATCGCCTCCCTCGCTTCATTGTCGAATTTGATGGTTTTTGCTGCCATTTTGTGATGCTCCGTTATGTTTTTGACTTTTAAGTCAAGTCGGTGTTGGTAGGGGCATTCCCCAAGGGGAGTTACTCGACGACGCCGAGGATGTCGCTCTCATCCATGATGAGCATTTCTTCGTCGTCCACTTTGACGTCGGTGCCACCCCATTTGCCAATGAGGATGCGATCGCCGATCTTAACCTGCAAGTCACTACGTTGACCGCCGTCGATGGGTTTGCCGTCGCCCACGGCGATGACCATGGCCTGCTGGGGCTTTTCGGCCGCAGACTCGGGTAGGTAGATGCCCGAAGTGGTTTGTGTTTCTGCCTCGGCACGTTTGACGAGCACCTTGGCACCTAGTGGTCGAAACTTCATGTGGTGATCTCCTTCAACTTTTCCTACACAAGAACACTGTGGTTAAAACGACTAAAAATGGTCGCACGATTTCTGCGTTGTCTTATTCATTGGGCCAGGCGCCGCTGTATCGGCGGTCCATGAGTCTGCGCAAGACACCCAGCAGTTGCTCGATATCCACGGGTTTGTTCATGACGCTAAAGGCGCCCAGCCGCAAAGCCTGGTTGAGCATGCGCTCGGCCTGGCGTTGACTGAAGTCGGGCTTACGCAGGACGACTACAGGCGGGCGGTCGGGTAGCCTACGAATTAACTCGAGCAACCACATGCCGCCGCCACTGGCATTATCCACTGCCGGGTGATCATCGGCGGCGGCACCGATGGGAAGGTGCAGGTCCACCACGACCGCGTGAAACTGCATCTGCTCCGCCAAGTCGATAGCCTCACAACCGGTGTGTGCCACATAGGACTGGACGCCCTGCGGCTGCAACAGGCGGGGCAACTGGCGGGTCCAATGGGATTCGGGGTGAGGCCTATCCTCCGTCAACAAGACGTTGAACCGCGGCTCGAACTTGGGGCGCGCAATAACCATGAGTAAAGAATCTCCGAACATGATTAGGCAAAGCTGATGCCAGTAGCGGGCAGGGACAACATGGCACCCACATGTCGCAAGGCCTTATAAAACAAGCAATTGAGTGCGGAGTCAGTGTGCTTGGTTGGGGCAAAAAGTTGCAGGAGTCTGCCACCAAAGGGGGTGGACCCGAGGCTTGGGTGTCGTATTGGCAGTCGCTACCAAGGATAGTTAATGATTGTATCGACCACGATATCCAACATATGGCCGAGCGTGGTATGGTCCATAGCGGGGATGGGCATAAGGACGATGACATTGCCCAAGGGCCGGACGATCAGGCCTTTGGGACGCATGGCCAAACATATTTGGGAGGCGGCTTGGCCGGCGGGTTCGAAGGGCTTGGCGGTGTTCTGGTGCCGGCCAAGTTCAATACCGATCATCAGGCCGCGGTGACGGACGTCGAGCACGTGCGGACAATCATGCAAAGCCGCGAGGCGATCACTGACAATGACAGCACTCTGGTTGATGTGGTTGATCAGGTCGTTTTGTTCGAACAGATCTAGCGAGGCGAGGGCCGCAGCGCAGGCAAGGGCGTTGCCGGTGTATGTGTGGCCATGATACAGGGCGCGGCAATCATCGATTTCGCCGCAAAAAGTTTGCTCTATTTCATCGCTGCAAACGGTCGCAGCCAGCGGCAGGTACCCTCCGGTCAGCCCCTTAGCTAGGCAGATGATGTCCGGTTCAACCTCCTCATGCTGACAGGCAAACATGCTTCCGGTACGGCCAAAGCCGGTGGCGACTTCGTCGGCGATGAGCAGTACGTCATGCTCGCGGGCCAACTGGGCGACACCCTGGATGAAACCGGACGGCTGACAGACCATGCCCGCGGCACCTTGCATGACCGGTTCGACAATGATGGCAGCAGTCTGGTGAGCCTGACGTTTGAGTGCGGCAGCTAACTCGTTGAGACATTGATCGAGCAGTGACTGGTTAAGCGCCTCCTGCTCGCTGGGCCAGACACCAGCGGGCGTCTCATGAACAACAAGGCAAGGGTTGGGCACGGGGACGAAAGTGGAAGTAAAAGCCATTGATTCAAAGGGACGATGGAACAAATCGCTGTAGCCGACAGACATGGCTCCGACCGTGTCGCCGTGGTAGGCCCCCTGGAGGGCGATAAAGCGATTTTTTTTGGGTTCCCCACTGTGGTACCAGTACCCAACTGCCATTTTGAGTGAAATCTCGACAGCTGTGGACCCGGCGTCGGAATAGAAAACCTTGTTGAGCGACCCGGGCGTGATATGACAAAGGCGCCCGGCCAACTCGATACTGGGAGGCGAGGCCAAGCCAAGCAGTGTGGTGTGGGCAATACGATCGAGCTGATCACGTATGGCTTGGTTGATCTGCGGGACATTGTGGCCGTGGACGTTGCACCAGAGGCTAGAGACGCCGTCTATGTAGCGATGGCCGTTGGTGTCGATGAGGTAGAACCCGTCGCCTCGCTCGATAATCAACTGATCGGCGCATCGCCAATGCTTCATCTGCGTAAAAGGGTGCCATACGTGGTCGCAGTCTAGTTGGAGCAGTCGGGACGAATCAGCCATTACTATATAAGGATAACGAAAATCGCTATGATTTAGGGACCGCACCTGTCGCGGCGTCAAAACGAAGGTTTGCCCACGCCATATGAAGCTGTCCGTGGTTATCCCGGTCTATAACGAGATGAACACTGTCGGTGAACTGGTAAGACGGGTGCAGGCCGTTGACATTGAGAAACAGATTATCCTCGTCGACGACGGATCGTCAGATGACACGGCACAAAAATTAAAAGAACTGGCTGGGGGAGAACATATACATGTTCTTTTCCACGAGGAAAACCAAGGCAAAGGTGCGGCCCTGCGGACGGGGATCGCTGCGGCCACGGGCGACATCGTGATCGTGCAAGACGCTGACCTTGAGTATGATCCACAGGATTATTTCAACCTGATAGCGCCAATCGAGGCTGGCCAAGCCGACGTGGTATACGGTTCTCGCTTCATCGGTGGCCAGTCGCACCGGGTCTTGTATTTCTGGCATTCGCTGGGCAACCGCATGCTAACGATGCTGTCCAACATATTCACCAACCTGAACCTGACGGACATGGAAGTATGCTACAAGGTCTTTCGCCGGCAGGTGATCCAGGAAATCAAGATCACGGAAAACCGCTTCGGCTTTGAGCCGGAGATCACGGCTAAGATCGCCCGCAAGGGCCTGCGTATCTACGAGGTGGGAATTCTGTATTACGGCAGGACATATGAGGAGGGCAAAAAAATTGGATGGCGTGACGGACTACACGCCATCTGGTGCATCGTCAGATACAATCTGTTTCGGTGAAATATGGGATTCGGCAGTTGAAGATGAACAGCCGATCCGAACAACGTATAATCTATATTTTCTAGGGATCAGCGGACGATTGGGGCCTGCCCGTGCGCAGAAGGAGCCAGATTGATGCCCACATATACCACCAAGGATATCCGTAACATCGCAATAGTTGGCCATGGCGGCAGCGGCAAGACCAGCCTGATCGAAGCAATACTCAAAGAGACCGGCGCTATTGGCAACATTGGACTGGTGGAGAAGGCCAATACCGTCAGCGACTTTACCGATGAAGAACAAGATCACGGACACAGCCTGTTCAATACCGTATTACACTGCGATTACAATGGAAAACACATCAATCTGATAGACACACCCGGGGCCTCGGACTTTGCCATTCAGTCGCTGGCGGCTCTGTGGGCGGCGGAGACAGCGGCGGTGGTGATCAACGCCTCGGCGGGCATCGAGTCGGTGACCCGGCGGATGATGGACCGGGCCAAGGAACAGGGCTTGTGTCGGATGATCATTGTCAACAAGATGGACGCGGAAAACATCGACCTGGCAACCCTGACCGATCAAATCAAAGAATCATTTGGCCGTGAGTGCCTGCCCATTAACCTGCCTTCGTCGGACGGGACGGCAGTGGTGGACTGCTTTTTCAATACGGAAGGAGACAGTGCCATATCGGTGGAAGAAGCGCACACGGCTATCGTGGAGCAAGTGGTTGAAGTGGACGACGAACTGATGGAGGATTACCTAGAACAAGGCCAGGTTGATCCGCAGCGGCTACACGGCGCATTCGAAAAAGCGCTGCGAGACGGACACTTGGTCCCAATCTGTTTTACCAGTGCTCGCAATCATGACAACCATGAAACGCTGATCGGTATCCGCGAACTGCTGGATGTATTCGTCAAGTTGCTGCCCAATCCGACGGAGGGCAACCCGCACACTTTTACGCGCGGTGGCGAAGACGCCGAGCAATTTGACGCTGATCCGGACGCGGACAAGGAAGTTCTAGCGCACGTGTTCAAGGTGGTCAACGACCGGTTCGGGAAGATGAGCGTGTTCCGCGTGCACCAGGGGACCATCAGCAAGGACACGCAGTTATACGTAGACGGGCAACGCAAGCCGATCAAGGTAAACCACCTGTATCAGGTCCACGGTGGCGAACACACGGAGATAGACTCGGTAGTGCCCGGCGATATCTGCGCGATAATCAAGGTCGACGAGGTGAAGTTTGCCAGCGTGTTGCACGAATCGGCTAACGGCAACTCCATCAAAATGAAGGATGCAGCGTTTCCCAAGCCGATGTTCGGCCTAGCGGTAACGGCCAAGAGCCGCGGCGACGAGGGCAAGATCAGCGACGCACTGCAACGGCTCGACGAGGAGGACCCGACCTTTGCGATCACCCGCGACAGCACCACCAGAGAGATGGTCATCAACGGCATGGGCGACATGCACCTGCGGGTAATTCTGGAACGGCTAAAGAGCAAATACCAGGTGGAGGTGGACACCAAGCCACCCAAGATTGCCTACCGCGAGACGATCCTGAATAAGGCCGAAGGCCACCACCGCCACAAAAAACAGTCGGGCGGCTCCGGCCAGTTTGGAGAGGTATATTTACGCATCGAACCTTTGCAACGCGGCGCTGGCTTTGAATTTTCCAACGACACCTTCGGCGGCAGCATCCCCGCCCAGTTTCTACCTGCCGTGGAGAAAGGCGTTCGCCAGGTACTTGAGAGTGGTGTTATTGCCGGCTACCCGGTGCAGGACGTCAAACTATCAGTGTACGACGGTAAGCACCACCCGGTAGACTCTAAGGAAGTGGCGTTCGTAACCGCGGGCAAACGCGCGTTCATGGACGCATTCGCCAAGGCCAAGCCGGTGCTGCTGGAACCGATCGTGGATATTGAAGTGTCGGTACCCAACCAGTACCTAGGCGACATCACGGGTGATCTGTCAGGCAAGCGAGGCCGCATCCAGGGCACGGACATGCTGGCCGGTGATGTGTCGGCGATCAAGGCGCTAGTGCCGCTGGCAGAAGTCAGCAACTACCAGAACCAGCTAAAAAGCGTCACGGGCGGGCAGGGTTCATTTACGATGGAACTGAGCCACTATGAGCCGGTGCCCAGCAATGTGCAGCAACAGATCGCCGCAGCGTACAAGCCCAAGGCCGAAGAGGATTGACGCATCGCCAGCAGGTATATGCGACGGCCGGAAAAACAGAGTTTAAAATGCAAAGCATTTCAATAAAATATCTTATGGCGCTCCTCCTGTGCTTGGGACCTGCCATGCTATAATTGTCAGCGGTGTTCTTGCAGAAAAAGGTCAATAACGGTATTGTTGGTTTGTTCTTTCTGTGGGGAAAAGATCACAATGGGTGATAGTGTCTGAAGAGTGGCTTGGCGATTGACGCCGCACTCAATCCTTTAGGAACCGCCTGCTGCAGGGAAGCGAGGATCGTTAAGCCCTGTAGCGCATCGGTCGGCACGTGAACGTTGCCGGTTAGCCGCGTCGATCGCGCAATTTTGCGTGTACGGCTTGTCTTAAGATGAAACCAACGCATAAAGGCTTCTTGGAATTGCGGGGTGGCAAGGACGGGCGACTGCGCGGACTGGACGGAACCTTACTGAGTACGCCAAGTGACCCAGTCGTACCCGCCAACATGGTGCGCAACATGGACCTACGCCCCGGCCTTGAGTTGGAAGTTGACTTAGGTTCGCGTATGGGGGGCAACGGCCAAAACAATAAGCAGCAAAACGGGGACCATAGGCGAAGCAAAAATAAAAAAAATAAAAAGGTCAAGGCTACAGCGATCGACCCGCAAGCGCGGAGGGTGGATCAAATCCTGAGTATCAACGGCCAGGAACCGTCGGCGTATGCCAATCACCGGCGCTTCGAGGATCTGACGACCATCGATCCGCAGCCGCGTATGAATCTGGAGTATCCTGGCTGCCCGCCAGCCTGTCGGCTGATCGACCTATTCTGCCCCATCGGGTACGGGACACGCGGGCTGATCGTGTCGCCGCCGAAGGCAGGCAAAACCACTTTGCTTCAGAACATTGCGTTTGCCATCTCCAAGAACCACCCGGAAGTGGAGGTTTTTGCCTTGCTGGTCGATGAGCGGCCAGAGGAGGTAACCGATTTTCGCCGCAACGTGCCCTGCCACGTGCTAGCCAGTTCCAACGATCACGACGTGGAGCAACACGTAGGGCTGGCCATGCTGGCGATCGAGCGTGCCAAGCGCATGGTGGAGGCTGGGCGGGACGTGGTGGTGCTGCTGGACTCGTTGACACGACTCGGCCGTGCATTCAACAACGCTCCGCAACTGGTAAATTCTGGCCGCACGCTGACCGGTGGCGTGGATTCAGGCGCGCTAGCGATCCCCAAGCAACTGTTCGGTGCTGCCCGCCTGTTTGAGGAAGGTGGATCGCTAACCACACTGGCCACAGCCTTGGTCGATACTGGTAGCCGCGGCGATCAAGTGATATTCGAAGAGTTCAAGGGCACCGGCAACATGGAATTGATCCTGGACCGCAAGGTATCGGATCAGCGGGTGTTCCCAGCTATCAACCTGGCGGCATCAGGCACACGCAAGGAAGACCTGCTGATGAGCGGCAATGAGTTGCAAACCATGTCAGCACTGCGTCGGCGGCTGTTTAACATGCGGCCGGTACAACAGGTCGAACAGTTGCTCAAGGCGTTGGAGCGGTTCAAGACCAACGACGAACTGGTCGGGTCACGCCAGCCACAGGCAACTACGTAAATTAATTTGGGGCATCATGCAGGGGATTGGCCCGCCTAGGAAGGTAATATAGTGCGCGTGATGGCGTGTGGA
Source organism: Phycisphaerae bacterium (assembly GCA_963577735.1). GTDB lineage: Bacteria > Planctomycetota > Phycisphaerae > Phycisphaerales > Phycisphaeraceae > CAUZAW01. The sequence goes on along the minus strand of CAUZAW010000006.1, from coordinate 7,775 downwards.
GTAAGCCTACAGACAACGAAGAAGGAATAAATGATGCGGATTGCCATGGTAGTCACGCCATTTACAGAATCGAATTTGCGGTTGGCAGCACAGGTCGGGGTAACGGATATTGTCGGGCGTTATCCACCTACCCTGAGTCTGACGATAGGCCAACTCAAGCAGCGTGTCGAGGCGGCGGGAATGCAACTGACAGTTTTTGAAGGATACATTCCCCACGACCAGATCGTGCACGGCCGCCCCGGACGCGATGAGCAAATTGAACTTTGGACGTCGCTGATCAAGGACTTGGGCAAAGCTGCCGTTGAAGTGATCTGTTACAACTTCATACCGGACGGCGACTGGTCTCGAACGTCGGTTACGCAACCGCAGCGGGGCGGGGCACTGGTGACGGGGTTTGACATTGACACCTTTAAGCGGCCGACCAGCGAAACCGTCAGCCGCGAGCAGTTGTGGGACAACCTGGAATATTTCCTCAAGCGTATCATCCCTGTTGCCGAAAACGCTGGCATCAAACTGGCCATGCACCCGGACGATCCGCCCATGGGATCATTGGCTGGCCAAGACCAGATCATAAGCAGCGTCGAAGGGTTCGACCGACTGTTCCAGATTTCGTCGAGCCCAGTCAATGGAATGTGCTTTTGTCAGGGAACATTTGCGGAAATGGGCGTGTCAATACCGGAAACGATCGCATATTTTGGCGACCACATACATTTCGTTCACTTTCGTGACGTGGACGGAACCGTGCCGCGGTTCGCTGAGACGTTTCACGACAACGGTATCACCGACATGGCGGCGGCAATCCGTGCTTACCGGTCAATCGGTTTTGACGGCCCAATGCGGCCGGATCACGTACCGGTGCTGGAGGGGGAAACAACGGAAAACAGTGGGTACACCATGCTGGGGCGGTTGTTTGCCGTGGGGTACATGAAGGGCTTGATGGAAGCAACGGCAAACGGGGCATAAGCGCAGACACCTGCAAACAATGATCAACTCGTCAACGAACGGGTGTTGCGTCACGATTTGTGTGGCAAAAGCGCAACATGAAGCTGGCCATGTTCTGCAAAAAACACCGAGTTGGCCCTATACCTCAATGGCAGCAACGAGCACCGCCTACACAAGCACTGGCACCAGGGACGGCAGTCAGATGAAATTTCACCTCTAGGCTGGCAAGGCAGCGGACGCGACGTGGGACATTACCAGTCACCAACAGCGCCGTCGCTGTAGAAGGATCGCTGAAGCAATTCCTGTTCAAAAGGATGCTCCTTGACCTTGTCTTCGTTGATTTCCACACCCAAGCCGGGTTTTTCCGGAGGCAGTACGAGTCGGCCTTTTTCCAAGACGGTGATTGATTCGTTCACTACCTCATCGCGCCAAGGCACATCGCCGCGGACAGACTCACAGATGATGTAGGAAGGCTCAGCGAAACCCAACTGGATAGAGGCTGCTGTGGAGACGGGCCCGGCGGGATTGTGCGGCGCCAAGGCGATGCGATAGGCCTCAACCATGGTGGCGATGCGGCGGGCTTCGCTCAAGCCGCCGGTGTGGGTGATGTCCGGCTGTACGACTCGGGCGGCACGTTTCTCGAGCAACTCAACAAATGGATAGCGACTAATCATGCGCTCGCCGGTGGCGATGGGGGTGGCCACGGCCCGCTGGATATCAGCCATGTCGTCGAGCCTTTCGGGCCAACAGGGTTCTTCAAACCAGTAGAGGCGGTAGGGCTCGAGAGCTTTGGCAAACGCCAACCCCATGGGTGGCGAAGGTCGAGCGTGGCAGTCGACCATGATGTCGATTTCATCGCCAACGGCGTCACGCATAGCGGCGACGTTGGCCTCGGCCTTGCGGATAGGGCCATTACCTTCCAAAGGCATGGTCTCAGGTACCGCCATGGCCTTGAATGCGGTAAAACCATTGGCAACCGCCTCTTGGGCGAGCTGGGCAAAGTTCTCGTGCGAGCCTGTCAGGTACATGGACTCCATGTTGCCATCGCCCAGATGACAGTAGGTGCGTATGTGGTCACGTACCGGCCCACCCCAGAGCTTGTAGCAGGGAACGTTGTGGATCTTGCCGGCAATGTCCCAAAGGGCAATGTCAATGCCGCTGATCGCCGTGCCGCGAACGGTGCCAGTGCCGTGCCAAAAGTGCTGGCGGAACATCATCTGCCAGAGGAATTCGATACGAGTAGGATCCTCGCCGACGATCAGTTGGGCAAGATCCTCAATAGCACCAACTACTGCGCGGGTGTTGTATTCGAGAGTGGCTTCTCCCCAACCGTACAGGCCGGGCTGATCTGTGAGCACCTTGACGAAAACCCAGTTTCGCATGCGGGCCTGGCAAACGTGGGTATGGACCGCGGTAATTTTCATATTCTACTTATGGTAAGTGAGGCCCTTTTCGTCAAGTTGCGCGCCAACGCCTTGAATCGCCACGATCATAGTGAATCCCGGGTATCAGACCATCACTTACACCGTACCATGGCAGAAATCCTTGACTATATTGTCCGGTCAATCTGGCCCGGTTAAAAAACAACCCCGCGAGCTTTAGGCTCACGGGGTTGGATAAAAGTCGGCAACGACCTACTTTCCCGCTGTGGCAGTATCATCGGCGCAACGGACTTAACTGCTGAGTTCGGTATGGGATCAGGTGTGACCCCGTTGCTATGATCACCGACAAACACGAACGATGCCTGCTGAGCAATCGTCCGCCTTGGCCGCGTATGTGCCCTGCAACTTGCACGCCGCAGCCTGCTATTGACTTTTCAAGTGGACGTCGAACTGCACATAACTATCTTCATGTGACAACCAATCACATTGTTGTCTATAAGGAGCTTGTTTGCCCAACACCTTGACCAACTTTAGTGGGTCAAGGGTCGGCGTGATTAAGCACTCGACCGTTAGTACCGCTCACCTGAGGGTCTTTCAACCTTTACAGCTGCGGCCTATCAACCTCGTAGTCTACGAGGGGTCTATCGTCGCACAAGGCGACATGCAACTCTAATCTCGAGGGGGGCTTCCCGCTTAGATGCTTTCAGCGGTTATCCCTGCCGAACTTAGCTACCCGGCTGTGGACCTAGCGGTCCAACCGGCGCACCAGGGGTTCGTCCTTCCTAATCCTCTCGTACTAGGGAAGAATCCTCTCAAAGTTGCTGCGCCCACGGCAGATAGGGACCGACCTGGCTCACGCCGGTCTGAACCCAGCTCGCGTACCACTTTAATGGGCGAACAGCCCAACCCTTGGGACCGCCTGCAGCCCCAGGATGTGATGAGCCGACATCGAGGTGCCAAACCGCATCGCCGCTATGGACGCTCGGATGCGATCAGCCTGTTATCCCCGGGGTACCTTTTATCCGTTGAGCGACGACCCTTCCACACGGAATCGCCGGATCACTAGAGCCCACTTTCGTGACTGCTTGACGAGTAAGTCTTACAGTAAAGCCGGCTTATGCTCTTGCACTCGACACGCGGTTTCCAACCGCGCTGAGCCGACCTTTGCACTCCTCCGTTACCTTTTAGGAGGAGACCGCCCCAGTCAAACTACCCAGCTAGCACGGTCCTTGGCCCGGTTTCACGGGTTCAAAGTTAGGTCACAAGTATATTCAGGGTGGTATTTCAAGGATGGCTCGGCCCCAGCCAAAACCGGGGTTTCAACGCCTCCCACCTATCCTACGCAGAACATGCTCGTGGCCAATACCAGCCTATAGTAAAGGTCCACGGGGTCTTTCCGTCTTGCCGCGGGTACGCGGTATCTTCACCGCGTCTTCTATTTCACCGAGTCGGTAGTTGAGACAGTGCGCCAGTCATTACGCCATTCATGCAGGTCGGAACTTACCCGACAAGGAACTTCGCTACCTTAGGACCGTCATAGTTACGGCCGCCGTTTACCGGTGCTTCAGTCGTGAGCTTCTCTAGGCGAACCCAGATAACCCACTTCCTTAACATTCCGGCACCGAGCAGGCGTCACACTGTATACATCCTCTTGCGAGTTAGCACAGTGCTGTGTTTTTGATAAACAGTTGCCAGCGCCTTTTCTCTGCGCCCTTTCCCCTAAGGGAGGAGGGCCCCCTTATTGCGAACGTACGGGGTCAATTTGCCTAGTTCCTTAACTACCGTTCTCTCGAGCGCCTGAGGTTATTCACCATGCCTACCTGTGTCAGTTTTAGTACGGTTCCACTGCTTGTCAGCAGACGCTATTTCCAGGAACCTCTCCAGCTAACTTCGGTTCAAATGCCCTCGCCGCTTCCGGCAAGCCGGAACCGGAACGACCACGTCTAACCGGCCGCTTCACCTTTGAGATTCGTCACGCTGCTTCAACCGCACAGCGGAGTGCAGGAATATTAACCTGCTGTCCATCGACTACGCCTTTCGGCCTCGTCTTAGGGGCCGACTAACCCTGGGCGGAATTACCTTCCCCAGGAAACCTTAGGCTTTCGGCGACCAAGATTTTCACTTGGTTTATCGTTACTCAAGCCGGCATAATCACTTCCTGCCGCTCCACGAAACGTTGCCCGTATCGCTTCACCGCTGACAGGAACGCTCCTCTACCGCTCGTGCAAGCACGAGCCCGCAGCTTCGGTTTACGCCTTATTCCCGATCATTATCGGCGCCAGAATCCTCGACCAGTGAGCTGTTACGCACTCTTTAAATGGTGGCTGCTTCTAAGCCAACATCCTGGCTGTCTCGGCATCCTGACTTCCTTAAGAACTAAGACATAATTGGGGACCTTAGCTGGCGGTCCGGGTTGTTTCCCTTTTGTCCACGAAGATTATCCCCCGCAGACTGACTCCCACGACAGAGACTTGTGGTATTCGGAGTTTGGTTGGGGCGGGTAGCGGGTTAAGCCCCCGATCCCATCCAGTAGCTCTACCCCCACAAGCTGTAACGTGAGGCTAGCCCTAAAGCTATTTCGAGGAGAACGAGATATCTGCGAGTTTGATGAGACTTTCACTCCTCCCCACAGCTCATCGGATAACTTTTCAACGTTAACCCGTTCGGGCCTCCAGGCCGTATTACCGGCCCTTCACCCTGGCCATGGGTAGATCACTCGCTTTCGCGTCTAACCCCTGCGACTAGATGCCCGTTTAAGACTTGCTTTCGCTTCGGCTACGCCTGGATAAGGCTTAACCTTGCCACAGAGACTAACTCGCCGGCTCATTATGCAAAAGGCACGCCGTCACCAGACCGAAGTCCGGCTCCGACCGCTTGTAAGCACACGGTTTCAGGTTCTTTTAACGACCCTTATCGGGGTACTTTTCAACTTTCAGTCGCCCTACTGGTTCGCTATCGGTCGTCGAGGAGTATTTAGCCTTGGGGGGTGGACCCCCCGGTTTCACGCGGAGTTTCACGAGCTCCGCGCTACTCTGGTACACCTAGGCTTACATTGGCAGTTCCTACAGGACTATCACCTTCTATGGTTCAGCTTTCGGGTCTGATTCAAAGCCGCCGCCGCAATACCACATTGGTGCCCACAACCCCGCCCCTAAGGGCGGTTTGGGCTGTTCCGATTTCGCTCGCCGCTACTGACGGAATCGAGGTTTCTTTATTTTCCTACAGGTACTGAGATGTTTCAGTTCCCTGCGTTCGCCTCCGTGTCCTATGCATTCAGACACGGATGATGGCCGAAGCCATCGGGTTTCCCCATTCGGATATCCCAGGATCACAGCTTGGTTGCCAGCTCCCCTGGGCTTTTCGCAGGCTCCCACGCCCTTCATCGCCTCTCGACGCCAAGTCATCCACCGTATGCCCTTAACAGCTTAATCACACCGACCGATGACCGACCGCGTCGGCGTTAACCGACTAAGCCCTGTCAAGGATCGAATAATCTGCGACCAGCCGACCGATTTTTGCAAGATCGCCGACCACGTCACAACCCGAACACTCGTCGCAGGTAAACTAGTTAACCACGACGATTCCGGGCAAGCTCCTCAGATACAATGAGATCTCGGTGTCACATTTAGAACAAATGTAACAATTCGACATATCCACTTGTCAAAGAACACCGACCAGCGGTAAGCAACCACTAACCGTTGTTTCACATTCATCTCGCCCCGGTTACCGACCCAAAATGGGCCACGAATCGGCAAACCTGCTGACTACGCTAGGCGTTTAATACCGCCATAGGCCGTCTTGCGGGGCGGAGTACTATAACTTTGACCGCCAGTATGTCAACTTTGCAGGTTCCAAGGCCATCTGCCCACCCCCAGCGCCTACTGGGACATACCCGGTTCTACCGGAGATCGCACCCAGCAAACCCTACACGAGATAATAAGACACACTAATCGTTTTTGTCCCGTTGGTTTTGGCCTAGTGTCAACGCCACAAATGACCGCAGAATCCTATCGGCAACTCGGAGTAGATATCCCCGCCAAGAGCAGAAGATCGTTTTGGACGAACACACCTCCTTCTAACAAACCATCGTGCGTAGGCGTGGTCGACCACAGACAGCTTCGAAGGCCCTATTCCATATGGTCGAGCCCAACCGCACATACTCCACCGGGATCATCACGATGGTTTTACCTTTGCTTAGCATCTTATTTATTGATTATCTATACCCTGCGACCATGTGTCTCATCGCTATAATGCCCTCCTGTTTGTAGAGACCAGCCTCATTTTGAGATATTCACAGCGAGAGTCACTACGGTAATCGGTAGAAAGTTTTTCATTGATCAGGAGAAGACTCAATGGTTCGTTTCATAAAGCTAACGGCAGTAATAATTGCAATGGTGGCGTTGCTCATAAGCCAACCCTCTGGCGCCCAACCACCGAGCCAGTTTGCCAAGCATGAAAAAATTCGCTTGGCCTGGCAGCAGTGGAATCACTTTATAGATGCTGGGTTCACCTACGACCAGCTCATGGAAAACCTGTCGCGTATTAACGTGAACATCTGGGTAGACATGGGCGTCGTCGATAAGCAGCGGGCCACCTTGGCTCACAAGTACGGGATGAAGTATTTCGGCTGCGGCTTCCTAAGTATGAACCACAAGAATCTGCGACTGGCTGTGGACAAGTCCGGCCTGACCTGTCCCCAACAATGGGAGGCCCTGCAGAATCGGCCGGAAGACGAACGCCCATTCGGCGGACATGGTTATGGCGGCCCGTCATATGTGGCTTGCCCACTCAATCCCAAACCATGGCAAGATGTCTATTTCAAACCCATTTTACAAGGCGTTAAAGAGGGCTGGTGCGACGGCATGTTCGTCGATATCGAACCCTACGGTGCTTACCGATTCTTCAAGTATGGCGACATGCTGTGCTACTGCGACTATTGCTTCGGGAAATATGCTGAAGAACACTCCAAAACCGGAGTGGATATAAATACTCCCTACGCCCAACGCTATAGTTGGCTGCGCGAGCATGGGTTTCTTGATGGCTATTTACACTCGCTTGGCATGCGCCTAGAGGCGTTGTTGCGCAAAGAGGCAGAGCAAATCTGGGCGATTGATCCCGACTTCCGGTTTTCACTTTACCCCGATTACACGTTCAACCCAAGGCGTGACTGGATGATGATGGCCGTCGCCCGCGGACTCAATTCAGACCGGGCACCGTTTCTGCTCGTAGCATCCACGAACTATTGGGAAGATCGCGATCGGCCATGGTGGGAACAGCCTCACGAGTGGTACCGTAAGCAAGGCATCCAGTACATCATGGGTTCTTGGGATGGCGGCATGCTCGGCGCCAATCCAGAATCCGAGATCAGCGGCGACCAATTAATGTACGAAATGGCCATGGCCAGTGACGGGTACTGGAGATGGGGCATGCGTGCATGGAACAACCAAGAAT
>CAUZAW010000005.1:0-27683 GCA_963577735.1 Phycisphaerae bacterium | reverse complement strand
TACTTTGGCGCCAACCAGGTGGAAAAGGTACGGCACTGGACCCATCTGGGTCAGATCAGTGTCGTGCTGTTGGTCGTGGGGCTGACCGCTGCCGCAGTGATAATCAAATATCTGCGACGAAAAAAAGTAACCACTTCCGGTTGAATACCGAAGGCGCCATCCGACGTTTTAACCGCATCGCAATACTAAGCGAGGTCTTGCGGTGCACCGTCATTTAGAAGTGATTCAAGCGAAGTCTGGCCGGCAGCATCCCTTTGAACTTGGGCCAACTGATCCAACATCAACCAACCAGGTCCAGACAGCTCATGGCCTGAACCACTGGACATTTTTCGACCCAGTTCGAGCAACTGGACAATGCGAATGTTGGCTGGCGGCTGGGCCAACGTGTACTCTTCCTCCACGCGTTTGTTCGATGTCACCCGACGGATCAATCCGTGGCCTTCCAGATTTTGGGTAAATTGGCATACGCAGCGCACGGGAAGATGCAGGCGGTTCGCCAGTTCGTCGGCCCCCACTGACTTGCCTTCGGCAAAGGCCCGGCTGATCTGAGCCATGATGGGCACCAGCCACAACGGATCTCCCAGCACTGAGGCTTCACGCCGTGCCTGCTCCTCCATGCTCTGTCTGCCTTTGAGCGTTTGCAGGGTATAGGTCAACTCCAGCCCAAACAGGATGATCATCCAAGTCAGCCACAGCCACATCAAAAACAGCGGCAACAACGCCAATGCTCCGTACAGCGACGTGACGCCGGCGTTTGCAACGTAAAGCCGAAATAGTTCCTTGGTGATGATCCACAACACCGCAGCAACAAAGCTGCCTACCCCGGCGGAACGCTTGCCGACCTCGGCGGTGGGCATCAGCACGTACAACAGAAAAAAAACCAACCATGTTGCCGCCAGCGGCAACACCATGGCCGCCGGGCCGACCAGCCAGTTGGTCCAACTGCCCAATCGAAATGTATCAAACATATTCGCTTGAAGAATCTGGGCCGCAATCAGCACGACCGGTCCCAGCGTAATCACCGTAAAATATATGGGAAGGCGCAGATGCCATGGGCGGGCGCGAGCACTACCGAAAATGATGTTGAAGCTACGCTCGATCGTCGTTAATAGGCCGGTGGCCCCAAAGACAAAAACCAACAGTCCCACAATACCGATGCCGCCAAAGTTGACTTGCGCCTGCTTGGCCATCAATTCTTCAATTCGTTTTGAGAGATTATCGCGCACTTGTTGCAGGTCGCGTTGCCCAGCACTTTCCATTACCGTCACCGCCGGTTGCGGCAAGAGAAACTCGATGACCGTCTGCTTGAACTGCTGTTGTTCCTCTTCACCGACCATCACGTGCAGAATCACCATTGCCAGCACGATCATCGGCAACAGGCCGAACAACGTATGGTAGGTCAGCGCCGCAGCCATCTGCGCCGATCGATCCTTGCTCAACTGCCTAGTACAGTGACGCGCAAGATCAATCGCGTAACGTGCCGATCGCTGAGCACGGCTCAGTTCATCCATTGGCGTCGTGATAAGCCGGCGAAATGCCCGTGAAAGTCTCCGACGCCAGGTCGTGTCCGTTTTATCGGCCAAAATTAACTTCCATTTATTGACATACTGCACTGGACCCGTGACTCACGCGGGATCATAGCCTGATGATCCGAACGGGTGGCATCGCAGCATCCGCCTCACCCCACGCCACAACCCCTGCCACGGCCCGTATTTCCTGATCGCATCAATCATGTACTGGCTGCACGTGGGGTGGTATCGGCAATGCCCACCCAAGAACACGCCTAGCGTGGCACGATAGGTCAATATGACAAAGATGAAAAGTTGTGAAAACATTCGTGAAACTATTGAAAAAATACATCGCATCATTGTAGACCCGTCACATCGTGGCAGCCTTTCTTGATCAGCGTCGAGGCTGCTGGATCTTCTACTTCCTTTGCTGCCATTGTTGATGTACGGCCTTTACCCCCATCATCAGCAACCGCCTGTACTCACCCATAGCCAGCGGTTCATGGCGATACACCACAACGACGAAATCGTAGTTGCCAGGCCAATCATGCTGGCTTAAACGAAACGCTTCGCGTAGCCGGCGCTTGATCCGGTTTCGTTGTACCGCACTGCCCACACGATGCGACGTGCTCAGCCCCATGCGCGCCAGGTTCTGATTGTTTGGTGCAGCGTACAGGCATATCGGCCCGATCTTTTTCCGAACCCGCGCGGCAAATACCGCGGCAAATGCGCGACGGCCATGCAGCCGCTGACGGCGCCCAAATCTATATTGGCCACGTCGGTCGTTTGTCATTGGCCTGTAACGAATCTTCTATGACTGGCTTTTTTGCAGCATCTGCGAGTTATATGCGGCGATCACGTCTTGGCGCCGCAGCATCGCCACCACTTGTTGCGGGTCCTCGCTACCAACGACAGGCAACTCCTCGAACTGGCTTTGGGCAAATCGGCTTATGGCCCGCGACAAGTCCATGTCCATCGTCAGCGGATCTATGTTGGTCAGCAAGTCCTCGGCCACCGTCAAGTCCGCCAGATCCGAATCGTAAAGCAACTGACGAATATCGTTGAGGCTGAACAGACCGTGATATCTACTGTCAACGTCAACTACCGGAAAGCAAATCTGCTTCGTGTTGGTTATTAACTTGTCCATCTCTCGTAGCGCCATTCCTGGCAGCACAGAAAGGAAATTGCGATGCGTGTCCGTCAGTACGCCACGCACGCTCATGCCCTCGAGTACGTCGACAATAAAATCGCCGCGGTGGGCCGGCGAGTCGATACGCCCCTTCACCTGTTCGTTGTAAATCGTCCAGCGTTGACTGACTATATACGCCAGGGCGCAGCACCACATCGACGGCAGCAACAATTCATAGCTACCCGTCAATTCAGAAACCATGATCAACGTGCTGACCGGCGTGTTCGCAGCGGCGGCAAAGAAACTGGCCATGCCCAGAATGGTAAAAATAACCACGTCCTGTTGGCCCACGACGCCGGGCAACAACCAGCGGTGAAAGACCAACCCGACCACCGTTCCCAGTGCGCCGCCGATGACCATGCTCGGGCCGAATACTCCCCCTGAACCGCCTGAGCCGATCGTCAGCGAGGTGCTCAGCATCTTGCCTAATCCCACCACGAGCAGCACCGGGATGAGCAGTTGCCCGTCGCCGCTGTTGAGCATGGTCTGGAGAAACCCGTAACCGAATGAAAGAATGCTCAGCGATTGCTCGGCAGCGTCGTCTCCGTACCAAGCCCGCAACGTGAGGTACGCCGTCACGGCTAACACTCCCGTCGCCAGTGCACCCAGTGCCGGGCGAAAAATCTTTGCCACAGCGATCCGGTTAAACAAGCTACGCACACCGTTGAAGCATTTGACATACCCCAGCGATGCCATTGCCATTGCCCCTGCCAGAACGGTCAGCGGCGCCAGCAGCAGCGGGTCATCAAATGTCAAGCCCGCCGGCGTAACAAACAATGGGTCAAATGCATAATGTGACGTGACAAGAAACATCAGCACGCTGAACACGCTGAAAGACACGGTCGTGCCGATGAACGCGGGGATTAATGCCTCGGCCTCAAAATCCGGGTCGCGATAAAGCACTTCGATCGCGAAGATCGCGCCGGCCAGCGGGGCGTGAAAGATAGCGCCTATCCCTGCGCCCAAACCGACCGCCATCAAAATGCGCCGCTCCTTATCCGATAGTTTGAATTGGGTGGCCAAAAATGATCCAAAACCAGCACCGATCTGAGCAATCGGGCCCTCTCGGCCGCCCGATCCGCCGGTGCCCAGCGTGATCGCCGAGGCCACCATCTTCACCAGCGGCACCCGAACCCTGATCTGGCCGCGTCGATTGTGATAGGCGTCAATCGCCGCATCCGTGCCATGCCCTTCGGCCTCGGGCGCTAACAAGTACACCACTGCCCCGCTGATCAACCCACCCACGACAGGTACGAGAATCAGAAGCCAGACCACGATATGCCCCGACGTCGCACCGCTTCTCCCAAAAATATCAGCAAAACCTGCTTCTTTGTCCGGCCCACCCTGTTCGTATCCGGCCAAAACTACCAGACAATAGTGCGTCACGAACACGCACATCAGGTGAAACAATATCGCGCCAACCCCGGCCACAACACCCACCACAGGCGCCAGCAGGATCGTCCGCTCGGTCGTGGCGGACGTAAATCGCATGGCTTTCAAACGAGTAAAAATAGGTGACCTCGCGTTCATGCCGATCATATTCCCAAGCAAACCGCATATTTTACCCTCGAAAGCAACAGTTCGCGCAATCAGCCATGCGATTTTTAGATGAGCGCTGTAAGCTATGCACCGCATTGGCCCAAAAGTAAACCGGGTAACGATATCCAATCGTTACCCCTACCGGCGGCCGATAACTTTTTTCCTACCTTGGAGGCCAGTCCCGTGATCGTTAACAATCGCCCCTCAGGCCGTCTAGTGTTGCCCAGTTGCCTCGTGTTACTGGCTGGTACGCTTGCGGTCATCTGCTCTAGCTGTTCAACCACGCCATCTGGCACCACGAATGACGCGACAGTCGGCTCACTGCCGATTGGCCACCGCGAGAAAATCCGCTTCTTCCGTAGTCAATGGTGGCATTTTTCCAATGCCGGCGTCAGTGATGAAGACTTATTTGACGGATTGTCGCGTGTCGGAGCCTCCGTTTTTCTTGATCACGGGTACAACGCCAAACGCGCCAGGCACGTGCGAGCCAAGGGGATCGCCTACTTCTTTGGAACCTCCACTTCACAATTTCGCGGCCATGCTGAAGCACTCAAAACCCGCCTTGCGGTAGACAAAACCGGGCGAACTTGTCTGCAGCGCTTTGAAGCCTACGTTGCCGACGGCGGTGACCCCAACAAGCCTTGGGGCTCTTGGGGCGAGGGCAAGGGCGCCTACGTACCCTGCCCCCTTGAGCCTGGCCCCTGGCAGCGTGGCCTTGTCAAGCCTACCGCCGAACTGGCGCAGAAACGCCTGATAGACGGCCTCATGTTCGATTTTGAACCCTACGGAGCCTACGGCTTTGATCAAACCGGCGAAATGCTCTGCTACTGTGACATGTGTTTCGGCCAATACCTCAAGCACAAGGGATTCGCAGAACAGGTCGAACGCGCCGATCGTTACGTCTGGCTCGAGAAACGCCAGTTGATCGACGATTATCTCGCCCGCCTACGCGCCCGCCTGACGCAAATGTTTCGCGATATCGCTTCCGAAATCCGCGGCCAACGAACGGATTTCACATTCAGCGGCAAGCCCGACTTTGTCACGGAGGACCTGCGCCGCGACTGGCGGGCCCAGGCCATGGCACTTGGTCTAAGCAGTATCGAATCGCCTTACATCGTCGTTAACGCCACCCCCTACTGGGAGGACCCGACCCGTCCTTGGTGGGATGGGCCATCTGCAGCCTATCGGCGCATGGGGCTACATCACGTACTCGGTTCCTGGGACGTTGGACTCATGGGCACTCACAACGAATCACACGTCAGCGCGTCGGAATTGATGTACGAGTTGGCCATGGCCAGCGACGGGTTCTGGCGCTGGGGCGAACACGACTACGCCACCGATGACTGGCGTAGTTTCGCGTTGGCCAACCAACGCCTGCGGCAGGTTGAATCCCGCCTCGGCGACTATCTGTTTGCCGGCAAGGAGATACTGCATTTCGTCACGCTCATCGAACAGACCGGTAATCCCTTTCTCGACCGTGCCTTGCTGGCCCGGACCTGGAAACGTGGCGACCGCCATCTTACTTGGCTATTTAACGGCAATACTGATTGGCCGGTACACGTGCGCGTACGGTTCCCGCATGCTCAAGGCGATGGCCTCTGGCGACTACACGACCCGTTGCACGACGTTGACTATCTGCCCGTGGGGTCGCCTGCATGGAGCGCCGCATCGCTGCGTGACGGCGTGATCGTGCCCCTTGAAGGGCGTGGCGAATTGTTCCTGTTGCTCGAAAAAGCTCCGCATCATTACCAGCCAGATTCCTTGCGACAGGTACCATCCATGGTCATCTCCGCCCACCGGGTCCGGCCGGCCACGCCCGACGAATTGCCGGCAGCGGATTCGACCGCGGGGCCAGCAGCGGTGGTCTATAGCGGCTCAGCCCCGGGTGGTTACTCCGGTGAAACGGCAGGGTTCGCACTGGTCACCGCCGCGAACATTGCCAACTTCACTGACAACAATACCCGCCGCCTGTTCGGGCTCCAAGGCTACACCCGTCAACCGCGTTTTTCACCTGACGGCAAATACGTCGTCTGCTCGGTATACGTCAATGGCCGAGGTCAGATTTACCTGATCAACGCAACCAACGGCAAGGCCCGCAACCTCAGTCGCAACAGCAATTGCGACCGGTCCCCCACGTTCGCACCCGATGGCAAGTTCATTGTCTACGTCAGCGATCGCGACGGTGACTGGGAAATTTATTCAATGAACCTTGATGGCACCGGTCAACGCCGCCTGACCGCAACGCCGGGCATTGATCGCTCGCCAACGGTCTCTCCCGATGGCAGACGCATCGCGTTTATTTCCAACCGTCGTGGCGATTTCGACCTGTACGTCATGAACGCCGACGGAAGTGGACAACACGCCCTCGTGCCACGAAGCGGTAATGAATATGAACCCACATGGTCACCTGACGGCTCGCGCATTGCCTGTACGGTACAGCGTCGCCAGTCAAGGTGCATTCAGATCACCGACCCCGACGGCAAGGACCCTTATTTCATCGCCCTCGGCCCCACCACCAACCTTCTATCCATTCGGTTCTCACCCGATGGCCAACAGATGGCTGCCGCATACAGCGCCTTTGGCGAATCAGGCCTGATGACAGTGGACGTAGAGGCGCGTATTGAGCCAAACAAGGAAGACTGGAACGGCAAAAGGATTCAAAAGCTCACTCAGGCCGATTCCGTCAAGGCGATGTCGAATATCTGGTACACCACCGGTACCAGTCGTCCACGCATGGTGGCGAGAATATTTTCCGGCGTCAGCTATTCACACGACGGAGAGACACTCGTCTATTGCAGCAATCAGAACGAGGACGGCCAATTTATGCTCTACACCATTCCTGTGGCCGGCGGCGAGGCATCGCCTATCGAAGGTACTGCCAGCGCTTGGCCAGTAAATACCGATTTCTCTCCGCGATGAGGGAGACAGCTTGATCGCCATTGCTCGATTTTTTTTCAAAACCGAGGCCACCTGCATCTTTATGATTCTTGTTGCCCGCCCTGCCAGACAACAACCCGAACGGAAAAGCAACTCGGCGATTGGTGATCAGTCAACTGCCAGCCTCGATGGCGTTAACTTTATTCAGCCGCCGCACGTGCCGCGCCTCGCCGGTAAACGTAGCATCGACGAATGCCTTGACCAGTTCAGCCGCCAGCGCCGTCCCAACGATTCGCGCACCCAGGCACAATACGTTGACGTCATCGTGCTCCACGCATTGGCCGGCGCTGTAGGTATCGTGACAGAGTCCGGCCCGCACACCCTTGATTTTGTTGGCCGTGACGGACGCCCCCACCCCTGACCCACAGATAATGATGCCCCGTTCCGCATGACGGTGCTGTATCGCCTGGCCAACGTAACGGGCAAAGTCGGGGTAATCATCCTCGGCGTCGTACTGGTAAGCGCCAAGGTCCGCCACCTCGTGGCCCAGCGATTCGAGCTGCTTGACCACCCCGCCCTTGAGTTCGAATCCGCCGTGGTCGCAAGCGATCACAACTTTCATGATAGGACTCCTGACTGTCAGACTTAGGCACCATTATTGATCCGATACCGCGTTTTGCCAAGGACGCCCCCCAGCGAAAATTCGCCTTGCCATCACCTGTATCATAATGGCATGACACTGACCCAATAAAGACAAGAGATGAGCACAAGATTAGTCAAACGCGCCCCCGATCTGTTCAACTACCGCCCCCTGAGCGATGAGCAATGCCGGTTTTACGAGCAGCAAGGCTACTTGTTGCTCGGACAAACACTGACTGATCAAGGTCTCAGCCAGATGCGCCGACAATGTATGGACGCGTGGGCCGCCGAAAAGGGCCAATTCGATCCAACGCAAACCTGGCTAATCAACGCACTCCTAACCAACATCCATCACCGGTCGCAGGTGGTACGCCAGTTTTATTTTGACGGCCCCATCGTCGATGTAGCCGGTCAACTGATCGGACCCAACGTCAAAGCGGCCACCAGCCAGTTGACCTTCAAAATGCGAGGTAACACCATGCCCTTCGGTTGGCATCAGGACAACGGCTACGGCCAACTCGAACCCTACAACGCCATCTCCACGCTCACCGTGCTCGACGATACCGATGAAGAAAATGGCTGCCTGTGGATCATTCCATGCAGCCACCGCAATCAGCAGATTCAGTTGGAGCACTCCGTCCACGACAGGGAGGCGAATCGTGATATCGATCTGGAAGTAGACGAGACCGGCAAAATCTCCGTACCCATGCAGGCCGGCCAAAGCCTGATATTCAACTGCTGGATGCTTCACCGGTCGGAAGGCAACCACGCCAAGGTCCGCGACCGGCGAGTCCTGTTCATGCGCTACGCCGATGCCGATGCCGATGCCGATGCCGTCGAAGTATACAACGACCGCAAGCCACGCCTAGGCAAACTTCTGCGCGGTACGACGCGATTTACAGAAGTCGAGAACTACGAGGCCGAACTGGGCTGACCTGCACGACATTGCACATCACGGCACAGAAAGAGAGCCTCCATGCCCACCACCAAAACCAGAACCGCGTCTATCGACATCACCGTTGACGATAAAGTCGTTGACACGATCTACCGGCGAATAGATCCCACTGGACTACCCCAACAAGCGTTACGTCCAAGCCGTTCGTTGGCGTCCACAAAGTTTGTTGCACACCAACTAATCACCCGCGATAATAATCGCCGGTCATATCGGTAATTCAAAAGAGATTCAGGGAGTGCACCGTCACCGCCGTACAAATGCGTTCACTCTGATAGAACTGCTGGTG
The DNA here is from genome assembly GCA_963577735.1 of Phycisphaerae bacterium. Classification (GTDB taxonomy): domain Bacteria; phylum Planctomycetota; class Phycisphaerae; order Phycisphaerales; family Phycisphaeraceae; genus CAUZAW01. The sequence goes on along the minus strand of CAUZAW010000005.1, from coordinate 18,690 downwards.
GTCATCGCCATCATCGGCGTGCTTATTTCCATGTTGCTGCCCGCGATCGGCGGCGCCAAGCGGCAGGCAAAAGTCATCTTATGCGCCTCCAACCAACGCCAGTACGCCATGGCCCTGATCAGCTGGGCAGCCGAGGACAAGGAGGGCAAGTACCCACCCAACCCGGTAAGCGGATATACCGACCCTCGCTACATCTGGTCATTCGTTTACGCCAATGCGCCGGTCAACGAGCCCGATGAACACGCATATGTCGGCGCCTTTATGAGCTTCATCGCCAACGGGGACGCCTCTGCCTTGTGGTGTCCGCTGGATCGTGTATACAAACAGTACTACGAGGTTAATGGTTGGTTACATACCCCCAACTACGACGACCTTGGAGTCCTTGTCTCTAGCGGCCACGGCCATACAGAGTACCTTTGCGGCTACCTGCGTTATGCCAATGCGGCGGCATTGCCGGGATGGATGTCGCACGACTGGACCCACAGCGGCAACGCAGGCGCCGCCGACAATGTCCCGCCGCTTCGACCCGACAATCCGTACGACGCCATCGTCGGCGACATCGTCTGGAGCGACAGCGGCTACAGCAACGCCCACGCCGAAGACCCGCAAGTAAGCGTGTGGGCCGGTGAAATCGTTGGCTTGGAAAACGCCAAGGACAACAACGTCGCCTACAGCGACGGGCACGTCGTTACCCGGAGCCAACGGCCCACCCTTGTCGATGGTTCAGGCTACTACTACTGGCAAAACTTCTACGTCAAGCGAGACGGCGTCCAGTACATGCTTTACTGACGTACCGGCATATTGCCCCCGTGTATTGCTGTTGGTGATTGATACCTGGTGACGGCTTGGCTATTGCGTGTTAACCTGCATCTTCCCGGTACACTATCGCGGCAGGATAAGGGGCATCACGTTGCTTAAACTGGCCATCATCGGTGCCGGCGCCATTGCTCATCACCACGAGCAGGCGATCGCCGCTCTTCCCCAGGCCTGCCTTGTCGCCGTCGCCGACCCCCAGATCGAACGCGCCCGTGACATAGCCGGAAAACACGGCGCAACCGCCTACAGCGACTATCACGAACTGTTCGGCGCACACGACATTGACGCCGCAGCCATCCTCACCCCCCACGCCCAGCACGCCCAGCACGCCGTTGACGCGATGGAAGCCGGGTCGCACGTCGTCATCGAAAAGCCAACCGCCGTTTCCATGGAACAATTACGCGACATTGCTGATGTGTCCCGCGCCACCGAGAAGATGGTGCGCATCTGTCACGGCATGCGCTACAGTCCTCTAATTCAATGCGTACGCAGGATGATCGACGAAGAAAAGCTCGGCACGCTTCTGGCCACACAACGCAGCGACTCACGCATCTATTTCTGGCCCGACCGTGCTGCCTGGTCACTCAAACATGAACTGGCAGGCGGCGGCATTCTGATCAACACCGGCATGCATCGGCTTGACGCCATTTTCCAGGCCACTGGCTCACCGTTCGTGGCCGTCAAGGGCCGCATCGGCGCGCCCGGGCCCAATGCTGACGTTGAAGGCGACTATTCCCTTTACCTCGAGCACGAAAACAACGTAGTCACCACCGTTCACTGCAACGGCAATGTCCTGCCCGCCGGCGGCTACGTCTGCTACATGGGCGACAAGGCTAATCTCATTTACCAGGACGATATACTCCTGCTGGAATCAGACGGTAAGCGCAACAAGATCGAAGTGCCGCCGGCAGAGGCAAGCACCTATGTCATGACGTGGCGCGATATCCTCGACGATCTGCAGACCGGCAGCCAAAAGGCCGCCACACTGGAATACGGCGCCCATTTCGTCGCTGTCGCCCTGGCCGCTTACAAATCACAAGAGACCGGCAGGCTCGAACCCATCCCGGTACTCTAGATAAAATGATCGGCAAACCGGCCGGCAGCGAAGGTGACCCGCCCCCGCACGGTCACCGACTCGCCGGCGGGCACAGATGAAACCGACGGATTCGAGTGAATGCATCCGTGATGATCGCCCAGCACGTTGAAAGTCAACACGTTGGCCTGGTCGAAACGCACCGCCATCGCCCATTGACCGTCATCCGAGTCCATCCCAATCACGTCGCAGTCCGGACGCTCAGGGCCTAAACCCCACCCGTAGTCCACCCGGGGCCGATCGTGAAAATATTCCGGCGTCGGCTCGCCGTCGAGCACGTACACCATGATCTTGCCCTCCAAGCCGTTGCGCCGGTCGGTCGATTCTATCGTCTGCCACTTGCCGCCGACCCGCATGTACGTCCGCTTCATGGCATCGGGGTAAAATCTCGGCGCATTGCGAAACGACACGCAAAACGCAAAGTGCACGACCTGCCAATCAAAGTTGGTGCGGTTGTTCATTTGCAGGCTGATGTCCACGCCGGTTTTATCGGGCACCAGCCGTATCGGATGCAGGCCCCAGTCCTCGTCCATCCACGGCCCGGCCTTGAGTTGCCCTTTCGGCGCAGGGATTCCACGGTAATCACACGACATACTGCCGTCACTGCCGCGCCGCCAACCCCCTTCACATCGCAGTTTCAATCGCCACTTGTATTTACCTCCTCCGGCAATGCTCTCAGGACAATCAAACCGCACGTAATCCTCGGCACGAAGTGGATGGCGAATGTGAAGGAATCGACCTCCGTCGTCCAGTACCACTTCTACTTGCTTAGCCATTGCATCAGTTCCGCGTGAGGAAACGGTATTTATTTTACCATGTGGGACAATATCAAGGCCGGGTCATAACCTGCCCTGAAAAGCAGCCCGGATGAAACGCTCTTCAGGCAACCTTGCTCCCTTACTGGGTTGTCTTGTATCTGCACGGTGTGGTCGCAACACAGCAACAAACCAAAGAGATTCAATGGCCGAGTAACACCCGTTCGAACTGTTGCGCCTTGTCCGTCCAGGCTTCACCATCAAGGCTCCTGCGCACTTGCCTCTGCGATGCGGGCACCCCCTCCCTGATTCGTTGCATAACTGCTGCGGTCAAATCCTCAACAGCGTCAACCACGTCAGCCGCTTCGGCCCAAGCCTGCGTGGCTGGCAGCTTGCGTACCACCACCGGCTTGCCCGTGGCCAGGTATTCCTTGAACTTGAGTGGCTCAATGGCACGGGTCACCGGCAGATCGGCGTAAGGCATGACCAGCACGTCCGCAGCCTCCGCCAAGACAGGCAATTGTGCGTAGGGCACCGGTCCGGGTATTTTTACCTGTTGCAGTTTCGCCAACCGCGCATCGGGCGACTGTACCGGACCTACCAGCGCCAACGTACCGCACCGCTGGGCCAATGCCCGGCACCACGCGTAATCCAGTCGCTGGTCCACCACCCCCCAGAACAGCAGCACCGGCTTACTTAAACACTTCCACCAACGTGGCAGTGACACACCGCTGCGGACCTGCCAGTGGTTCATATCAATACCGTGCGTCAACAGCACCGAGTCGCGGCCCATGTCCGCGATGCGCTGCCCCAGCGTCCGCGACACGGTGATGATCTGATCCACGCCGGCAACGAGTTGGCGCTCCATAGCATCCAGCACCTGCCCATGCAATCCCGGCCACACTGAAAAATCGTCCACGCAGTAATACACCCAATAATCGACGTCGAGTTTGCCTATCAGATCGCTGGTAATGGCGATTGTCGTGATGGCTATTCGCTTTTCACCACCACTGCGTGGGCCCAATGCGCGATTCACCGCCGCGCAGATCGCCTTCGCATTGATCCGCCGTTGCCACTGGCGGCTAAATCCCGGATACATCCTCGGGTTAATAACGGCAAGGTTCGACGGCAACTTTTGCCCGAACTGTCCGCCCTGGACCCATTGTCGCAGCTTCGACCACGCCTTGCCCGCGTCTTCCCACGACAACCGTGGCGAACGCGTCCCGATGGTGTTTACCCACAACACCGGATAACGGTGCAGTAAATGCCCTATTAGATGCTGGCAACTCGATGGGTGGCGCCCCCAGTCGTCGCTGAACACGATCAACTGCGTTGCGACATCACCATCAGCCCGATCGGCTAACTTCTTCATCTCACCATCGTTATCGGCTACCGAGCAATCATTGGTCTACGCTTGGCAAGGCCCGTCGCCCTCGAACCAATATTAGCATCTGATCCGCACCTTGACCGATATCCCATTTCAGCCTGCCGTCGGCCGCAACGCAGACACGGTCAGCGCACTGGCCGGTGCCGAGGTACCGGTCGCCAAAGCGGCATAACGCCTTACAATGACCTCAACCGGGTATTCGTCCGGATCGATCAATCTGGGCTCATCATGCGTCCATCGGCAACAATCTGCCTGCTTCTGATCTCAACTACACTACTGGTCTTTTCCCAGACGGTCGTTTTTGACTTTGTCACCCTCGATGATACGCAATACGTCGTCGACAACGCCCACGTTCACGCCGGCCTCACTCTCGACGGACTGCGATGGGCCATCACCACCGGCCAAGAGTCAATCTGGCACCCACTGACCAGTCTCTCGTTCCTGCTCGACAGCCAACTGTTCGGACTCGACCCGGCTGGATACCACGCAACCAACGTGTTGCTGCACATCGTTAACTCGTTACTGCTGTTTGCTGTGTTGCAATTCATGACCGCGGCCCGCTGGCGAAGCGCCCTTGTCGCGGCTTTGTTCGCGCTGCACCCGCTTCACGTCGAACCTATCGCCTGGGTCTCGCAGCGCAAAGATGTTTTGAGCACCTGCTTTGCACTGCTGACCATATGGGCCTACGCCGCTTATGCCAAGCGGTCATCTGCACGACGGTATCTGTTAACCCTAATTTTTCTGGTGCTGGGCCTAGCAGCCAAGCCGATGTTGGTGACGCTGCCGTTCGTGTTGCTGCTGCTCGACTACTGGCCGCTGCACCGTCGCCATGCCGCGCCACGCCAGTTAAATATTTTATTGCTCGATAAAATACCCATGCTCGCCTTGTCGGCCACGGTTTGCGTAATTACCTTTGCCAAACAACAAGCCAGCGGCGCCATGGGCCCGGGCCAGTCAGTTCCCCTGATGTTGCGACTGGCCAACGCCGCCGTCTCCTACGTCCGTTATCTGGGCAAGATGTTTGTCCCCACCAACCTGTCGGTGATGTACCCGCACCCGAACCTGCCCGGCGGCACCGCATGGACCGCTTGGCAAATCACCGTCGCCTTCGCGATTCTGTTACTGATCACGGCAGCAGTGTTGGTTGCCGCGTCTCGCCGCTACGCCCTGGTGGGTTGGCTGTGGTACCTAGGCACGCTGGTGCCGGTGATCGGCCTTGTACAGGTTGGTCGCCAAGCCATGGCTGACCGCTACAGCTACCTGCCGCTGATCGGCCCGTTCATCTTAATCGTGTGGACCGCAACCGACCTGATAAATCGTTGGCCGCGTCGCGTTGCGCTGCGAGTCCGTATCGCCGCCACGGTATCTACACTCGTGCTGGTCACCTGCGCATCAGCCGCATTCATCCAGACCAGGCACTGGCGCAACTCGATCAGCCTCTACACTCAAAGTCTCCGTGCCACAGCCACCAGCCCAACGCTACATAACAACCTCGGTATGGTTTACCAGTTGCACAGCAACTTTACTGTTGCCGAACACCACTTTCGCCAAGTGCTCGATATCAATCCCCAACATAACAACGCCCGCTATAACCTGGCCAACCTGCTGCAACAGCAGGGCAAGCCTGACGAAGCGATATCGCACTACAGGCAGATATTGAAACGCCTTCCGAACCATATCCCGGCCCGGACCAACCTTGGCGTATCCCTGTATATCCTCGGCCGATTCGACGAGGCCATCGAACAGCTCAGCCATGGCCTGCGGCTTGACGAGGACAACGCCACCGCCCACTACAGTCTTGCCAACGTCTTCAACTCAGGCGGGCGGACCGACCAAGCGATCTACCATTACCACCGTGCGTTGCAAATCAAACCCGATTTCGTTAACGCAATGATCAACCTAAGTGCCGCACTGGGTATAAAAGAACGCTACGAAGAAGCGCTCGAGCAGTTGCAACTGGCTTTGCAGATTGCTCCCCACTCCCCTCTCCTCCATTACTCTCTAGGCATTGCCATGACCAAAACAGGCCAGCCACAGTTGGCGGTCAATCACTGGCACACAGCCCTCGATTTGGCCGTACAAAATGGAAATATCCACCTGGCCAAGCGAGTTCGCCAGCAATTGGACGCGATGAATCAGCCACGTTGAAGATAGGCATGTGCCGAATTCTCGCCATCAATACCGTATTCCGCTTACCAGTTGGCACTCTATAACCCGTTTGACCCACATCCTCAATGACTTTTCTTCGGTCTTGAACCCGACCGGGCACGGGCCACCTGGCCAACGCCTGAACCCACCCACCACCGGAGAACAAGCTCTCTTGACGACCATCAGGACCCTGTCTACCGTAAACTGGCCATGGCCAAAACAGCAGCGTCAGCTAAACGCCTGATTGACTATGCAACCTGCGGCGGTTGCTCGGGTAAAATCCCCGTGCACATCGTCTCACAGGTCGTCGCCGACCTGCCCCGGTTTTCAGATCCGGATCTGCTCGTGGGCACCGAACATTTCAGCGATGCCGGTGTTTACCGCCTCCGAGAGGACCTGGCCATCGTCAACACGGTGGACTTTTTCCCACCGCTGGTCGATGACCCGTTCACCTTCGGCCAGATCGCCGCAACCAATGCCCTGTCCGACGTCTACGCCACCGGCGGCGAGCCGAAAACGGTCTTGAATATCGTCTGTTTCCCTGACGACGCTGCCGACCCGCAGGTATTGCAACAGATTCTGCGCGGCGCCAGTAATCGTGTCGAAGCCGCCGGAGCCGTCGTCGTCGGTGGCCATTCGTTGCGCGACACGGAAATTAAATTTGGCCTAGCAGTCACCGGAATTGTCGACCCCCGCCGCATGCTCACCAATGCTGGCGCACGGACCGGCGACGCGGTCGTGCTTACCAAAGCACTGGGCACCGGCTTTGCCGTCACTGCATTCCGCTCGGATAAATGCCCGGCCGAAACATTCGACGCCGCCGTCGCCAGCATGACCACTCTCAATCGTGCCGCCAAGGACGCTGCCCTCGCCTGCGACAGCCACGGCATGACCGACGTCACTGGATTCGGACTCGCCGGCCACGCCCATGAAATGGCACAGGCCAGCGGTGTCACCCTCGTGCTCGAGGTTGACCGGCTGCCCAAGATTCCAGGCACCGAACTGCTGGCCCGAGCCGGTCACCATTCCCGTGCCACCAAGACCAATCGTGACTTCGTCGAGCCGGACATGGCCGTCGAAACTGACGGCAACGACGCACAACTGGCTTATCTGTTCGACGCCCAGACCTCCGGCGGCCTGCTCATCAGCGTACCGGCCGATCGTGCCGATCAACTTGTGCAAAGGTGTCACGATGCGCACCTGACTGCGGCCACCATCATTGGGCATGTGGAGAACAAATCAGATGCTGCACTGGTTATACGCTGAGCAACCCCGCTGTCACGGTGCGGTCCGTACAGTCACGAATCGGTTGTCGGCATTTCCTATCTCTATGTGCGCAATTGCGATGTCACTTGCCCGAGTCTACGACGCTGCCGCTGCGCCGGGCAACTGCCATCTGTTTGGTTGTCTGATACTGTTGTTGCTGATTGGCGCGACGGCATGATTCACAACGACATTGACAAACAGTTCCGCTACGATTCATTGACGGTCCTGCCATAGCTGTGCAGAAAAGAGCCCAGCATGTCCGACAACGCGCAAACCCTCATCCTCGGCACCGCCGGCCACATTGATCATGGCAAAACCTCGCTGGTACGCGCCCTGACCGGCATCGACACTGATCGCCTGCCTGAGGAAAAGCAGCGGGGCATGACCATAGACATCGGCTTTGCCCAGTTCAATTTTGGCTCGTTACATCTCGGCATCGTTGACGTGCCCGGTCACGAGCGGTTTATTCGCAATATGCTCGCCGGCTCCGCTGGTATTGATCTGGCCCTACTCGTCGTAGCCGCAGACGATGCTGTCATGCCCCAGACCCGAGAACATCTTGAAATCCTCAAGTTGCTCAATGTGCAGCATGGCCTCATCGCCATTACCAAATCCGACCTCGTGGATAGCGAACTGGTTGAACTGGTTGAACAGGACGTCCGCCAACTGGTCGCCGGCTCGTTTCTTGAAAACAAGCCGATTGTGCAAACCTCAGCGGCAACCGGGCAAGGCGTCGATGAACTCAAAGCCACCCTGACGGATACCTGTCAAACGATCGATCAACAATCTCCAGGCTCGCTTTTTCGCTTGGCGGTGGACCGCTGCTTTACCATCCGTGGTCAGGGCACGGTCGTGACCGGCTCCGTCGCCTCCGGCACGCTCGCCGTCGGCGACCGGATTGAACATTTACCCTCCGGCGAAACCTTGCGCGTCCGTAGTCTCGAATCACACGGCCAACCCGTCGGATGCATACAGCGGGGCCAACGCGCCGCCGTCGGACTTGTTGGTGCCCACCACCGACAGATCACGCGTGGCCATGAACTTGCCACTATTGGCTACCTCAAGCCTACCCGCCTGCTTGCGGCCAGTGTTCGCCTGTCGCCCGACGCGCCTTGGCCCGTCAAGCACCGCGATCGCATGCGCCTGCACATGGGTACTGCCGAAGTCGTCGCTACCCTCGCCCTACCCCGCGACAACGTGCTTGCACCCGACTGCATTGTCACCGCACAACTGGTTCTCGCTGAACCCGTCGCCGCCCTGTGCGGCCAACCATTCGTCTTGCGAAGTCTCTCGCCGGTGACCACCCTCGGCGGTGGTAATGTTCTGCAATCACTGACCCGCCGCATCCCCCGTCGTGACTCCCATAAACTTATACGCGTCGAGTTGCTGGCCTTGTCCGATCCTCTACAGCGTGCTGCCACCGCGATCTATTCGTACGGCCTCACCCCATGGTGCAATCTGGACCTATGCCGAGATGCACGGATAGATCTCGACGAGGCACCCGACATACTTGAAAAACTCAAAGCAGACCAACTGCTCGTCGATTACCCCATCGCCACCAACCGCGCGCTGTGCGCCCATCGTGAAATACTTGACGACTTTGACACTCGTATCCTTAGCGCCATCGGCCTCTACCACAAGGGCCATCCCCTACACGTGGCCATGCCCCGCCGCGCACTGGCACATGCCGTTCGCCTTACCGGAAACGAACCGTTGCTTACCGCCCTGTTAAAGCGGCTGGCTAAATCACACAAAGTCACTTTGCACGCTGACACCGTTGCCATCATCAATTTCATGCCCAACCTGAGTGCACAGCAGCAGGCCTTCCTCGATTGTGCTGTTGAAACTTTCCGCTCAGCGGCGTTCCAACCACCTACGCCGGTCGAACTCGCCAAGCAGCACGGCATCCCCGAATCCACAGTTCGCCAAGTCATTGACCTCGCCGTCGCCCAAGGTCAACTGAAGCATCTGGGCGGCACCCTCTACCTGCACGCCAATACCGAGCGCGATCTGCGGCAACGCATCGGCGACAAACTTCAACAGGCAGACGGGCTGGCTGTCGGTGACATCCGCACTGCCCTCAATACCTCGCGCAAGTTTGCCGTCCCTTTCTGTGAATACCTCGATCGGATAGGCTTGACCCGCCGCCACGGCGACCTGCGAGTCCTGGCTGGCAAGGCTGGCCCGCTACAGGCAGAGCATCGTCCATGACCACACATAGACCGCGAAAACTCGACGTCCCTTCCACTGGCAATAACACCTCGCCATTGCGCAACCTGCCGTCGGTGCACGAACTGGTCGAATCACCGGCCCTTACCGAATGGTCCGGCCGCATCCCGCGTCCCTGGCTCGTCGAAGCCGCACGGCAGGTACTCGATCAAGTCCGTGATGATTTGACAAATACCAAGGCAGCCGCGCCCCCCCTCGACGAGTTGGCCCGACGTATTACCAGCGAGCTGGAACGACAGCAAAAGCCGCAACTACGCTCTGTCGTCAACGCCACGGGCGTCATTTTGCACACCGGCCTCGGCCGGGCCCCGCTGGCTGAATCCGCCCGTGCCGCCATCGCCGACGTTGCCGGCCAATACGCCAATCTCGAAATTGAGTTGGTCACCGGCCGACGCGGCCGACGCAGTGACGTGATAGCCGATTTGCTGTGCAAACTCACCGGGGCCGAAGCTGCCACAGTGGTCAACAACAACGCTGCCGCCACGCTCATTACCCTCGCCGCTCTCGGCGGGCCGCTAAGCCAGCGGCCTCGCCATGTCATCGTGTCACGCGGCGAGTTGATTGAAATAGGCGGCAGCTTCCGACTGCCCCGCATCATGGCTGCCTCCGGCGCCGTGCTCCGCGAAGTCGGCACCACCAATAAGACCCTCCTAGCCGACTATGAGCAGGCCATCGACATCGACACCGCTGCCCTAATGAAAGTCCACACTTCGAACTATCGCATTGAAGGCTTTACCGAATCGGTGGCCATCCGCCCGCTCGTTGAACTCGGCCGTACGCATGAGTTGCCTGTGATTCACGACATCGGCTCCGGCGCAATGCATGACCTTGCCCCATTGGGCCTTGAAGATGAACCGGTCGCCGCCGATTCAGTGGCAGCCGGATCGGACCTAGTCTTGTTCAGCGCCGACAAGTTGCTGGGGGGGCCACAGGCCGGCCTTATCGTCGGCAAAAGCAAATGGATCACGAGCATCCAGCGCCACCCGCTGATGCGCGCCATGCGCGTGGACAAGCTTACCCTAGCCGCCCTAGAAGCCACGCTTTACCTGCACCGCGACCCGGACCGTGCAATTCGTGATCTGCCCGTACTGGCCATGGCTTCCACGCCCTTGCGGGCTCTGCAACAGCGAGCCGAACAGATCAACGGCGCCTTGCAATCACTGGACAGCACCTGTGACGTACAAATTCAGCCGGCAACGGCCTATCTCGGCGGTGGGTCCATGCCCACCAAAGGCATAGACTCCATAGCCGTGCGTCTGAATGTATCCCATATCAGTGAAGCCGAACTGGCCCGACGCCTGCGTACCGCTGATCCACCGGTCATCCCCCGCGTGCAGGAAGGCGCTGTCTGGATTGATCTACGCACCGTCCTGCCCCAACAGGACCAAATACTCATCGCCGCCATCACCAACGCATGCGCCGCGCACAGACCGTGAGCAGGAACCGGTTATAATCAGGCGGATTCTCTGGGAGTGTCAGCACGCCTGGTGGCGGCCGCGGGCTTCAAATCCGTTGTGAGTCCTGGCAACAGGGATCAGGTGGGTTCGATTCCCATCCACTCCCGTTTACGACGCATCTCGCTCACCCCGCGCGCAAGTATCTTTATGACCGTGTCGCCAATTTTAAAACCTCGCGAGCACATGAAAGAGCATAATACCGGCGTACCAATCGCAACATGTGTTTTTTTTCTGTTTATTGCATCGATTGCCCGACCCCTCTGCGCCCAGATCGAGTCGATCCCTCTCAACCCTGCCACGACAACGCCGGCCGCAACCCGCTTTGAACACCTGACCGCCCAATCCACTGGCATCGACTTCGCCCATCGCTGGACCCCGCCGGAAAAGTACAAACATGAAATCGCCAACTCGCTGGCCGGCGGCGGCGTCTGCATCGGCGACATCGACGCCGACGGTTTACCCGACTTGTTATTGACACGCCCCTTCGGGGGCCTGCGCCTCTACCGCAATCTGGGCGAATTTCGCTTCGAAAATGTCACTCGCCACGCCGGACTCACTGCTGGCCCGACCTGGTCCACCGGCGCGGTGTTTATCGATATCGATAATGATGACGACCTAGACCTATATGTCTGCGGCTACGACTGCGCCAGTCGCCTTTACATCAACCGCGGCGACGGCACCTTTGAAGATCAAACTGAAAGGTTCGGCCTCTATTTCCACGGAGCCGCAGTCGCCATGGCCTTTGCTGATTACGATCTCGACGGCGATCTCGACGCCTACCTGCTTACCAACACTCTTCTGCAAACCAACGTGCCCGCCGCAGAACGCCATCCGTTCAGCGAAAACCGCCGCCAAAGCGTCTCCGAGCAACACGACCAACTGATGGCGGCAATTAACATGTCCCGCCGTCTCGGCGGGTCCAAGCAAGCTGGGATGCAAGACCTTCTATACCGCAACAATCTGATTACCCGCCAAACAGGTGGCAGCAAAGCAAGTGATCCAGTGTTTACCAACGTCAGCGAACAGGCGGGTATCAGCGGCAACCACCCCGGTCTCGGTGCCACATGGTGGGATTACAATGACGATGGCCGGCCCGACCTCTATGTCTGCAACGACTTCAAAGCGCCCGACCTGCTCTACCGCAACAACGGCGACGGCACTTTCACCAACACCATTACCTCCACCGTACCCCACACCCCCTGGTTTTCCATGGGCGCCGAGGCCGGCGACATCAACAACGACGGGCGCATTGATCTGCTCGCCGCCGACATGGCGGCCACTACACACTACCAAGCCAAGCAGGCCATGGGCAACATGGAGGAGGATCGCTGGTTTTTGAATTCCGCCCAACCCCGCCAGTACATGCGTAACGCTCTTTACTTAAATAGCGGCTCCGATCGCTTCATGGAAGCGGCCTACCTTGCCGGGTTGGCCGCCACGGACTGGACATGGTCGGTCAAACTCGCCGACCTCGACAACGACACACGCATCGACCTGTTCATTGCCAATGGCATGACGCGTAACTGGCTCGACAGCGATCTGATTCAAAAGGCGAAGACCAGCTACGGTGACCGCAATGCCGGGAAAAACCCCATCTGGTACAACAGTCCCCGCCGAGCCGAGCGGAACATGGCTTTTGCCAATCGCGGCGATCTGCGCTTTGAACCGGTCACCGAACGCTGGGGTCTTGGTCACGTTGCTGTCAGCTACGGCGCCGCGGTGGCTGACCTAGATCGTGACGGTGACCTCGACCTGGTCGTCAACAACTTCGACGAGCCCTTATCGGTATACCGAAACCGTTCGGCCGCAGGCAATGGCGTGCTGATCCGCCTGATCGGCACGGTTAGCAACCGTTATGGCTGCGGCACTACCGTTACCGCCAAGCATGGTGCCACATCACAAGTGCGCTATCTCATACTCAATAGCGGGTACATGTCCGCCAACGAACCGATCATCCATTTCGGTCTCGGCCGTCAAATAAAAATCGATCGCCTGGTCGTCCGTTGGCCCAGTGGGCACGTACAGCAAGTGGATGATCTTCTAGCCAATCACTTGCACACCATTACAGAGCCCGTTGCGCCGGCGATTCCCAAGCCGGAAACACAACCCACGTTGCCCCTGTTCACCCCCGCTCCCGCCCTGAACGCAGCCCGACATATTGAAACGGAATTTGATGACTACCATCGCCAGCCACTTTTGCCCAAAAAACTGTCGCAACTCGGGCCCGGCATGGCGTGGTCCGACGTGGATCATGACGGCGATGACGATCTCTACCTGAGCGGTGCCGCCGGCCAGATCGGGATGCTCTACCGTAATATTGGCAACGGCCAATTCACCCTGTCGCCCCAGAAATCGTTCACCTCTGATCGCGACAGCGAAGACATGGCTCCCTTGTTCTTCGACGCGGACGGTGATGGCGATGCCGATCTCTACGTAGTCAGCGGCGGTGTCGAATGCGAACCAGCCGACCCGGTTTTGCGAGATCGGCTCTACCTCAATGACGGTCACGGCAATTTTACTGCCGCGCCGAAAGGCACCCTGCCCGACCTGCGCAGCAGCGGCGGGCCCGCCGCTGCTGCCGACTTTGATCGTGATGGCGACCTCGACCTGTTCATCGGAGGCCGACTTGTCCCCGGCCGTTATCCGCTAACGCCTGACAGCCACCTGCTGTTGAACGAGGGTGGCACGTTCACCGATATCACCGATCAACTCGCTGCGTCATTACGCCGTACCGGCATGGTCACTGCCGCCGTCTGGTCCGATGCCGATGCCGATGGATGGATCGATCTGCTGGTCACCCACGAATGGGGTCCAGTCAAGTTTTACCGCAACGTTCAGGGCCAACTTATTGACCGCACCAGCCAAGCCGGCCTCGACCGCCGCCTTGGCTGGTTCAACGGCATCGCCGCCCGCGACGCCGATGCCGACGGTGATATCGACTACGTGGTCACCAACACCGGTCTTAACACCCGCTACGGCAGCCCCACCAACGAAAAACCCATCTCTCTTTTTTACGGCGACTTCGAGGGCACCGGCCGATTAAACCTCGTTGAGGCAGTTGCAGGCGAAGACGGACCGCTACCCGTGCGCGGCCGAAGCTGCAGCGCCAACGCCATGCCTTTTGTCTCTGACAAGTTTCCCACCTTCGACAGCTTTGCGGCCGCCAGTCTTACCGATATCTACACACAACCGCAGCTCGACAGTGCAATACAGCTCAAAGCCACGAACCTGCAATCCGGCCTACTGCTCAACGACGGCTCAGCGCACTTCACCTGGCAACCGCTCCCTCGTATTGCCCAGGCAGCGCCTGGGTACGGCGTGGTGTTTACTGAATTAGACGGCGACGGCCATCCCGACCTTTACCTGGTGCAGAACTTTTTCAGTCCTGAGCCGGAAACCGGGCGCATGGACGGCGGCGTCAGCCTGCTTCTTACCGGAAACGGCGACGGAACGTTTACGCCCGTCTGGCCTGACCGAAGCGGCCTGTTCGCGCCTGGTGACACCAAAGCGCTCTCTGTCGTCGACCTCAATCACGATAATCGTCCCGACCTCGTCGCGACCGTCAACAACGATCACACACTCACCTTCACTAACCGAACCGCCGCGGCCAACCGCATTCTAAAATTGCGATTGCATGGTCCGACTGGCAATCCCACGGCCGTCGGTGCCCGCGTCACTGTCCAACTCAGCGACACGACACGCCAAACCGCCGAGGTTTGCGCCGGTAGCTCATACCTTTCCCAATCATCAGGCGCACTATTCTTCGGTCTGGGCCCGACCTCACATGTGGCGCATATCCTCGTTCGATGGCCCGACGGTCGAGTCACGCAAACAACCCCGTCGGCCGATCAATATAACCTGACCCTCAAGATGCTCTCGGCACATGACTAATCATGCTGCACATCTTGACAACGTCTCCACCACATGCCCCTTACGCCGCTGCCAGTTCCATAGCCGACCCCAATTGCGCCATCCGCCACAGGCGGACCGTGGCTGCATCCAATTGGTCTTGATGTGTTTCAAACCAGGCAGACAGATGATCGAACCGTACCGCCCCATGAAATGCCATGTCCCCGGCCAATAGCCAACAGATATAGGCGGCGACCAAGGCACGTTCCTCCACCGCGCAGTGGTCACCGCCGACAAACAACTCGTCTGCCCCCTGCATGGAGCCCAATGCCACAACCGCACGATCGTGTGCGATCGACACATGCGGCAACACCCTGTTGGGCCCACTGATCCTCCGGTGCCTGCTCGCCCAATGCCATATCCAGCGACGACGACGCCATCCCCGTGACCAGCGGATCAGAGTTGAACCACCCATCCACCAATTGATTGGCCATTTCCCTGCCAAGCAATGTCAAGCCATAACTCATTTCCAAAACTCGCTTTAAACCCAAAGATACCGCCCCCACCTGAGACTGCCCCAGCAGCGCCGCAAGCCGATCGGGCAGCCACAGACCGTTTTGCGACAGCCCCTTCAGCAATTGACCGAACTGCTCTCTCCGCCAATAACGCTCTATAAAATATAGACTTAGAATGTCTATCTCCATGTTTTGTTTGTATTATGTTTGGTATATTATTGGAGGTGTCCGGCAATCAGTCAAGATTAAAGTTGATTTTATGTTAGGCATTTCAGCCTCGCCTTGAAACGGCATGTACCTAATGGGAATCTGCAGTGTAAGACTGCGGCACGGTGGGTTTGATCCGGGAAACGTACCTGCCTGCCTTGCGTCTTAACCTAGGCACGCCCGGCCCGGGTCGCTATCTTGTTGCGTTGTTCCAACTATTACCTACCCATAATTTCGAGGTCTGCTATGCCCCAAGATGAAATGACCACCATGGTTACCAACTGGCGACGCGGTATCAAGGAAAAGCACCGCGCCTCCATCTCCTTGGAAGAGCGTATTGAAAATCGCCTCGAGGCCATCAAGGAGCGTAGCTTCAAGGACTGCGAAATACTCGATGACTGGCAAATCCGTCATGCCCGCTACCTTGGTCCCGGCGAATATGAATACCTTGACGCCAACTGGCGGCCGTTGAAAATCGGCGACCCCTGGGGCGACCACGGCATCTCCGCATTCTTCAGACGCAGCGTGGATGTTCCCAAACGTTTCGCAGGTGAAAAAGTTGTACTGCGCATGTACATCGGCGGCGACTCACTGCTGTCGATCAACGGCAAACCCTTTCACGGACTCGACCCGTTCCGCAACGAAGTCTGCATCCTGCTCGAAGCCAAAGGCGACGAGCATCTTGATATCGACATCGAATCCTATTTCACCTGGCACTCCGGCGAAGCATCCGGCGAGGCCAAGGGTAGAACGCTCTTCACCTCGCAACTAGTCGCCATCGACAAGGAACTCGAATCCGCCTATTACGATCTGCTGGCTGTCTACAAATTGCTTGAAGTTGATGACCTGAACAATTCACAGCGCGACCACATCGAAGTGCTGCTGACCGACCTGATCAACAAGATCGATCCCCGTGAACCCGACCGGGTCGCGTTCAAGAATATGGTGGTTGAGGCCTGCGCCGACCTCCAATCGGTCATCAACAACACCAGTCCACCGCTGGACGACACCGGCCTGCTCACGCTCACCGGCCATTCGCATCTCGATGTCATTTTCATGTGGCAATACAAGGAATTTATCCGCAAAGTCGGCCGCACCCACGCTACCGCCATGCGCCTGCTTGAGCAGCACCCGCAGTTCATTATGTCACAAAGCCAGGCGCTGACCTATTACGAAATGAAACGGCACTTCCCCGACCTGTTCGAACGCGTCAAGGGAGCCGTCAAGGAAGGTCGCTGGGAAGTCTGCGGTACATCTTGGATCGAATGGGACGGCAACTTGCCCTCCGGCGAATCCTACGTTCGCCAGATCCTGTTCGGCAGAAAGTTTTTCAAGGACGAACTTGGCGTTGTGCCGGACATCTGCTGGCAACCAGACATCTTCGGCATGACATGGACGTTGCCGCAGATACTGGTGAGAAGCGGCATCAAGTACGCCGTCACCCATAAACTCAGCGCTTGGAACGATACCAACCCGTGGAAGAAAAACGCATTCTGGTGGCAGGGGCCCGACGGCAGCAGAATCTTCACCGTCATTCCCGTTACCCACTTCATTGGCATGAACGATCCAGACCATCTTTGCAAGTCCTGGTCTGAATTTTCCGAGAAGCAGCAGATGGGCGAGTTATTTTACACTTTTGGCTGGGGCGATGGCGGAGGCGGGCCGGACAACGACATGATAGAAGTTGCCAAGCGCTACAATAACGTGCCTGGCCTGTTGCGCACCGAGTTTGGCACCATCGGCAAGACATTGCAGCGCATGCGCGACAAGGCCGCGGGCCTGTCCGTATGGGACGATGAGTTATACCTCGAAGCCCACCGCGGCGTCTACACCACCAAGGGCACGCTCAAAAAGCTCAACCGCTATGCGGAGAATCTTTATCGCCAGGCTGAGTTGTTCAGTGCTGTAAACTGGAGTTTCTTTGCAGGCAAATATCCCGCCCAAAAGTTGGCAGAGGGCTGGCAGAACCTGCTTACCAATCAGTTCCACGATACTCTGCCCGGTTCGCACATCACGCTCGCTTACGGCGATATCCTTGCCGAGTACGATCAGATCCTCGCCACAGGAGAAAGCGTAGAGAAAGATGCCCTTGTCTCGCTTGCACAGCAGGTCGATACCTCCGCACAGAAAACGGGAAAAAGTGTAGTCGTCTTCAATTCTCTGTTACACGAACGCAGTGACCCCGTGAAACTCGACGCAAGCGCAACGGTCGTGGCAGACGAACGGGGCGACCAACTTCCCTGCCAACAAATCATACAACTCGACGGTGAAGAGAAAACTCTGTTCAGCCCCGCTTCCGTGCCGGCCGTCGGTTATGCCACTTATTCGATCAGCGACGACAAACCGAAGATCAGAAAAACTTCACTGCAAGCGACCACAACTGCGTTAAGCAACCAGTTCTTCGAGATCGAACTTAACGAGTTCGCCGAAATAGTCTCTCTACACGACCGCCGCCACGACCGGACAGTCATTGCCGAAAACGGCCTGGCCAACAAGTTGCGCTGCTACGAGGACATGTCCGGCATCTACGACGCATGGGACATCGTCGCTTCCTACCCGGAGCACGAACTGGATATCCATACACCTGTCGACATCACCGTGGACGAGCAGGGGCCCGTGCGCGCCTCGGTCCTGTTTACCAAAAAAATCCTCAACTCCACCATGCGGCAGCGTATTTCAATCTACGAGGACTACCCGGCCATCGATTTTGAAACCGAAGTAGACTGGCACGAGGACCAGAAACTGCTCAAGGTCGGCTTCGACCTGAACGTTTTGTCCCGCCATGCCACCTATGACATCGCCTACGGCAACATTGACCGGCCCAACCACCGCAATAACTCCCACGACGCGGCCAAGTTCGAAGTTCCCGCCCACTACTGGATGGACATGAGCCAGGCGGATTACGGCGTTTCGCTGATCAATGATTGCAAGTATGGCCACGAAGCCTACTTCAACACCATCCGCCTCA
>CAUZAW010000004.1:0-32957 GCA_963577735.1 Phycisphaerae bacterium | reverse complement strand
CGTTGATCTGGGCACTGCTCACGGTGCACTGTTGCAATCCACCCCCGGCGACACCAGCCAAGTTACGCTCGATGAACTGAAGCACGTCGCGGCTGGCGGTGGCGCGCGCATCATCCGGTGATCCCGTTTGAACACACACAAAAAACAGCACCGCGCTATGAAGCAACGGTGCTGGTGGGAAGAGAGACAAATTGATAGACCAGTAACAAGTCTAACAGGGAAACTTGGGTTTTCAACCACAATATGCCGTTTAATTGCTGTAGTTTACCTATTTTAACATTGATGTATGTTTGGCATTGACAGGTGTTTGGCCCCAGATATGATCGCCTGTCATCACAAGAAAAAACCGGTCGGCTGATGCCCGTAGGCTGTATTTACCCATGTTAACGCCACAGGAAAAAGATCAATATGAGGACCAGGGCTATCTGCTGGTTTCCAATATTTTTACTGCACAGCAACTGGACTGCATGGAAGCCGAGTTCGACGGCATTATTCAACGCCGCAAGGGGTGTGGAGATGACCTTGCTGCGGGCTGGCCGGGTGAGTGGAAAAAGGACCTGCCCCAGACATCACTGTTGCACACTCACGACGTACAAGCTTTTTCCAGTGAGTGGACCAAGGTACTTGTACACGATCGCTTTACTGAAGTGTTGGCTGAGTTGATCGGGCCCAATGTACAGTTACACCACACCAAGTTGTTTCAGAAGCCGCCGGAAAAGGGATCGCCTTTTCCCATGCATCAGGATTACCCTTACTTTCCCCATGCCGGCCACAGCATGACCGCGGTCATCATCCATTTGACCGATGCCTCACTGGACATGGGTTGCGTACGCGTAATGCCCGCCAGTCACAAGCTTGGTCCGCTGCCTGTGCACAAAGATCAAGGCGGCGGTATGCAGGCCCAGTACCTCGACCCCAAGCAGTATCCCATTGATCAGGCTATCCCATGTCCGGCCAAACGCGGTGATGTACTGATCTTCTCGTACCTGACTATTCATGGTTCAGGTATCAACGCATCCTCCCAAGTACGCAAAACTGTGCTTGTGCAGGTGCGCGATCCGGCCGACCCGCCCACTGAGAAGCGGCACGAACAGTCCAACGCCCAAGGGATGATGCTCCGCGGCATAAACCCGGGAATGGGTACCGCGGTTTAACCAGTTGAATCCTACTGTTGGTAGATTGTCACGGTTATCCAGTTGCCGGACATGTGGCCGTAGCCGGACACAGGCATAGATTGTGTTGGAGGTTTTTCTCGGCATATGTACCAGCGTATGCCGCGCGTCGGTTGCCTTACCTTGCTTGGGGTATTCAAGTGCAGTTAATCGTGTTTATCGGGTTACCACATGTCATAACCGATACCAATTTGTTTCTGGTTGCTCATGTCCATGTCGTGCGCTAGTGGTGTTAGGCAGACAGCGCCTTAGGCCGGGCGGCGGCAACCAGCAGCAGTGCGAAGCAGTGGCCTGTCACTTCCATGATCTCTTCGACGATGGGAAAAAGGGCGTTGCCGTATTTGAAAATGTCGATATCGAGCGTTTGTGAAATCACGTAACAAATCCCGGTGAGCATGATCGGCGTCATGACACGGCGACAGCGTAGGTACGTGGCCATGTGTGGATAGGACCGCCAGGCAATGATCCACAACGCCAATACCATCAGGTAGACGACCGTAGTGGATGCTTTGAAGGGGTGAAACTCGCGGAACAACAGTGCGCCAACGAAACAGGTCATCCATATAAGAAAGGGCTTTCGTTGCAGGCAGGCTCGCAAAAGCCCTAGGCAGATGGCCGAGGTGAGCACGATAATCGCAAGGGTTTCGAAAAGGACTTTGAGATTGATTTCGTTGCGTGGCATCAAAATAAGCAGAGCAAATTCAACGGCCAGTAGAAGCGGAGGCAGCGGCAGCCAGCGCCAATCGACGGCTTTGAGCAACTCAGCGATGAATCGGCCCAGTTTCGGCACGGCCAAGTTGTCTGCTGTAACCGCTTTGGCGGGTATAGGAGGGGCTGGTAAAGGCATGGGAGCCGTCAAGGTTGGCGAACAGTTAAAAACATGATCGTACCACTGTACTTGAGTCAACGAAACCGGTAAATAGCCATGACACTTGTTTGATCTTGTCAACTGCGGCAACAGGTATGAGCCATGGGCAGTGGGAACACAGGATGCCTAGGGTTTGGTGGCGCAAAAGCGGGGCAGTGGAAAATAAATCTGCAAATACCTTGGCCATGGAGATGGCATTGCAGGCTTGTTTGCTTGTATGGGTTGATGGTTGTTAAACCACAGTAAGCATGGCGTTTGCTTCTGGTTGTGAATTCGTTTCAGCCGGTTGGAGCAAAAGCGGCTAGCCCAGTATTGCCCCATGGCTGACGACATCCGGGTGAGAAATTGCTATAAAAGCCTTGGGTATGCACACTGCGCCTAGACGATTCTATCCGGGACAAGGAGCCGAACGTGAAGCTGGGCATCAATACGCTTTTTCTGTTAGCGCGGCCGTTCGAGGACGGGCTGCGTTGGGCCAAGGGATTGGGGGCGCGGTGTATCGAGGTGGCCTGCCTGGGAGATGACGCGCTTAGGTATTGTGATATAGACAAACTGCTGGCCGACGAGGACGAACTGAAGCGGTGGTTGGCGGTGTTTGAAGAACTGGAACTGGAAATCAGCGCGTTTACCGCTCACGGCAACGGACTATCGCCGGATAAGGCGGAGGCCGAGGGGCAGTCGAAGAAGTTTCGCAAGATATGCAAGCTGGCGCAGGCCGCGGGCGCCGATCGTCTGACATTGAATGCCGGTGTGCCCGAAGGCGCGCCTGGTGATAAGTGTCCGCTGTGGGTTGTCGATTCTGCCAACGCCCGCAATCGGGCCATACTCCGCTATCAGTGGGAACAGCGGGTGATTCCCTATTGGCAGGAGCACGGAAAAATAGCGCAGGATCACGGGCTGAAGCTGTGTTTCGAGCCGTGGATCGGCGACATGGTGCACTCGCCGGCGACTCTGATGAAACTGCGTGACGCGGTCGGACCCTACATCGGATGTAACCTGGACCCATCACACCTGTTCGTACAGCACATAGACGTGCTGGAAACGATTCGATTTCTGGGTGATTCGTTGTGGCACGTGCATCTGAAGGATACGCGTATCGATGACCACAACCTTCCCTTGAAGGGGCTGATGGATACCACCTCGGTGCCGGCCCATCCTGAACAGCGGCCGTGGACGTTTACCATCGTCGGCTGGGGGCACGATGAGCGTTTCTGGCAGGACTTCATGGTGTCGCTCCAGTTGATCAATTACAAGGGCGCGATGTCCGTGGAGATGGAATGCGACTACATGAATGTCGACGAGGGACTGGAACGGCAGTTTGCATTGCTCAACAGGCTGGTGCTGGCGCCGCCTCCGGCCGAGGGCCAAGCGTGGTGGGAAATCGCCGGGCTGCCGTTTCTGGTTAAAGACTGAATCGACGTAGCGATCACGATGTCCGGCTTGGCCATCGTGGAACAGGATATGTTCCCGATGCAACTGGACCGGCCACTACCAACCGCCAAGCGGTCAATGGTGTATTTTCGCCGGATAGAGATGGTATAGGGATACGCCATGGCAGTGAAAAAGGTCATGATCACCGGGGTCTACGGGTTGATCGCTTCGGCTATATACGAGCATTTGGTTAAACAACCAGAAAAGTACGATGTTTACGCAATGGCTCGGCGGCGCACTTCATCATCGCGCGCACCTGAGGGGCGGTCGCTGGATATTGCCGACGAAAAGTTTTTTATCGCTGATCTATCGGACTTAAATGCCCTGCGGGCCGTTTTTGAGGGCATGGACTGCGTGGTTCACATGGCCGCCGACCCCGACCCCGCCTCTGCGTGGAAAAGCATTTTGCACAGCAACATCATCGGCGGTTACCACGCGTTCGAAGCGTGCCGATTGGCGCAGGTAAGCCGCGTGATCTTCGCCAGTTCAGGGGGATTGATGTTGGGTTACCTGAACGACGAGCCGTACAAGGCCATATCGCAGTGTCGGTTCGATGACGTGCCGGATGAGTTGCCCGTGTTGACTCATCTGGACCCGCCACGCCCGACCGAGCCTTACACGGCCAGCAAGGTGTGGGGTGAGGCACTGGCCCGCTGCTACGCTGACGTGCATGGATTATCGTGCATCTGTCTGCGCATCGGTTGGGTTAACAGCGAGGATCAGCCTGTTGATCCGAGCCTGGCGTGGGTCTGGTGCAGTCAGCGGGATATTGCTCAGCTCGTCCAGCGATGTATTGACGCGCCAGACGAACTGCGCTTTGACGTTTTCTACGGCACCTCCAATAACAAGCACAATTTTTTTGATACCAGCCACGCGCGGCAGGTGGTCGGGTACGTTCCACAAGACCGGGCCGAGGGCTGGGTGCGGTGATCAAGTGCGATCGGTCAAGTGTTTGCGATTGACCACGTTGAGCAGGGGCTGGCCGCGCAAGGCCCGCTCAATTTCTTCCAACCCAAGACGTCGCACCTCGGTTAGCGCTTCACGACTGCGGGATGCGGAGTGGGGTGAAAACACCACGTTGTCAGCGGTAAATAGCGGATGATCTGCCGGCGGCGGCTCGGGGTCGAACACGTCGATCCCGGCGCCGCGAATCAACCCCTGCTCAATAGCGGTGACCAGGTCTTTCTCCACGACGATGCTACCTCTCGAGGTGTTGATCAGCACTGCAGACCGTTTCATGTGCTTGAATTGCTCTATCCCTATCAGGCCCCGCGTCTGCGGGGTAAGTGGCGGGTGGAGGCTTACATAATCGCTGCTTTCGAGCAAGTGTTCGAGACTGTCGCACGCTCGTGCCGGTGGTGCATCGGGGACGGGACTATAGAAAGGGTCAAAGAAAATGATCTTGAACCCAAGTGCCTCAGCACGCACGGCTACGGCCCGGCCGATGGCACCGAAGCCTACCAGCCCCAGTGTCTGCGTAGAAATGCGTGGCGAATCTTTCAAGCTCTTCCAATCCCATCCGCCGCGGCGCACGATTCCATCGAGACGGTAAAAGTCGCGTGCGCAGTTGAGCAGCAACATAATTGCGTGGTTAGCGACTTCTTCAGTACAGAAGTCGGGCACGTTGGTGACGGGTATCCCGGCGGCGCCGGCGGCCTCCACATCCACGTTGTCAAAACCCGTTCCGATGCGGGCGATCACACGGCAGCGGGGCATGGCGGCGATGGCCTTGCCTCTGACTTGGACCCAACTGGTTACCATGGCGTCAGCATCAGCGCACATGCCCACGACCTCGTCCTCGGTGCGGCAGGCCCGCGCCACGTAGTCGATATTCAAATCCTGCAATGGTGACAATTCCGCCTGATCGTAAGGAATGTGGTCAGCGTCCGGATTGACAAGGCGAAAGCTCATGGGTTGGTGGTAATCATAGTTTAGCATGACCATTGAGCAAAGTGCGTTTGGCAAAGGATGTGATTGAATGTCATGGTTTGAAATGGGTTGTGATGAAATTGGATTAAATTATTTCGCTTGTTGGCATCATGAAAATCACAGACGTAAAAATTTTAGGTTCTCGTTTTTTTATTGATACTGCCTTGGTACAGGTGGAAACAGATTCCGGTATCACGGGCATTGGGGCGACGGCTCAACGTGTTTTTCCCGTGGCGGCGGTGATCGAAGGGAATGGTAATGGTGCCGAAAAGCCTCTGCGCGACAAACTGATTGGCCAGGACCCGACTCAACCACGGCAATTGTGGGAAAAAATGTTCAACAGCGGCGCGTCCGGGCGTGGCGGCGAAGGAGGGTTGGCGGTTAATGCCATGGCGGCCATCGACCTCGCTCTGTGGGACCTAGCGGGTAAAGCGGCGAACCGGCCCATCTATAAAATGCTCGGCGGCGCCGTGCAGCAGAAGATTATGGTCTACGCCAGCACCAGTTACGGCCCTTACGTAGAAAACCCCACGCCCGGTAAAGTCTCGTTGCGCAGCATTGACGAAATAGTTCGTGAATGTCGCTATTACATCGGTCAGGGCATCAAGGCCATCAAGTTTGGCTGGGGCAACCGCTTTTCCCCCGAGCATGAAAATACCATCGCCGCCATCCGCGACGCCGTCGGCCCGGACGCCGCGTCCCGCACCCGAGCATGTGTACCAGGCCTTTACCGCCGACCAACGGGCACAAGTGCTTAGCCAATCGGATTACATCGTCATAGCCTTATCCTCCACGCCACTGACACGCGGCATGATTGGCGAACGTTCCTGCGCGAAATGAGCCAGACCGCTTACCTGATCGATTGCACCGGTCGGTACGCACTTTTTGACTATCACGCTTTGGGAATTGCCATTTTGCAGGGCTGGATTGCTGGCGTCAGCCTGGAGCCCGGCGGACCGTCGCCCGACCAATATCTACCTCCGCTTGACGCTCCGTTCTGGCAGCACGAAAATGTCAGCGTTTTACCTTGTCGGGCCACCAACACGGAACTGAAACAAAAAGTAATTGCTCTTTTTTTTGACAATCTGCAAAGATTTGAAAATGATCAACCCCTGCTCGGTTTGGTTGATCAACGAGCGGGATATTGATTTTCTGCCATTCACCACTAGGGATGTTCCCTCGTCAAGGTGCTGTCGAGTATTCATGTCGTTAGAAAGGTAGACCGTTATGGTACGTGAACACATCCCCACCACCGTGATCGGCAGTATGCCCAAGCCCCATTGGCTGGTGCCGGAAGAGAATATTCGCATGTGGCGGTTAAGCGGTGAGTTACTAGCCCGGGGCCAAGACGATGCTACTTTGCTGTCCATTCGCGACCAGGAGAAGGCGGGTATTGAAGTTATTACCGATGGTGAACAGCGTCGCATGTATTACATGAGTAGGCTGGTTTCGCAACTGTCCGGGATTGATGCACAGGGCTCCAACATCGCCAACGTGTCTGAAGATACGGTGGACGATGCCCAGCCCCGCGTGGTCGGGCCCATCGAACGGGCCGAAGGGTTTAGCCTCGACGATCTGAAATTTTTAAAAGCGCACACCGATCGCCGCGTGAAAATGACCCTGCCCGGGCCAATGGTTGTCATCATGGTACTCAAGGACGAATATTACAATGATCAGCGCAAGCTGGCGTTCGCCGTTGCCGAGGCGTTAAACCAGGAGATGCTCGAGTTGCAGGCCGCCGGTTGCGACGTCATTCAACTCGACGAGGCCTACGGGATTTTTAAACCGGAAGAATTTTGCCAGTGGGGCCGCGAAGCGATAGACATTGCCCTCAGCGGTATTCATACGACCACCTGCGTGCATTTTTGCTTCGGTTACAGACAGTCGACGCCCACGCCCACGGAGCGTCCCCAGAAACTGCTCGATCAGTTTCGCTCGATTCTCCCCGAGATCGCCAAGTGCCAGGCTGACCAATTCGCCTTTGAATGCGCCTGCAGCGGTGTGACCGCTGAGGACTTGGCCTCGTTGCCCGCCGAGAAGCAGATCGTCTACGGTGTCGTGGACAATGCTTGCACCCAGGTTGAGGACCCGGCCCACATAGCCGAGCAATTGTGCCATGCACGAAAAGTCTTTGGCCCCAACCGCTTGTGGGCCGCTCCCGATTGCGGCCTTGTCTGGTTGCCCCCGGACGTCGCACGCGCCAAACTCAATGCACTCGTTCTCGGTGCCAGGCTAGCAGAATGTGCCATGTAAAGGCCGGATTTTGGTCAATGAGCCACGCCGCTGCTAGCCTCTCTATCTGCATGCTATTTTTGGTAGCCGCGTTGCCGGCCCGAGGGCAGTCGCCAAACGTGGCTAGCAGCGACAATCGTCGGCGGAACCAGGTCGATATCTTCACCCGCGGTAATTACCGCTATATAAAAAGTAATGGTATTCCGGACCACCAGCATGGCCGTTTTCCCAATCGCAACAACCCCAACGCTATCAGGCCACAAAATTACGATTTCCGTGTTCCTCTGCGGCCCAAGCCAGCAGCGAGAGTCATCGCCGTCGAGCGGCAGGCCTTTGGCGTCGCGATCAATGGCATACTCTTCGACCCTGGTACGGCCGAGTACTGGCAGCGTGATCGCTCTACGGGTTGGCGTTACGAGGCGCTTTCCGGAAAAATCAATTTAGGTCTCGACTCCAACAACGCGCACGTACAGCCCACGGGCGCTTACCACTACCACGGGTTGCCCACTGGGCTTACCAGGCACTTGAATATCGGCCGCAGGATGCAGTTGCTTGGATACGCCGCTGACGGGTTTCCTGTTTACAACCAATACGGTTATGCCGATCCGCATAATGCCAAGAGTACTCTAGAAAAAGTCCGGTCCAGCTATCAACTCAAGTCAGGCACCCGCCTCGGTGGCCCGGGCGGTCGGTACGACGGGACCTTCGTCCAGGACTATGAGTATGTAAAGGGTTCAGGCGATCTTGACCAGTGCAATGGCCGGTTTGGTGTTACTAGCGAATACCCCAACGGTACCTATCACTACTACCTGACCGAAAGTTTTCCCTTTGTGCCACGCTATTACCGCGGTACGCCTGACAAAAGTTTCCACCGCCGCGGCCCGCCCTCGGGAAGGCAACCGCACGGGGGCCATTCCCGCCCGCCTCGCCGCCCTTAGCGTTTTTGCCGGGTGTCGAACCGGTAGAAATGACAGATTCCCCGCATGTCGGGTTTAATTGGCCGAGCCCTCGGCCCCCATCAACCTGAATGTACTGCCGTGCAGCAGGTGTTCGGCCGTTACCCCGTCAATATGATCATTAATGTACTGGGTCATCGTTACCATGCCGGGTTCTTCGGCCGTGCCATGGTTAACTCGGATTACCGGGTGCAGGCTGTCCTTAGCTTTTTGAATGTTCCCCCAGTAAATCGAGCCGTCATCGCAGACGATCGAGCAGTCGCAGCCTATGAGTTGGTACGCGTAAATGTCACAAGCGCAGCCCGTTCCCACGCCGATGCGAGAAACCATCTGCGACCCGTCACCGATGACCTGCACCATGGGCTCGCCGATCGTTGCGCACTGCTTGGCTACTCGCTTTGCGAAAGCTTCCAGGGGCATTGGATCGATGTCATACCGGTGGTGATACCGATCCTCGGCCATGTCTACCGGTTGACTGTCCAGTTCCAGGAACTTGGCCCACGCCCACGGTACCCCGACCTTTGGCCAGGCGTCCCAGCAATCGTGATTGCGGACAATCACCAGGCCATGTTTTTCGATAAATGCCAGTTTGCGTTGGCTCTCCGGATCCTCAGTAGCCTTGTCGTTGCCGTGATTCCAGAAAGTTGGTTCATGGCATATCAAAAGTCGCATTCCCCTTTCAACCACCTGCTCGAGGGCATGATAATTGGGCATCCAACTGACTAGACACCGATCCACATCAAGGTCCGGGTCGCCGACAATTACCCGGTCTACCGTTGTTTCCTTGTTTACACGCTCATCAGCTCGGGATACGAAGTGATTTATGATGTCTTTGACTTTCATGGGTTTTGATCTTTCTGTTTTGCGTGTATGAACAGCATGTCACGTCTTCAATGTTTTCAGTAGTCGTTCAATTATCATAACGGTGATCAGGTCCGGTGTCGTCGTTACCGCTGAGCGGCGTTACAATGGGGCTAGGAAACCAGAGAGAGTTTATCTGCCAGGGGTTCTGAGGAATTATGCTTGACATGACTGCATCTGCCACGACTAATTCGTAGCCTTCGTAGCCGGGCCAAGAGGGTTATCCCAAACCAAAAGGTCGTTTGCAATGCCAGCATCATCAAATCAGGACTTGTCGTCTACCCGTTTTAACGTTACGGGTTGGCGAGGCAAGCGGCTTGAACACGCTCACCGCCAGCGACGGCTGATCTACAACGACGATGGTTGGGCTCGGACCGGGGAGTTTTATGACGGGCTTCCGAAAGATGAGAACGATTTTCTGGCCCGGCGATTCAACTGGACTGTGGACACGCAGGTAGACAGCTACTTCTGGTGCATAGGTAACGGCGCCGACCTTCCTTGGGGTTGGCCCCAACCGGGCGGTATCGAAGATTGCACCACAACCATGTTGAACGCTGCCCGCCTCGCTGGTCAGGAAGCTGTCATTTCGCTGCGCATGAATGACATTCATGACTCGTTCGGGAAAATCACCTATCCGTTCAAGCTCAAAAATCGCCACATGCTGATCGATCCCAATGGTGTCGAGCCGGGGTGGTCTGCCCTGGACTATTCATTTGACCAGGTTAGAGAGCACAAGTTTGAGTATATCTCACAGGTTTGTGCCAAGTACCTACCTGATGGTCTGGAGTTGGATTTTTTTCGCCACCCCGTGTATTTCAATTCAGGGCAAGAGGCCAAGAATCTTGCGTTGATGACAGATTTTGTCCGTGACGTTCGTCATCGCCTTGATAATATTGGGCAAGCCAACAACCGGCCCATCCTGTTGATCGTTCGGCTTGCCGATACCCTCGAGAAATCCATCAAGATGGGGTTCGATCTGCCAACGTGGCTCAAGGAAGACTTGTTGGACGTGCTGGTCATCGGCGGCGGGTATGCGCCGTTTGGGAAAGACTGGACCCAGGTGCGTGACTTGGCAAGGCAACACGAGGTTCCTTCCTATCCCTGCTTCAGCAGTTCCCTGATATACACCTTTGGCTCTATAGAACCCATGCGTGCGGCTGCCAGTAATTTTTGGCACCTTGGTGCTGAGGGCGTGTACCTGTTCAATCATTTTGTAACCGTGGATTTAAAGAAGTTTGAGGCCAAGGTTGTCTATGACGAACTGAAGAGACTGGGTGACCCGCATACGCTCGTGGGCCTCGATAAAGCCTTCTGTCAAGATTACGTCAAGTTATTTTCCGAAGACGATCCCGTTGGTCTCAATGTGATGTTGAAGCGCATGACCGCGGACCCGCCGCTGCCCACGGCCATTGGCCCAACCTCTAAGGCTATTCCACTTTTGGTAGGCGATGATTTGAACCGTTGGCCTGCCAACAAGAAGCCTGCCTGCCAGCTATGCCTGTCAGCCAATCCCGTGGATGCGCCCTTGGTCGCTTGGTTCAATGGGAAGGAACTCGGTACAGGCCACGCAACAGATACCAGATACCGTGAATATGACATTGATGCACAAGTCGTGCGGCATGGAGATAACACATTAACTGTGAAGGCAAGCGGCCCCCCCGCAGAGTTGACTGGGGCCCATTTGTGGGTCAGGTATCCGACGTGATTTGTGGAGATTCAAAATGAGGGATGAAACCCAATGCCGTGCACCTCGGCAATGGCGTCGTACAGCAAGGGCCGAGGCTTACGATTCGCCACAACGTGCCAGGTACCCATCAATCGCACGCGGCCTTGACCAAGCCCTGTTGCTGATGTTGACCTGCCAGACCGCCGAGCAGGAAGGTCGCCAATGCGGCGATCTGCTGCTCGTGCGGTCTACCGATGAAGGCCACACTTGGTCGCAACCCACCAAGGTTTACGCCGGTGGCGACGGTGAACCCCGCGCGATTGGGACTATGACGGTCCTGCAGTCAGGGCGGATCATCGCGCCGTTGGCAAAGTTAAAAGCAGCCCAGTCCTGCAGCGACATTCACATGATCAGTTCAACGGATGATGGCAAGACATGGTCGGCCATGACGCCGGAGGTTGATAGCCCGTTGGTTTGGCAAGTTCCCACTGGACGTGTCATTGAAGTGGAGGACGGCTTGTTGGCCATGGCGGTGTTTGGAGCCAAGACCGAGAATGATCTAAAAGGCACCATACACAACTGCGGTTTTCTTCGGTCAACTGACGATGGTAAAACCTGGGGCGATTTTTCTTACATCGCCATGGCCAACGGTCCGGTTCTTGGAGCCGTTGATCGCAGTCAATTCAGTATGGAAGCCCCGTCGGTGGTGGCTTTGGCAGATGATCACTGGCTGGCCATGGTCACTGCGCGGCGGCTGGGCGCGGGGCCCGGAGCGCCGCAGGTGTTGTGCAGATTACGCAGCCACGACCAAGGACGTACATGGAGCTTGCCTGATCAGATCGCCATCGGTGCATGGTCCTCGATGGTGGCCGTAGATGGGCAGACAACGGTATGCCCCTATTCGGACTGGTCCGCCTGGGGCGGTGTCGCGTGCCTCGTCAGTGATGACGGCTTTGATTCATTTCATCAGAACCAATTGGCCATGTTGTGGGGGTGGACCGAGGGCCGCAGTAGGGCCAATGTCAACGAGGAAGTGCCATCGCCGCCGACGGTACCTTACTTGGGCGCTGAGCACTGGCCCTTCGAGCATTATGGTTTTCCAAGTGTTGTAGAGATGGGTGAGGATCGATACGCAGTGGCGCTCGCTCGCACCCGAAAGGGTTCGATATATGTCGACTCCCACTTACGCGACATACCGGTAGAGGCCGAGCGTATTGAAGTAGTCTTCTTCGAGCGCCCGGCCCGGCCTGCCAACACAATCACGCAACGCCAACACATTGTGCCGTCACCCTCTTGCCTCGCTCGACAGGGGCGATGGGTTCTTGCCGAGCGTTTCAACACCATCAGTTTGACAGCGATCATCCAAATGCCAGATCTTGATCTGCTTGCGATCTCGACAGACAAGAGCTTTTGTCGATCGAACGATGGTGGGCGAACTTGGGGGCAAATTAAAGGATCGTCACTTGAAGGTATTGAGAGCCACCCCTCCATTTTCGGCATCACCAAGGCCGGTCGCTGGTTACTGGTCTGCGGCCATAACGTTTCTGAGGGCGAGACGAAGCGTACCGTGGTGGGCCATCGCGGTGGATATCAGGTCGTGAAGCATAGCAGTTCGGGTCTTGACCGCTGGGCGTATGCCTACTATTCGAACGATGAAGGCAGCACTTGGCAGGGCGGCCAGGAGGTGAGGGCGCCGGCTGTCAACCTCTGGCCGGATCGCGGTTTCTATGAAGCGCCCAACGGTGACATATCGTTCAGTACATATTCCTGCATGACGGCCCAGCACGCCGCCGCGTACGCCGCTTCATCGGTCCTCTTCCGTTCCAGGGACGGAGGCATTACCTGGGACGATCACACCGTCATCGCCGGTCCTCTTGCCATGGGGCAGCATGACCCACACCCTGATCCTCGATATACAGAAACTGCAATCGTGCCGCTTCCCGACGGGCAATGGCTCGCGATGGTGCGTACTGAGTACGGCGCTCAAGGGCCGGACAGTCGTATGGCCGAATTAAGTCGAACGGTCAGCCGGGACTTTGGTCACACCTGGTCCCCGCCACAACGCGTGATGATTTCCCCGTCGCAACATCAGTTGGTGCTCCTGCCTGACAATGCTCTGGCATTGGTGCAGCGTTCCCACTCATGGCAGCAACCCGGTGTCTGTATCAGTTACGATTTTGGTATCACTTGGCGCTACGCCATGGCTGGCCCCTATAGCATGGGCTGGGCATTTTTAACTGCGGATAATGAGTTGGTTGTCATTGCCGGCGACGGCCTCGCCAGTCGGTATGTCCGGCGGTCCAACGCTTGATTGTCACGGCCCTTGAACTTAAATAGTGCAAGTCTGTTGCGCTCCAATGTCATTAGATCGTCGTGAGCAAGGCGGATAGTCTGGGTCAACACAGTTCGTATGTATGCTTACGGGTGGCTCCTGTCTAGGGCCAAGATATTTGGTAGACTATTTTCTTGATTGATAAAAAGTGAAGGTAAGTTCTGGGTATGAGTGAAAATCAGTATATTTTTTGTTATTTGTGTAAGGAAATATTTGAAGATGAATAAGATTAGATGGTTCACGTTGGCTTTGTTGGCTGTTTCCTGCGGCTTAATATCCTGTGAGGCCACAAAAAATGGTCGTGCGCCGCTGGGCTGGGATGAGAAGATCCGATTGGGCTACACGCAATGGTGGCATTGGACGCAAGAGACCGCCCCCAAGTCCGGCCTAGATTTGCTGGATGGTCTGGCGGGTGTCGGCGTCAATGCGTTTGCCGATTGGTCGCCCAACGAAGGCATGGGCCGACATGCTGACAAACTGGGTATGGTTTACATGGGCGTCGACGCCAGCTCCCGGACGCGCAAGCCGACCGAGGAGCACAACGTGCGATTGGCGGTAGACCGCTACGGCCTGACATGCCCTGAACAATTCGTCATCTTTGTAGAAAACGGTGGTGATCCCAATGCTGGCTGGAACAAGTACGGTGAAGGCGGACCTGCTTATGTGCCTTGCCCGTTGGAGCCGCTGCCGTGGAAGTTGGCTTTCTTCGACATGATTCTAAGAGGTGCCAAAGGTGGTTGGCTGCAAGGTTACTTATTCGATGTCGAGCCGTATGGCGCTTACAACTTCGATAAGCCCAACGATCTTCTCTGCTACTGCGATTATTGCTGGAAGCTGTATCAGGACCAGAAGGGAACTCCGGACCTGCCTCGCAAGGAGCGATTCGGTTGGCTCGAAGAGCAACGGCTTGTGACCGAGTACCTGACGCTGCTGCGCAAGCACCGTATTGAAATGTTCCGTGAACTGGGGAGGCCGATCCGAGAAGTCAACCCAAACTTTATCTTCGCCATGTACCCGGACTTCAAGGTTAACGAAGTTCGTTCCGACTGGGGTATGCAAGCTATCGCTTTTGGCCTGCATTCGAAAGAGGCTCCATTTTTAGTCGTTGATGCGACTCCCTACTGGGAAGATCACACTCGTCCGTATTGGGAGCAGCGTCACGATGCCTATCGCAAGGCCGGTTTTCGCCACGTCCTGGGCAGTTGGGACGCTAGTCAGCACGCCTACTCGTACAACGATGTCGGTAGCGAGCAGATGAACTACGAATACGCCATGGCAGCCGACGGCTATTGGCGGTGGGGGGAACGCACGTTCCACCCGATGGACTGGCGTACGTTTGCGAATATTGACCGCCGTCTCAAGGAAAAGGAATCCAAGCTTGGCGACTTTCTGATGCGAGGGGAGGTGGTATACAACTTCGTGAGCGTAATTGAGGAGACGGGCGCTACATGGCTTGAGCGTGCTATTGGTGCGGAAACATTTGCCAATGGCGATCGGCACATGGTGCGATTTTGGAATGGCAACACTGATTTTCCCTGTGAGGTACGCCTGAGATTTCCACGCTTGAAGGGTCGGGCGGGACTGTGGCGACTGATCGACCCGTTGACCGGCATGACCTGGACGCAACCGAACGGTTCGTATCTTTGGACAGCCGAGGACCTGTTTCGCGGCGTGACGGTTTCCATGAGCCACCGTGATGAACAATTCATCATGCTCGTCCCGACCAAGGCCGACTTCAAAGCGGACCACCGAAAATTTATTCCATCGTTCGAGGTCAAGATGCACTTTCCGCGTAAGGCGTTGACCGAACCCTTGCCAGAAGTGGTCGAGGGGCTTAGCAAAGAGCACGTGGTTTACACGCGGACGTACAACCACAAGGGCTATACGGGGCCTACGGGCGGCGGAGCCCTATTTACGCGACTGGCCGTCGTCAACCCTTGGGCAGAGGCTGGCGAGCACACGGGGCTATATGAATTTCCCGGTTACCTCCGTGAGCCGGTCATTTCGCCGGATGGCAAGCGGGTTGCCGCAGCGGCTTGGAATGGTGGCACGTCGCAAATCTATCTGATCAACGCGCGCAATGCCGAGGGCAAGATTGGCGGCAGTGCGGCTCGCAATATCAGTAGTAACGCCTTTCGTGATCGATCACCGACTTTTTCGCCCGATGGTTCTCGGATCGCGTTTGCAAGTGACCGCCATGGTGACTGGGATATTTATACCATGACCACCGATGGCGAGGATGTGCGCCGCTTGACCAATTCGCTTGGCGTTGACCGTTCACCTGCTTGGTCCCCTGACGGGTCCCAAATTGTGTTTATCTCCAACCGTGGAGGTACGGACACCGATGTGTATGTGATGAATGCCGATGGTAGTGGCCAGTACATTCTTCAGCCCTTGGATGGTAATGAATACGAACCGACGTGGTCGCCTGACGGTACGAAGATCGCTTGTACCACACAGCGGCGGTGGAACCGCGGCATCCAGATCAGCAATGTGGATGGCAGCGACCCATACTACGTAGGCCTAGGCAGTTTAACCCAGTTGTGGTCGGTCAGTTGGTCGCCGGACGGCCAGTCCTTGGCCGGAGCATTCTCCCGGATGGAATTTGCTGGTGTCGTAGTCATCGATAAGGATAAGAAAGTCATTATTGGCCAGGAAGATTGGGACGGCAAGCACGTTAACAAGATCGTGAAAGTCGGACAGACCAAGCCGATCCATGGCGACTGGTATCACAATGGCAGTGGCACCCCTCGTCAGGTGGTACGCTACTTCTCCGGTGTGAGCTTCTCGCCCGACGGCAGTTCGCTTGTCTATTGCTCCAACCAGCCGTCCATTATTTCGTCGGACCAGGCTTTTGAGCGGTTTGTGGAAGTGCAAGAGATCGCAGAGGCTCAAATTGCTGGTCTTGAAGAAGACAAACGCCAAGGTCGTGACGCGTTACGTGAAGCAGCCCAATCGCTGTTTGGCGAAGCACAATCACCACAGAGCTTCAATCTCTATACGATTGACGTAGAGGGTGGTGATTCGAAGAAGGTGCAGGGCTCGAGTAGCGCATGGCCGTCCGTGACGGTCTTGGCCGGAAATAGATAAGACCTGGCATGGGCAAATGAGTTTGCCCATGCCAGATATTGAAAACACGACCCCCAGGCAGGTGATTACTTCTCACCCAGCCTCGATCAGGTGGTGTGCGGTTGGAAACTCGGCTCTTACCGCCGCGCCCAGTCGGTTTGTACTGGCCAGGGGAAGCCCGTACCGCTGATAGGCGCTGGTGGCTCTTTGCCGTCAAGGCTAAGGGTGAAAAGCTGGAAGGAAATTTCGGCAGTGTCCTCGCGTTTCTGGTTGGCTGGTGGGTGGTCGGAACAGTAGACGAGCGTACTGCCATCAGGCGAGAAGCTCACGCCGGTAAAAGTGCGGGCAACCATCCGCGGTGACGCGCTGCCGGTGCTGTACCACAGTTGGGATCGCGACTTGAGCGATGCAAACTCGACGAGATTCTTAACTGTCGAATCTCCGGGTTCGGACAATCCCACGTGAGACGAGATATCGTACAGCTTGATCCCAGCACTGCCGTACAGCGAAAATGCCGCGGCTATTTTGCTGCCGTCTGGCGAGAAGCGGATTGACCGCAGGTTCGTGCTTTCACTGGGCAGGAACCATTGGCTGTTTCCGTCTACCTCGACCAGTTCGACGTGACGCATATTCCGTCTCTGTACTGTACAGGCGATGAATCGGCCGTCAGGCGACCATGTCGGCTCATATTCATTGCCACTGCGTGTTACGATAGCGCGCGCGTTGCTGCCGTTGGCATTCATGACGAACACGTCAAAGTCGCCATCACGGTTCGAGATGAAAGCAATGCGTTTGCCGTCGGGCGAATAGGACGGATGTCGATCGACGCCGGGCGATTGTGTCAGGCGTTGCACGTTGCTGCCATCGGTCCTCATCGAATAAATGTCCCAGTCACCCTCACGGTCGGAGACGAATACGACGTGTTTGCCATCCGGGCTGAAACGCGGCGATCGGTTGCAGGCGTCGTTGTCACTGATATTGACTGCGTGACCACCCACGGCGTTAATCACGTGGATCTGGCCTTTGCCGTTGAGGTAGATACTGGCGACGACATGCTTACCGTCGGGCGAGAAGCGAGGCTGTCGTACATAGCCGCGCAGGCCAAACAGGCGACTGGTGCCACCCTTGATGGCATTGGCCAACGATGCGTCGGTCACAACATTTTGAGGGGCGGTTGGTCCAGGGTAGAAGCCGGCGGTTGGCCGATCGTAGACGACAACTTCGTCGCCGACGGCTGCTTCGGACTCGGGCAGCGGGTCGGTAAGCCTGGTAACCGGGTTGTGTGATGGCACGTCGAATGATTCGATCGACTTATAACGGTTGGCCTTGTAGCCGCGGAATGTCTTTCGCAACACTAGGAAAGTATCGCGGCGTTGCTCAATCGGCAGGATCAATCCGTCGCGCAGTGACTTGGCGTTCCACGCTCCGCCTCCAACAGGGGTATAGTCCATACCCGACATCGGGTCTTCGATCCGCCAGGAGCCCGACTTGATGCGTGGGAAGCGTACACGCACGTGGACAGGAAAGTCCGGATCACCGTTGAACAGTCGCACGAGGTAGCTTTTCTTATGTTGCCACGTCCAGGACACCAGTGACCGTTCAAGGAACGGGTTGCCTGTCTGTTCGACGATGGTGACGAAATTTTCAACGGGCTGGCCGTCAAACAGGAATTCGCCAACTCGGCTCTCGACTTGGCGTAGTCGCTGGTTGACCATCGCAAAGCTACGCCAGCCATCAGTGTCATAATGCCGTTCACTCCACCGCCAGAATCCATCGCTGGCCATGGAAATTTCGTACATTAACTCGGCCGCTCCGACGTGCGCTTCCTTGTGGTGGCCCATCAGGCCCGAGGCCCACGAGCCCATCACGTGCTTGATTCCCAGTTTCCGGTACGCGGTGTTCGGTCCATCCCACCATGGCCGCGCCGGGTCTTCCCAGTACGGCGTCGAGTTGACCACAATGAACGGCGCCTTGGACGAGTGCAGCCCGACGGCCAATCCCTGTAGCCGCCAGTCTGCCCGCAGGTCCTCTACCAAAAAATCCGGATAGGCGCTGAATACGAATGTTGGATGCACCTCGCGCATCTGGGCCGATAGGTTTTGGAACATTTTCACCGACCGGATGCGCAGCAGGTCAAGGTACTCCTCCAGTTCGCCGCGTTTCTCTAGCCAGCCATAGCGTTCCGTGCGGTCTATCTGGGTCGTCAGTTTCTTGTGGTCCAGGTATCTCGAGAAGCAGTCGTCGCAGTAGCAGAGCATCTCCCCGGTCTTGTCGAACGAATAGGCGCCGTATGGCTCAAGGTCGAGGTGCAATCCATCGAGCAGGCCTTCCTTGACACGTTCGATCATCGGCGTGATCAACGCTATTTCCCACGTGCGGGGTTCCAGCGGGCAGGGAATGATCGCCGGGTTGTCGATCTCGCCGTAGTCTCCCCAGGCATGGACCATCTTCTGGCCTTTATGCTGATCCCATTGCTCCTTGCACGTGTAGCCGAACTTGTCTACTGCCTCCCGCAGATTGTGTTCAGTCACTGGGCCGCGTAGAGAGGCTGTGGCATAGGTGCTGAAGTACCGCATGCCATACTTATGGGCAAGGCTGGCACGCTCGGCACTGAATCCCCAGTCGGCGAATACCGTCCCGCCGACCCGCGCCACGTTGGCCATCAATTCGTCGTTGGGAATGTCAAAGTGCTGCCACTGGCACCAGAAGAAACGAATTTTTTCTTTCGCTCCCAGCGGAGGCAGTTTCGAGTCGGCATGGCCGGCCAGGCCTGCGCAACCGCATATCGGCAGACAGGTGATCAGGCATACGATCAGGACGCGAAGAAAATTCATGGCTGTAATTCCTTTAATTTGGGGTGACCCACCAAGGCTCCAATACAGAGAATTGACATTTTTCTTTGGACCTTTGCCCGGCGAGGCTGGGGGTTACACATTTTTGTGTCTTGTGAAGAATCGCGGCGGTAAATGACGGGCCACAAAAGCGAGGGTGACGGGGCTCGAACCCGCAACCTCCGGATCGACAGTCCGGTGCTCTATCCAATTGAGCTACACCCCCGGCTCAATTCCCGGGTCCTTGCCTTCTGAAGTTCCGTTTCAGGCCATAGCACTTGTCCGATTGCTTTTGCGAACTTCGGGAGGATGAGCAAGTCTAAGTGGCCGTTTGGACTTGTCAAATGCGTTGTGCCGGTGGGGTGTTACTTGACTTGGCTGAGCTTGACCGGGCAGCGGTTGCGGGCCGATTCGATGGCTGCGTGCAGGACACGCTGGGTTTCGTAGGCGTCGGCGAAGTCGGGCAGCGGCACCTGGGGTTTTCGTCGGCCGAGCACGCCGATGACATCGGCGGCCATGTTGATAAACCCGTGTTCATAGCCCAGCACGTGGGAGTCGGGCCACCACGCGCCCGCGTAGGGATGCCCATCATTGCCGCGGGTCACGTTGATGGTGGACCAACCCTGGACCTGTCCCTTCAGGGTGGCATCGTACCATTCCAACTCGTTCATACGCTCGAAGTTGAACTTGATCGAACCTTTGTCGCCGTGAATCTCGATACGGTTGACATTCTTGTCACCGGTGGCCATGCGGGTGCCCTCGAAGCTGGCCACGGCGCCTCGCTTGAAGCGGGCCAGGAAGAGCACGGCGTCGTCCACGGTGCTTTTGCCTTTGCGAGCCTTGCCCCGCTTGGCGCCTTTGCCGGAAATTTCGCCGCCTGCCGATTCGATGATGTCGCGGTGCTTGATAAAGGTTTGCTCGATGGCGCCTGTGATCTCGGTGATCTCGTCGCCGGTGATGAAGCGTGCCATGTCGATGATGTGGGCGTTGAGGTCGCCGTGAGCGCCGGAACCGGCGACTTTGCCCTGAAATCGCCACAGCAGGGGCGTGTCGGGGCCACCCCAGTCCTGCAAGTAAGCAGCTCGGACGTGGTAGATACGGCCCAATTTTCCGGCGCGGACCAGTTGGTAAGCCAGCGAGACGGCGGGACAGCGACGATAGTTGTACCAGACAAAGGTCTTGCTCTTTTTGGCCTTGCGGGCGGCTTTGAGCATCTGCCGCGCATCGTCAAGTGTACCGGCTAGGGGTTTCTCGCATGCGACATGTTTACCGGCCTCAAGGGCGGCGATGGCCTGGGAGCGGTGCAGGTCGTTGGGTGTGACGATGTCCACGAGGTCGATTTGCGGGTCGTCGATCACGTCGCGCCAGCGGGTGGTGTGGTTTTGCCAACCCCACTGGGAAGCAAAATTGCGCAATTCGCTTCCGTTGCGGGCTGCAACGGTGTGCATGAGCGGATCAAGCGGCAAGTCGAAAAATTTGGCTACCTTCAGGTAGGCATTGGCATGGGCTCGGCCCATGAATTTCGAGCCGATCATCGCCACGTTGAGTTGCTTATTGGCCATTTTCAGGGACTCACTGGAAGAGCAATACATGCTAACGCTGGGCAGGGTTTGGAACAACCGCGCTACATGGCAATGATTTTACGAATAGCCTCAGCGGTGTGATGTAGTGAGGCAACCTCCGTTGACACCTCGCTGATCATGGGTCCGTCGTAACCAATGGCTCGCAGTTCACGGTTCTGGGCGGCAAAGTCGACTTGCCCTTCCAGCAGCGGTGGCCAGCTGCCATCGAGAGGGCCACCCTGCCAGTCTTTGAGATGGACCATCTTGAGGTGTGGCCCGACGATGCGCACCCAGTGGTGTGGACTTTGGAAGACAGCGACGTTGCCCGGGTCATAGTAGAAGCCGATGCGGTGATGTCCGACGTCGTCTAAAAATCGGCGCATCTCCATCGGGCTGAAAAGAAAACCGTTCCAGACAAACTCGATGGCTACATCCACGTTTAGTTTGTCACCACCGTGGCCGATCTGCTGCAGTGCCTCGACTGCATTGCGATAGGCTTCGTCATAAAACACGTCGGGACTTTGTGGGTCGAGCGTGCGCAGGGTGCAGCGCACATCCATGGCATCGGCGATGCGCAGTCCAGCAATGGTGTCGTTCACGGCGATCCGTTGCGCTGCGCCGCTTTGCTGTATGTTGCCGTTGGTGTGCAGGTGTACGAGTGATACGATTTCTAGCCCGGCATCGTGCGCCTGGCTACAGATGCGTTTCAAATCGGTCGTTGGCGTATTGGGTGTCAGTTCGCCTTCACGACAAATAGCTAGTTCAACGACCTCGTACCCGGCCTCTGCGGCCTGGTCGAAGAACGATGCGAGCGGTACGTCGCCCATGATCATATTGGTAACGCCGATCTGCAACGTTTATTCCTTCCCTGTCAAGTCTCGGTGATCACCAGGTGATCTTGCGGGTGCCGCCTTTGGGGGCGATTTTCAAGATCGCTTCAGCCACAGCCACGGCTTTGATGGCTTCGGTCCCCGGCGTTTTGCACTTGACCTTGCCATTTACCGCAGCAATGAAATGCTTGGCCTCGTTGAAGAACATCTGGGAACCAGAGCAGTTGACCTGGATTAATTTACTTTTGCCGGTCGAACTGGTGTGGCAGTAGTAGGTTTTCGTCTTGGCGAGGGCCTTGGACTGGAACTGGCCGGGGCCAAAGGTCAGTGACCCCTTGGGCCCGATGACATCATTGAGTGCGCCAGCCTGGTTGGCCCAGCTCCAACTAAGCATTATCTGGTTGTTGCGAGGATACTGCACGACCGCGGTGGCGGTGTCTATTGCGGTGCGGTTGCGGCGCAGCTTGATTGAGCGGGCGGTGACTTCGA
This sequence comes from Phycisphaerae bacterium, assembly GCA_963577735.1. GTDB lineage: Bacteria > Planctomycetota > Phycisphaerae > Phycisphaerales > Phycisphaeraceae > CAUZAW01. Next base: position 10,729 of record CAUZAW010000004.1, on the reverse strand, counting down.
TGGGATCGCCGAAGATCATGTTGGCAAAGTCGTAATTGTGTACAGCGCCGTCCATGAGTGGCCCACCGCTTAGCTGGTGATCGAGAAACCAGCCGCCGGGTGGTTCACTCCCTGCGGTAACGCTGCGCCACAGTACTGGTTTACCCAACACCCCTTGGCGCATCAGCTTGGCGAAGTGTCCCCAGTGGCCGTCGTAACGTCGAACGTGACCGACCATGAGCATCTTTCTGGTCTTGCGTGATACCTCAATCATACGGCGGCAGGCGGGTATGGTGCGTGCCATGGGTTTTTCGCAGAGTACCGGTCGGCCGCTGCGCATCACGTCGACGGCCACCTGTTCGTGATAAGCCGTGGGTACAGCAACGACGACCGCATCCACTTTGGCGTTGTCGATCAAGTCTTTGTAGTCACTGTAGACGTTGGCTTTGGGAAACTGCAGGGCAAAGCGCTTGCGGACGGCCGTGTGGAGATCGGCGCCGGCGATGACGCGGCATCCGTGCACATTGGAGAAGTTACGGAGGTGCTCGCTTCCCATGCCGCCTAGTCCAATGTGCCCAACACCGATCATTGCTATTTTCCTTTATACCTCATGGAAACAGGTGGTTACGCTGTGCTGCGGTTTGCGGTTAAACACCAGCAGGGTCTTTGACTTGTTTCTGGTGCTGTTGCAGCCGAACCAGTTGGCCTTGGACGTCGGCGAGCAGTTCGTTTAACTGACCTGCGGTCTGCCGGTCGTCGCCGGTATGGTCGATGGCGCGGAGGTAAGCGTCGACCTGCGATTGCTTTTCCTCGATCAGCATGGGCAGCAGGTGTGAGAGTTGGGTGTAATGGAATCTGGCCACGGCAAGCTCAAAGGAAGCCGCCCTTTCATTGATCTGCAACTGATCAAGCAGGTGCGAGATCAGTTCTGCGTGGTGGGCCGAAGCGGCAAGCATTTTCTGGATGTCCTTCCAGATGGGGTAGGTGGTGGCGGTAAGGTATGGCTTGGCTTCCTGTAGATGCCGTGACAGGCCGCGGGTGTGTGTCGCCAGCAAGTCGTTCAGTGCGGCACCGATCATCTGGGCGTTAAGAACCACCATGGTCGGTCCCCCCGCGATCAGGTGGTCGTGGCGCAACAGCGGTCGGCTGATATGGTTGGGCTTGTTTGGTGTTGATGGTGCCGTAGTCGTGTGCCAACTGGGAGGCCCACTGTGGCAGGAAGCCGGTCCACAGCAAGACCAAAGCGCAGAAGACCACCATCACCATACCGGCGACGCGGGGCGAGAACGCAGGGGAAGATCCATCTTCGGAGACGAAGACCATGTAGTACACCGGCCTCATGTAGTAGTACAGACTGATCAATGTATTGGTAAATAGTACGATGATCAGCAAAAATGCGATACCGTTGGCAGTATCGAACATGGCCATACCAAGAAACACCTTGGCCCAGAACCCACCCAAGGGCGGCATGCCCAGTAGGCTCATTAAAAAGATGGACAGCAGGATGGTCAACCAGATATTGCGCCGGGCCAAGCCGGAGTAATCACGGATGTTCTCGCTGCCGGTATGCTGGCTGACAAGCGCGGCAATGGTGAACACGCCCAAGTTCATGAACATGTATATGAACAGATAAAAAAGGATAGCGCCAGCCACGGTTGAGTCGGGTCCAAGTCCCGTCAAACTGGCAGCCATGATCATGTATCCGGCGTGGGCGATGGAACTGTAGGCAAGCAGTCGTTTGATGTTGGTCTGGTGCAGGGCGACGAGATTACCCCATGTGGCAGTGACGGCGCCGAGAATAGCGATGCCGGTGGTCAGTCCGACCTGCGGGCCGGCGGCTCCGAACGCCGAGACGATACGCAGCAGTAGGCAGAGCCCGGCCCCCTTGGATGCCACTGATAGAAACGTGGCGACCTCGATCGGGGCGCCTTCAAAAACATCGGGGCACCAAAAGTGCAGGGGTACGGCCGAGAGTTTAAATGCGATGCCGCTAAACATGGCCACCAGTCCGATGGCGAACATGGGTGTCATGCCACCGTCTGCAGCTTGACTGGCGATGGTGCCCAAGTCGAGGCTGCCGGCCGCGCCGTAGAGCAATGACATGCCGTAAAGGCCGACGGCGCTGGCCGCAGCACCGAACAACACGTACTTTAGTGATCCTTCCGTCGAACGGCGCCGGTGCTTGGCGAAGCCGGCCAGGGCAAAGCTGGGCAGCGACGCGGTTTCCATGGCAATGAAGATGGTCAGCAGGTTGGTCGCCGACGCCATCAACGCCATGCCCAACGTGGCGCCCAGCAGCAGGCAGAGAAAATCAGGCGCATCGCGTTCGTCCATTTCGTGGCGAGAGGTCATCAGCCACTGGGCGACAATGAAGATGACAAAAACAAGCAGCAGCACTTTAAAAAATTGGCTGAACGGATCGATGGCCAGTGCGCCCGAGAAGACCAGCGAGGCAGCGCCTACGTTGATGTGTTGCGGGCCTAGGGGCAAGGCCGAAACCAACGCCAACGCCAAGCCGAGCAAGGTGATGACGACCGGCAGCACAATGCTGCGGCGGCGGATAAAGGGCACGATCACCACAGCGCACATTGTGAGGGTCAGCCAGATTTCCGGGCCGACGAGCCGAAGTTCATCCCAAGTGGGCAGAGTTACATTCACGCTGTTGGTTTACACCTTTCCTTGCGGCCGGCTATTGCATGGCCAATCCCTGACGGAGTAATTGCATCAGCGAACTGAACGTGGTGTCGGTGATGGCGAACACGAGCCAAGGCACGATGCCGAACACGAACGCGGCAATGCCCAGCGTGGCCATGATGAAATACTCGCGTCCCATCACTGGCGCGTAATCTTTGTATTCGTCCTTGGGCGATCCCATATACACGCGCTGGAACATCCACAGGATATAACCGGCAGTCAAAACGACGGCGGAGGCGGCGAGGATACCCAGCGTGTAGACCGTGGCGACGTTATTGGCGCCAACGCCACCGGGTGCAGCTGCCTTGAACGTGCCCAGCAGCACCATGATTTCGCCAATGAACCCGCACAGGCCGGGCAGGCCCATGCCGGCAAAGAAGCCGACCATCGCCCAGCCGCCATAGCCGGGCCATTTAAGCCAGAGGCCACCGAAGCGGTTCAGGTCGCGGTGGTGGGCGCGGTCGTAAACCACGCCGACGAGGAAAAACATCATGGCGCTAGAGATGCCGTGGGCGATCATCTGGAAATAGGCGCCGCTGAAACCGACTTCGGTCAATACCGCCAGGCCGAGCATAACGTAGCCCATGTGGCTGACTGAGGAATAAGCGACCAGTTTTTTCCAGTCCACCTGGGCCATGGAACACAGGGCACCGTAGATGATGGCCAGTACGCCCAGCGAGGCGACGTAGACCCAGAACAGTTGGGCCGCATCGGGGAACAGCGGATAAGTGATGCGCATCATGGCGTAGCCGCCCATCTTCAGCAGCACTCCGGCCAGCACCATGGAGATCGGCGTCGGCGCTTCGACGTGTGCATCGGGCAGCCAAGTGTGAAACGGTACAGCGGGCAATTTAATCATGAAAGCAACCAACGTCAGCCAGAACGCCCATTGAGCAAAGGTCCAGTATGGGCCACCTTGGCGGAACAACTCGCTGACCGGCTGTGACTTGAGGGCGATCATGTCCCACGTATTGCCGGTAGCGTTGGTCGCCTGAGGCGTGTAAAAATACAACCCCAGCATAACGATCAACAGGCAGATTGAACCCAGCAGCGTGTAGAGGAAAAACTTGATGGCCGCGTATTCTTTGCGTGGTCCGCCCCAGACGCCGATCAGGAAATACATGGGCAGCAGCGAGACCTCAAAAAACATGTAGAACAGGAACATGTCCAATGACAGGAATACGCCGAGCATGCCAGTGAGCAGGAACATGTACAGGGCGTTGTAGGCTTTCACCGCCTTGTCGATCCTCCAGCCGGCAAGGACGATCAGCACTGAAAGGCCGGTGGTCAGCAATACCAGCGGCAATGACAGGCCGTCCACTCCGGTGCGGTACTCGACGTTGATTGCGTCAATCCACCCGGTCTGGCTTAAAAACTGCACGCCGCCAGCGTTAAAGTCGTAGCCGATCAGCAGCACGATGCTGAGCAGCAACGTCACAACGGCACCGAGTAACGCCGTGTAACGCGCCGCCTGCGGGCTCGGCACGATCAGGCACAGCAGCGCAGCGATCGAGGGGACGAAGATCATCCAGTTGAGAACCGATGTGTAGAAGGGTGAATCCATGTCGTCGTTCCAGTTTTGTCGTTAGCCGGCGTCGTTCCAGTTTTTCTTACGGTTGGCTTGCATTGACCGTGACGGTGGTAAGCACGACAAAGGCGATCAAAGCCGCGGCGGTAAACAGCAGCAGCACGTAAACGCGAACACGGCCAGGTTGGGCGTTGCGCAGCAGTTGCCCGCCGCTCTGGGCTGCGTTGGCCGCCCCGTTGACCATGCCGTCGACCACCTTGTTGTCGAACAGACCGATACCGTTGGCGATTTTCTTTATCAGTAGCGCTGGGCCGTTGACCAGACCGGGCCAGATGGTGCCGATCTGGCCATCCACGATGTACTTGTCGAACGTGCCGGCGATCAGGGCGATAAATTTGAACAGGTTCACAGTGAAGATGTCGTATAAGCCGTCAAAGTAGAACTTGTTGTGCGCCCACTTGTAGAGCAGGTTGATGGGAGGGATCTTGACGATGTGGCTACTGACGGCCATGCCGGGCAGGTACATGACGATGCCCAGTACCAGCATGATGATCCAGGCCAGGCCGTGCAGCAGGTAACCATGGGTGGCTTCCATGGCGTGGCCATGTTCAAGATTGGCGGCGGTCTGCATCCACGCCACTTGTGGTTCGGAGATGACGATCAGGTCTTTCCAAAAGCCCAGGATAAAAGGCGCGGTGAGCACGGCCATGGCGGCCAGGCACAGTTGCGGCAGCAGCATGGTCCACGGCGCTTCGTGGGCATGGGCGTACAGGTCCTGGTTGCGTGGTTTGCCAAGGAACGTTAGTGAAAAACTGCGGGCCATGTAGAAAACGGTGACGTAGGCGACGACGGTCGGGCCCAGCCAGAAGAGATGGGCCCAAATGCCGAGCATCTCGTGCATAGCGTGGCCGTAATTGACCGTGCCGGCGATAATGCCGTCCTTGGAGTAGAAACCGCTGATGCCCCAAACAGTCCAGGGGATAGATGCGCCGGCAATTGCCAACGTGCACACGAAGTAACAGAAGGTGGTGATGGGCAACTTCCGGCCCAGTCCACCGTACTGGCGCATGTCCTGCTCGTGATGGGCGGCGTTAATGATCGATCCAGAGCACTGGAACAGGCAGCATTTGAAGAAGGCATGCGTGACCAGGTGAAACAGGGCAAAGCTGTAGGCGCCGGCGCCGAGGGCCAGGATCATGTAGCCCAGTTGGGAGAGCGTCGAGTAGGCCAGTACGCGCTTGATGTCGGTCATCACCATGGCCATGGCGGCGGCCATGACCAGCGTGATCAAACCGATGGTGGCGACGAACAGGTGGGCGCCAGGCGTGAGGATCGGGTAGATACGCGCCGTCAGGTAAACGCCTGCGGCCACCATGGTGGCCGAGTGGACGATCGACGAGACGGGTGTGGGCCCTTCCATGGCGTCGGGCAGCCAGGTGTGCAGGGGAAACTGTGCGCTTTTGCCGATAGCGCCGAAAAACAGGGCGATGCCGGCGGCTGTCAGCCACAATGGGGGATTGGTAAACGAGTAGGTCACGCCAACCGCGTCGCTTTCCGTTGCCAGCACCTGCTCGATGGCGCCAAACATGGTTACCAACGAGTCACTGGATGACAACGCCCCCTGCGCAGCGGGCAACAGGACATTACCGCTCAGTTTAAAGAAGAGAATGCCAAAGCCGATGATGAACCCGGCATCACCGATGCGGTTCATCACCCACGCTTTCTTGCTGGCCAGTTGTGGTCCACGTCGCTCATGCCAGAAACCGATCAGCAGATAGCTGGTCAGGCCCACCAGTTCCCACATTACGAAAAGCTGGGTCAGCCCGGCGGCGGTGACGATGCCCAGCATCGAGAAAGTAAACAGGGAAAGATAAGCGAAAAAACGCTCGAAACGGTCATCGCCTTTCATGTAACCGATGCTGTAGAGGTGTACGAGAAACGAGATGCCGCTGACCATGACCATTAGCACGACGGTCAAACTGTCGGCCAGCAAGCCCAGGTGCAGCCAACCGGTGTCGTTGCCGGGTATGGGAATCCAGTTCTTCTGCCAGAGGATGGGTTGTGGATGGATAGCCCGCATCCAGGCAGCCAAGGCGATGATCGCCATCGCCATCGATGCGCCCATGGCCAGGGTTGCGCCCCAGCTGCTGACGCAGCGGCCCAGCCACCTTTTACCGATTAGGATCAGCACTGCCGAAGAGAGCAGCGGCAGCAGCGTTGCGCCTACGAGACAGTTTCGGATCAGTTCTTGTGTTTGCGGCGTCATGGGCCTGTCGTGTCAGCCCTTCAACTCGTCGGCGCGTTCAACGTCGATGGAGCTGAAGTTGTTGTAGAAATTTAAAAATACCGCCAGAGCGATCGCCGCTTCCGCGGCAGCGACCACGATGACGAATATCGCAAACATCTGGCCATCCAGCGCTGGTCCGGCCTCGCCCTGGCCCCAGACGTAGCGGTTAAACGCCACCAGATTGATGGCTGCGGCGTTGATGATCAACTCGACGCCGATCAGAATGCCGATGGCGTTACGTTTAGTCAGTACCGTAGCCACGCCGGCTGCAAACACAATGATGGAAACGAGTACGAAATGCGTGGCGCCGATTTGAAACATGTTCGGGCTTGCCCCTAACCGGCCAGCATGTGGCCGTTTAACTGTTTCGCCTTCGCCGGGCCATGTATGCGGCCCCGACCATGACCACCAGCAGCAACACACCGGCGACCTCAAACGCTACCAATTGGGTGGATAGTAATCCCTGACCGATCGCGTGCACCTGGTCGTACCCGCTGCTGGCCATAAGCTGGTTAGCGTTGATCACATGGGGCGTGCGGACCAGAGCAAAAAGAACTAGTCCCCCAATTGCCAACGCCAAACCAATGGCCACAATCTTCTCCCACAGTTGCACCTGCAAATGCGCAAACGGATTCTTGCTGGTGAGCATGACGCCGAAGATGATTAGGATCAGCGTGCCCCCAGAGTAAACTATAAGTTGAATGGCGGCCAAGAATTCAGCCTCGAGCATGAAATACATTCCTGCCGAACCACCCAGTGTCAGCAGCAGGTATACAGCCATGCGCACGATGTTGCGGCCAAGCACGATTGCCCATGAACTGATACAGACCAGCAGCGCAAAAATGTAAAACATCAGTGGCCCGACAGCTCCCAGTCCGCTGCTGGTTTCGGCAAGAATTGCCACGCGATAAATCCTTTTTCGCAAGGGTGTTATCGTTCCATCGACCGATGTCCATTTCGCTGTGCCTCAGTCTGCGAATTGGGGCCAAAGCATAGCTGCGCCGTTGTGCGCGGTCAATTACGCCTCGGTACAGGTGGGGGTTACTGGTTACACCGGCATGCCTGTTATTTTCGCTTCGAAGACCAAGTTGCCGTTGACCACGCCTTGTAACGAGCAGATGGAACGACGCCTCTTAAATGAAGTAGATATCCCCAGTAGATATAGTCGATTGCCGGGCACGACTTGGCCGCGGAATTTGACCTCATCGCAGCCGACAAATCCGAGGAAGGGGTAATCGTCAAAAATCTGGTGGATCAACCAACTGGCCAGTTGGGCACCGGCCTCGATCATGAGCACGCCGGGAAATAGAGGCCGGCCGGGAATGTGGCCGGGAACCCAGAACTCGTCCTGGCGGGCATCCTTATAGGCCAAGACCGCGCTGCGATCACGATCGAAATTGATGATCGCGTCTAGCATGCGCATGTCACCACGGTGTGGATTAACCTTTTCAATACCCTCGGTGTCTACCTGGACTTGGTCCAGATCGATCTTGGTGATGTCAAACAGCAGAGGGGGCGCCATTAATAATTGCAACTTTTGTTATATCAATTACTTATAGACACAGCGCTGGTTTAGCGCAGAAGTTAACACCACGGGTGTATGCGTGGTATACCTCCTTCTCGCTTAGCTTTAAGACCTTGTCAAAACGCAGGTTAGGATGCGCCGCCTTCTGCCTGGCGGTTTTCCAGTACCTTAACGCGAAGTGCTTGGGCCTTGTTCTTGACATCTTGCATCGTCCTGCGGACACGGGTACCAGCAGCCTTGTTGCCGCCGGCAGCACGTCGCACATCGTCCTCGGCGTCTGCGATCACCTGTTTCAACTCTTCATAGGCTTCTAGCATGCCAAAGGCTCCTTATACGATTAGATAAGTGGACATCCATCATCCAATGCCGGATTAAGCCTATCCGAACGATCGTACAGAGGCAATCTCGGATTATACCAAATCATAATTAATCCTGTCGGTTCAGTCATGGTGCTCGCCAGACACTTTGAATATGTTCGGCATCGAGACACACGTTGTGCCAACTGATGTGCGTGATGCCCTCCTGCGCGACCCGTCCTCGCGACGGTCCTTGTTCGTGGCCAGGATCACTTCGGACCCTTGCCACTTGTTCCCGCGCCGTTTGGTGCCTGATCAGTCATGAAAAACCCCCTTGTTTATGTTGGTCATGACTCAATGAACAACTAACGGACCAAATCCCATCAGAAATTTTTATGATTGGTATTATAGGCTACTTGATGATGGGCAAGACTGCCTTGAATCGAGCGGTACCTGCTTCGCCGACCAGTTCAAGCGCTGCAGACTCAACAGTAATGGGGATGATCCCTGCCTGGGCAAGGCGTTGTTCGGCTATCTGCTGGTCGAATGCGCGGCGCGAGCCGATGGCGTCGGTTGCCATCGCCACGATGTAACCACCCTCGGCCAGGTCCAGGCACGTTTGCAGGACACACACATGTGCTTCGATGCCGCACACGATAACGGCCCGGCTGCCGAAGCGTTGCAGGTCGGCGTGCACCGGTTCGATGCAGCCAGAAAACTTCAGCTTTTCATGATTGGCAACAGCTTTGTCCAATCGCGTTGCCAGATAGGGCACGGTGACGCCCAAACCCTTGCGGTATTGTTCGGTTACCACAATCGGTATGTTCAATGCATTGGCGGCATCGATCAATTTGCCAGCCTGAGCCACAAGCTGGTCAGCGTTGTGCATGTGCGGGAGCAGTTTTTCCTGCATGTCAACCACCAGTAGGGCGGTATTACTGATATCCAAACGGGGGATGATCATGGCGGACATGGTAACGGCTGCCAAGACGTGTGTGTGACATGCGTCATCTGACGCTGGTCTCGACCGCGGCTATCAAACCCTGTAGGTTGGATGGATTGGCCTCTACGGTGATGGGCAAATCGAACTGGCGCATGGTCTGGCTGGTGATCGGTCCGATGGATGCGGTACGCACATCAGCGAGCAGGGTGTGCTGCTGGCCGAGCATTTTCACCAGGTTACGGACCGTTGAGGAACTGGTGAATGTGATCCAATCAACGTTTCCCTCCCGCAGGGCATACAACACATCATCCGGTAGCGATTGTGGCTGCCTGCTCATATAGATGGGTAAATCGGTTACCTGGGCGCCGGCTCCGGCAAGCATTTGCCCCAGTGTCGGGCGGGCGATATCGGCGCGTAGCATCAAAATGCTTTTGCCGGCCAGTGGTTCACGATCAATCAGTGATTGGGCAAGTGATTCAGCGACGTAGTTGGGCGAGACAAGATCGGGATGTATGCCCAGGTAGTTACGCATCGCACTTTCGGTGGCGTCGCCGATGACCGCCACGCGTAGTGGCGCCAGGTGGCGACTGTCCAGTTTAAGATGGGCAAGGCGGCGAGCGAGTGCTTCGACGCCGTTGACACTGGTCAGCACAAGCCAGTCGAACTGGCTTATTTTGCTGATCGCTTCGTCGATGGCGGAAAATTCCGGCGGTGGCACCAGTTCAATGGTCGGCGCTTCAAGGACAAGGGCGCCGCGTTGGGCCAGCATGGAATGCAGTTGCGACGCCTGTATCCGCGTACGAGTGATGACGATTCGTTGCCCAAACAGCGATCGCTTGGTGAAGAAATCAAGCCCTGTTTCTTTGACGGCTGCCACTGCGCCAATAACGACGATGGCTGGCGCATTGAAGTTGGATGCTTCAGCCTCGGTGGCGACGTTTACCAGAGTGCTGCGCATGCTACGCTGCTGCGGGGTAAAACCCCACTGCACGATGGCTGTGGGTGTATCCGGCTCAACCTCGTGGTGTTGCAACTGCTGGGTGATGGCCTCGAGGCGGTTCATGCCCATGTAAATGCAGATGGTACCTCCGCGTTGGATCAACGCCGCCAGCGCTTCGTAGTCAACTGCGGTCTGATCTTTGGCCGGATCCTCGTGGCCGGTGATGAAGGTGACGGTGCTGGCCAGATCACGGCGGGTGATGGGGATACCGGCGGCCATGGGTGCAGCCAATCCGGCGGTGATCCCAGGCACCACTTCGCATTCAATACCATGGTGACCGAGGAACGCAACTTCTTCACCACCGCGACCGAACATGTAAGGGTCACCGCCCTTGAGGCGCACAACTAAATTGCCGTGCCGCGCCCAGTTGAGCATGAGATGATTAATGTCGCTCTGATTGAGCTTTTGTGCATCATCGCGCCGTGGCAACGCGATACGGTAGGCGCTGGGCGGGGCTTGATCGACAAGGCGTGGGTT
>CAUZAW010000003.1:0-41009 GCA_963577735.1 Phycisphaerae bacterium | reverse complement strand
GCAAAGCGCACCGACGCATAAGTAACCCCACCTCCAATCCATTACTCAAACCAAGCACCTGCCGTTCAACTACCAATCCAAAGAGAGCGATGCTGTTATTCTTCGACTTGAGCCTTCCCCGTTCCCAGTTCCAAAGCACTTGCCCTCCAAGAGGGTTTAGCCTTCCAAGGCGTGTTGGCCCATGACCGATTCTGACCCTGTCGTATCACCGGCTTGCAGTAACCCGCGGACTCGGCACATCGCGTTGAGCTTGCTGGTTCTTGCAGCGCCGATCATTGCCTCCAACATTTCACGGACGGTCATGAATTTTGTTGATTTTGTGATGGTTTCGCAGTTGGGCACTTCAGCGCAGGCGGCGGTGGTACCGGCCAGCCTTGTGTTGTGGTGCAGTATTAGTTTTGGCATGGGCCTTGTTTCCGTGGTCAATACGGTGGTTGCCCAGTCGCTGGGCAGGGGCCGATACGCCGATTGTGGTGCCTATGGTTGGCAAGGTGTGTATATCAGTGTCGTCATAGGTGTGCTGCTGCTGCCGCTTTGGTGGCTGGTCAGACCGCTCTTTGACCTTGCCGGTCACGGGCCCCAGATCATTTCTCTGGAAGTTACTTACACGCAAATCAGCCTGCTAGGTATGGCACCGACCATCGTGGCCTTGGCGCTGTCCAATTTTTTTACCGGCGTTCACCGGACCACCGTGGGATTCGTTACCGCATTGATTAGCAATGTGTTCAACATCGTTGCCAACTACGCGCTTATCTTCGGCCATTGGGGGTTTCCCCAGCTGGGCATGGCTGGTGCCGCATGGGGCACCGTTGCGGCAACGGTATTGCATGCCCTGCTGCTGCTTGTTTGGTTTGTCATGCCCTATTACGGCCGTACTTTCCAAACATGGCGTACTTGGCGACTGCATCGCAACTTTGTCGTCGATATTTGTCGTATCGGCTTGCCGCCGGGCGTCCAATTTGCCGGTGACATCTCCACCTGGGCGGTGTTCCTGCTTTTTTTTGTCGGACGGTTCGGCGAGATTCACCTCGCAGCCACCAACATCTGCTTCAAACTGCTTGAGATATCTTTGATGCCCGCCTTAGGTATCGGCTTGGCGCTGACCGCAGTAGTTGGCAAGTCCATCGGGCAAAACCGATTGGACTTAGCCCGCAGCTATGCACGCTGGGGCCTGTTGTTCAACGTTACTTACATGGGGCTGATGGGTATTGTCATGGCAGTGTTGCGGTATCCTTTGGCCTCGCTGTTTAACGACGACCCGCAGGTTATCCGCTGGGCCGGACCCATGATGATCCTGTGCGCTATGTTTCAGTTCAGCGACGCTGTGAACATTACTTATGGCCATTGCCTGCGGGGTGCCGGCGATACACTTTGGCCAGCCATTGCCTGGTTGCTGTCCAGCATAGTGTTGCTGATAGGTGGATCCCTAGTCATGATCAACACCTTTCCCCAACTTGCCAGCATAGGCCCGTGGATTGCCGGCACCGTTCATATTTCTGCCCTGGGTCTGGTCATGTGCGCCCGCTACCGCTGGGGACCCTGGCAACGGATGCAACTGCTAAGGTCTGATTGACGGTCTAAACCCGCCTCGTTGGGGCTTTTGATCTTCGATACCGACCCTTACTTATGGCCGTCGGGCCCGTTGCCGCTTAGGTACTTACGTTCCACCGCTTGGCTCAGGTCCACGCCGTTGATATTGGCCAGTGTGCACAGCCAGGCCAACACGTCGGCAAACTCCTCAGCCTTGTTTGCCAGGTCGTCGCCATGCAGTGCCGTGGCCAACTCGCCGACCTCCTCCATGAACCACAAAAACGTGCCGGCCGTGCCCCGGGCATGGTCTGCCTCGAAGTAGCGATGGCGAATGTAATCTTGAAAGGCCGCTAGTGTTACTGTTTTTTCAGTCATGATCATGCCATTGTAAGCCACCGACTCTTGCCCATACCCGTTCGGGTGTTGGATTTCGACGTTTTTATCCACATCGCCTTGCTCGGTAACACTACAATCGAGACATGGCTGTCACCACGCTCAAAATTACCGGCATGCACTGCGCTGGTTGCGTCGGTTCTGTCGAAAAATCGCTTGCGGCCATATCCGGGGTCACCGATGCATCGGCCAATCTGGCCCTGGGTACCGCACGAATCGAATACGATCAACCCGCCACCTCCGGGCAACTGGTTGATGCCGTCACTTTCGCCGGTTACGGCGCGGATCTGGTTGACGATGGTTTTATCCCAGACATGCAGGGGCCACACGTGGCCCTGGGCTGGAAGCTGTGGGCCGCCGCTGTGGCCGTTGCAATCATCATGGTGTTAATGGCTTGGAAGTCGCCAGCCTCCGCCTGGTTGCAGCTGCTGTTGGCTGGACCGATACAGGTCCTGCTGGGGGCGCCGTTTTACCGCGGCGCGTTGGCTGCTATACGCCGGTTTCGTGCCGACATGGATAGCCTCGTTGCACTGGGCACCACCGTTGCTTTCCTCTACAGCCTCATCGCCACCTTACTGGGCCGCCAGCCGGTTTACTTCGAAACTGCGGCGATGATCCTAGTGCTCATCACCATAGGGAGGTTACTAGAACAGCGGACCCGGACCAATGCCCTCTGCGCGATCGCTGGACTGGCCAAAATGCAGCCCGCCCAAGCCACCGTGATCCGTCGCGGCGAGCAAATGGACATTCCCGCCGAGCAGGTGGTCCTCGGCGACAGCGTGCTGGTCAGGCCAGGCCAGCGGGTGCCCGTTGACGGCAAGGTAGCCAGTGGCAACAGCACCATTGATCAATCTCTTGTCACCGGTGAATCGCAGCCTGTCGAAGTGTCGCCAGGCGACACCGTCGTGGCTGGTGCCATCAGCCACAGTGGCGCCTTTCACATGCGGGCCACGGCCACCGGTGCCGACACCGTACTGGCCCAGATCGTTCAGTTGGTTCACCAGGCTCTGTCTGCCAAGGCCCGCGTACAGCGATTGGTCGACTCGGTTGCCGCCGTGTTCGTGCCCGTGGTGATATTTATCGCCTTGCTGACTCTGGTTGTTTGGCTGCTCTTCGGCGCCGCGTTGCCCGATGCCCTGCGGCCTGTCGTGGCGGTGCTGATCGTTGCCTGCCCCTGCGCTCTGGGGCTGGCCACGCCCACGGCAATCATGGTGGCCGCCGGACTGGGCGCCCAACGCGGCATTCTTATTAAAGATCCTGCGGCCCTAGAGCAGGCCGGCAGAATCACCCACGTGGTCCTTGATAAAACCGGCACACTCACCACCGGCCGGTTAGCCGTCGGCCAAATAATATCCGCCGATCGCTCAATCGGTGTCGATAAGTTGCTGCGCCTAGCGGCGTCCATCGAACAGTTTAGCGAACACCCCATCGGTCGCGCCATTGTCGACTATGCCGGGCAGCGAAATATCGAACTGGCCACCGTCGTTGAGTTTCAAAACATCACCACCGGCGCCGTGGCCGGGCGCATCGGCGTCGATCGCATCATCGTCGGTCGCCTACCGGCGCTGCGCGATCTACATGTCAAAGGTGTTGACGAGTTGGCCCTCCGATGCGAAGAGGTGCAGGACGGTTACTGCACAGTGGTCGCCGTCGCCATTGGGGGCTGGGCCGTGGGTCTCATCGGGATGTCTGATCAGCTCAAACCCGAAGCTCCGCAGGTCATTAAAACCTTCCGCCGCATGCGTCTCAAGACCGTGATGATCACCGGCGACAGCCAAACCGCAGCCGCGCATATCGCCCGGCAACTTGATCTTGACGAACATCGCGCCGAAATTTCGCCATCCGGGAAGCATGCTTTCGTCACCGAGTTGCGCGAGCAAGGCGCTGTTGTCGCCATGGCCGGTGATGGCGTCAACGACGCGCCGGCACTGGCCGGGGCAGACTTGGGGATTGCCATGGGCGCCGCGCAGGCCCCCTTTCCCCTTTCCTCGGCCGACAACAACGAGTTTCGGCCAACTGCCGGTACAGACATCGCCGCCGCTGCCGGGCACATTGTTCTTGTGGGTGGTGATCTGCGTGGCCTAGTCCACGCCATTACTCTAAGCCGTGCCACCATGCGCCGGATCTGCATCGGCCTGTTCTGGGCCTGCATCTACAACGTGGTCCTCATTCCCGTCGCCGCCCTCGGCCGGCTTGACCCCATGCTCGCCGCAGCCGCCATGTCCGCCAGTTCCGTCTGTGTCGTTCTCAACGCCCTGTATCTACGTCGTGCGTGGAGGCCGTGAGGCGTAACTGCCGAACTAAACACGGCAAGCTATAATCCATTCGGATTGTTATCGTATGAGGACGGATTCAATTTTAGGAGCCTGCCGACGATAGCAGCTTGCGGAGCAGTTTGCCATGACTGAGGTCAATTTTGAAAGTGAAACTTGGGATTTTGTTAACGCCACCGGCGAGTTGCGCCGTATCGATGTCACGCCGACTGCGCCCCTGGCGTTTCCCACTCAATGGCGGGTCTTCGGCAAGCTCGGTCCACAATCGACGGCCATCAAGCTGCTTAGCGCCACACCGCTGGCCGACCTTAATCTCCAGGGCCTTACTGGTTTGCCCGATTCGCTGACCGTCGATGGCCAGCAACTGGCTGGTCGCGACGTGCAAATGCAAGAGAACACCATCAACTTCGATGGCCTGTTCAACGGTCATAACCTTGTCGAAGGCCACCAGGCATTCGCTATGTCCCAAGTTGAATGTGGCAAAGAAACTGAAATTATCCTAGGTGCTGGTGCCGACTATTGGATGCAGTGGTGGATAGACGGCCAGCCGGTCATTGATACTTGCAAGAGCGGCAACTTGTCGCCGCTCCCCACGATCAGGGATTTTTCCGCCCGCCACAAGTTGTCGCCTGGCAGACACATCCTTGCTGTGCGTGTCATTAGTGGTACAACCGGCGACTGGATTTTACGGGCTGCGTTCCTTTCGCCCAAAGAGGAATCGCTCGGCCAGGCGCCGCAAAACACGTGGCTGATCGTTCCTGAACTCAATCAACTTGCATCCCCGCGTGGCATGGGGGATCGCACCATCGCCATTCGCACCGACCAGGTCTACCAGGACGAAACCATCGAGTGCGAATTCGATCTTATGAGGGATGAAGGCCAGTACGGCATTGTCTTTGCCGCTCAGGATGCGGACCATTATTACTGGGCATACATCCCCCGCTGGGGCCAGCTTTGGCGGGCCCGCGCCTTTTACGCCGCCATCGGGATCGCCGACGGCTCAGGCTATATCCGCAATCTTGCCATGTACCTGATGCCCAACGTTCCTCAGCAGTTGCGTCGACGTATATCGCTCAAGATCGAACGACGTGGCCATCAAATTCAAATGTGGGTAGACGCCGTGCGCGGGCCGATGGTCATCGACGATACTTACGGACCAGGCCGTATTGGCGTCAGTGGGTTTATCGATTACCGCATTTACGACCTCAAGGTTACCGGTAAATCCTTGCCAGTATCGCAATGGAAAACCAGTGACCATCTTCCGCAAACATGGTTTACCGCCGAGCAAGACACGGACAAAGGCGCTATACAAACAGCCAGTGCTATTTTCCGTTTGCCCGATGGCCGGCTTGCCACTCAGTTGGGTTTCACCAACAAGCCCAGCGTACACGATGTTCGTCCGCATACGGACGATGCATATATACAACGCTACGCTAGCGAAGATCTTGGTCGCACCTGGCAACCCTACGGGCCGCAGGCGGATTGGCCCGGATACACGCCCCCTAGTGGCATATTGACGAAAGATCGTGTCCTTCGGGGGATTAGTTTTCCCGCCGTTTACCCGCCGAATCAGTTCCATGATGATCCCCTCTCCGAAGGTTGCACGCCGCAGAACCTGAAAGCTACCTACTGCGATTCGCCCGACGATTCGCTGAACTGGTCCAAGCCCGTCGAAGCCCAACTGCTCGGCGACTGGAGCCATATCTTCTTTGAAAACTGCTGGAACAATATGTACGGGTTCAGTCAGTTTTCCGACGGCACACTGGCCGGAGTTATTCTCCACGGCACGCCCGGCAATGAAGATTCGGTGCCTAACTACGGACAGGGTACCTGGGGAGGTGGTGGATTAGCGCAACCATATTGCACCCTGTCCAAAGATGACGGCAAATCCTGGTCGCAGCCAGTACCCATGGACGACGCAGTCTGGAGAGCAGGCGATAAACCGGATAGTCACTGTGGTGGGTTTTCCGAATGCCCGATCGTCCGGTGCGGCAGCGGCCGCATTGTTGCCATTGCGCGGCCCTACCGGGCGCCGTTCATGTGGCAAACCCATTCCGACGATGATGGCGTCACCTGGCGCATGGTCTGTTACGCGCCCTTTTCCGGTGCCGGGGGACCGGTCATGTTGTGTACCCAGTCCAACTACCTTGTACTGGCCATGCGATCGGCCGGTACGTGCATGCATATCAGCACCGACGAGGGCCTTAACTGGGACCACGGTACCATCCTCGATCACCCCACTTATTTTAACGGTTCCATGATAGAGGTTGAGCCTGATGTCGTACTTATCAACTACCCCACCTGTAACGGCGAAATTGCCCGCCCTTCCTATGTCAGATTTCAAAGAATCCGCATTACTCCTGACGGTCCCATCCCTCTTTCCGACTGACTTGCCTGTTAGGCTTTGCCAAGCAACGCCTCGATGAGCTGATTGAAGGCTCGGTGATCAGGCGGGCCCCAAATTGTTTGTTACCTTGTGGGGCATGAAGATTTTGCTGGCCAGTTCCAACCCGCACAAGGTGCAGGAGATCTCTGCCGTCTGGGAGTCGTTGTCCGACCAAAATACAGCGCCTGCGTTTGAGCTTGTCGGGCTCGGCACGCTTGCCTTGTCGATCGACGAGCCGGTGGAGGACCAGCCGACGTTTGAGGCCAATGCTGTGCTCAAGGCCCGCTACTATGCCAAGGCCGCATCGATGCTGACGTTGGCTGATGACAGTGGGCTGGAGGTGGATGCTCTTGGCGGTGAACCGGGGGTGCATAGCGCACGATATTCCGGGGCTGGCGGCCCTCGCCACGTGGTAGACCAGGCCAATAATCGTTTGCTGATCGATAGGCTCGCCGACACGCCACCGTCGCAGCGTACCGCCCGCTTCGTTTGCACTATGGCTTTGGTGGCACCGGAGGGTAAGCAGCCAGGTCAGGTGGGCATGGTACTGGCAGTGGTTCGCGGCAGCATCGAAGGGCGTATCCTGACTCACGACGAGGCCGGGTCCGACGTGCGTGGCCGTGGCGAACACGGTTTTGGCTACGATCCGCTGTTTTTCGTGGCCAAACAGGACAAGACGACGGCCGAGCTTTCACCTCAGCAGAAGAACGCGATCAGCCATCGTGGCCGGGCGGCCCGCCTGATGTGGGATCGGCTAACGTCTTTGGCGTAAATGTTCAGCGATAGTCGCCCGCTCGCATTTCAGGGTCAAAGTCGATGCCGTTGCGCTTCAGCAGCGTACCCACAGCCTGGTGGAAACGGGCGATGGCAACGTTGTAACTGCGTATGGCGTTGACTTCGGCGATCTCCGCCGTGGACAGGTTTTGTTCGCCTCGGATTTTGAGGTCGATAAATGCTGGCGTCAACTCATGGCCGAACTCCACCTGCGCTCGCCTTGCACGCACCAAGTTGGCTTGGGCGATCCGTGCTTCTCGCGCCGCACCAATCGATTCGTATTGTGTGTCCAGTTCTCTCAACGCCTGCTTGACCTCGAAGATGGCGTTCTGTGCCGTGCGCTGGTAATTGATCACGGCGCCCAGCCGTTCAATCTTTCGCTGTGAGTACGCCGCCTCACCTGCCCGGTTGCCGATGGGCATTTCAAACAGCAGGCTTAGCAGGTAATCGATAAAATCGCCGTCCTCAAGGTTTTCGTAGGTGTCGGTTTCTGTCTGGGTGCTCAAACCATTGAATGTGATAGACGATGTCAGGTCGAGCACGGGCAGTCGCTGGTTGTCAGCCACACGCTGAAGGATGGTGGCATCGTTGATCTGCGACAGCGCCCGTTGCATGTCTGGGCGATTCTGCAACGCGGTCTTATATGCCTCATGCACGTTAAACCGAATCGGTTCGTCCACCATCTTATCGATGGGTACGATTACATCGTCGCCGGCCAGTGAAAGGTTGGGAGCGTATGCGAACGCTTTAAGACGGTCCGATGACTCAAACACCGCCTGCCTTGCTTGTAGTACGCGGAAGCGGGCCTCGGCCACGAACGCCCGTTGGCCGCTGATCTGTACGGAACTGGCATCGTAAATCCGTCTCGCTTCCATTTTCTTTAACGCTGCCTGTGCCTCGCGGTATAGGCGCTGCTCGATAAGTAGTGCATGGCGGGCCGCAACCAGATCCCAATAGATCTGTTCCGTATCACCGATTGTGGTCAAAAGCGACTGCCTTAGATCCGCGATGCTCTGATCACGGGCATTTTCAGCCAGCAAGATCTGTGAGCGGGTGATATCCCGTCCGAAATTGCGTAACAACGGTTGTTCTAGGCTGACCAATACGTCGGCGTCAAAATAATGACTGACGGTGAAGAACGATGGATTGCGGTAATTGCGCGTCAATTGGGTAGACACCGTGACCTGTCCGCCGGTGCCCAAGGTCTTGCGTATCCCGGTTTCCAGCGTGCGCGTATCTTGCCTGACACTGCCGAACACACCGAACCCGCCCAAGGTTGGTGGCTGGGGCGTGTCCAACTTGCTAAAGTCGAATCGGGCAAAGTAGATGGCGTCAAAGACCGCTTCTCGCTGTGTGATCTGGGTGTCACGGATGGCCGGCGCCAGCCGGGCCAAGCGGATGTTGAGATTGTTCGTCACTGCTAGTTTGATTACCTGCTCGAGCGTCATGGACACCAAGTTGACTTGCTCGCTACCGGTCAAGGTCTGGCCCAGCTCCATGGTCTCTAACGCGTTGGCTCCCAAGCCACTGATCTTGTCGATCTTGTCCATGCGTTTTTCCAGGTCTTTTTCAACCAAGCTGGGCGGACGATGGACTTCAACCAGCTGGGCGTCACGCACCGCTGTGAGGTAGGTTTGATTGTTGTGAATAAGCGTTTTGCGCAGAGACTGCTCGATGTCGCGGCTAAGTGGGTGTACGCAGCCGCTGGCCAGAAGAATTGTCGCAGTCACCGTGGTACAGGCCAAAAGGCCGAGTAAACCCCTGAACATGGGCTGCGATCATAAGTGCAGCGGTTACATGCGTCAACGCTTGCCGTACGATGTACGAAAGCGATTGGTGCGCCTCGCGCGATTGCGGTGCTACAATATGCCGCTGCGTTCAGTATGAAGGAGAAATCCCATGGCTCGCAAGATGACGATGACCGAGAAGATCTTGGCTGGCCATGCCGATGTGGCGCAGGTGACCGCCGGCGAAAACGTCTGGGTGGATGTAGATATCCTCATGACCCACGACGTCTGCGGCCCGGGGACCATTGGCATATTTAAAGAGCGGTTTGGTGAACATGCCAGGGTCTGGGATCCCGACCGTGTCGTGATTATTCCGGACCACTTCATTTTCACAGCCGACGAGAAGTGCCATCGCAACGTGCAGATTCTGCGCGACTTTGTCCAGGAGCAGGGCCTCAAGTACTACTACGACCCGGATTTTATCAATACGGAAGCAGGCTCGGGCTTTCCCAATCCCTACCGGGACCCGACCAACACCAACTACAAGGGCGTCTGCCACAAAGCGCTGCCTGAAGAAGGGCATATTCGGCCGGGAGAAATTTTGTTGGGCACAGACAGCCACACCTGCACCGCTGGCGCGTTCGGACAGTTCGCCACCGGCGTGGGTAATACGGACGCGGCGTTTACACTCGGCACTGGCAAGACATGGCTCAAAGTGCCGCCGACGATCAAGTTCGTTTTTCATGGGCAGATTCCGCCGTACCTGACCGCCAAGGACCTGATACTGGCGGTGATCGGTGAAATTAGTGTTTCCGGGGGCACTTACAAAACGTTGTACTTTGCCGGTGACGGGGTCAATAGCCTGACGCTGGAAGACCGCATGACATTGACCAACATGGCCATCGAGGCCGGCGGCAAGAATGGCGTGTGTGATGTGGATGAAAAAACGCTGGCTTATGTCCAATCGCGCAGCACCCGGCCCGATTGGCAGGTTTATGCAGACGATGATGGCGCTGACTACGACGGCGTATACGAATGGGATATGCAAATGCTTGAGCCGTTGGTCGCCAAGCCGCATTCACCGGACAATCGGGCGACGGCCCACGAATGCCAAGACGTGCAACTCGTCGGATCCTGTACGGGCGGAAAGATTACGGACATGATCTTCGTCGCCAGTGTCCTGGAAGGTAAGCAGGTGAAGATTCCAACATTCGTCGTGCCCGGATCGACGGAGGTACACGCGGACATGCTGCGGCTCAACGTCAACGGCGAGCCCTGCCAGGCTGGTGAAAAAAGTGTGTACGAGGTGCTCGAAGCCGCCGGTTGTCAACTGGCCGCATCAAGCTGCGCCGCATGCCTAGGCGGACCGAAGGACACGTTCGGTCGACTCAACGAGCCGATCAACTGCATCAGCACCACCAACCGCAATTTTCCCGGCCGTATGGGTCACAAAGAAGCGGGCGTCTACCTTGCCTCACCGCTGACCGTTGCCGCTAGTGCTCTGACGGGGCACGTGACCGATCCTCGCCAGTTTGTGGCCGAACCGATCGCCACGGGTGGTGCGGGGTTGGTTTGATGCGTATTGGCTGAAGCGAGTGGTCAGAGCCGTGTGGATAAGTTTCTCCGCCTGACGCAATTTGCTCGCACATGGCTCACACATCGCTCATGAGCTGGTCGTAGAAACTGACAAAGTTATCGCGTTCTTCGGTAGCGCGCCATTGCATGGAGGCGCGGGGGTGACGGTTAAGCTGGCCTGTGAGGTTATAGGGAACCAGCGGACCCCACTCAACGGTTTCTCGCAGTTTCAACATGTGTTCCTGCAACAGCTTCAAGATGGGCCGAAGCTTGAACTTGGGATTGCGCAGGAAGCCAAGGAGCAATTCCATGGGACAGTTGCCTGCTCCCCGGCCAAGGCCGGCCATGGCGGCGTCAGCGCGATTGCAACCGAGGATGATTACTTCAATCGTATTGGCGAAAGCCAACTGCTGATTGTTGTGGGCGTGAATGCCAACCTGCTTATCGGTGCCGACATCCGTTTGGGCGAGTTCTTCAAGCGCTTGATCAATCTCGGTCTCGGCTACGGTGGAGATGGCCATGAGATTGCAGGTGGTTTCATAGCCCATTTCGTGAGCATGCTGTACCATTTCCACCGCTTCGGGAATCTGATTGACGTAACAGGCTACGCGGATGACGTCGAGGACGCTTTAATCGCAAGGTTCGATCTGCGTTTTCCAGTCGCTCTTGCTGGCGTCGGCCATGGCGGCGAGTTTGAGGCCGGTCTTTTCAGCATCGTGGTCGCCTACGACCCGGCGCATGTCCTGCTCGTCGCAGTGGCGCCAAGGGCCGAACTTGTCCCTAGGGAACAGTCGCGGGGCGTTCTTGTAGCCGATTTTCATGTAATCGAGCCCAGCAGCGACGCAGGTGTCATATACGGCCCGGACGATCTGGTCGGAGAACTGGTGGTCGTTGATGAGCCCGCCGTCGCGGATGGTGCAGTCGAGCACTTTAAGTTGCGGGCGGTATGTGATCTAGGGAGCGGTATCGTTCAACCTTTGTCCTTTCCTCTCATGGCGGGCAAACCGTCTATTGCGGCCGAACTATCGCAACAATACAAGCAGCCGATGGTGTATAATGCGCGCCATGGCGGACAGTTACAGGAATAAAACTGACGAGCAGTGGCAGGCGATGCTGACGCAAGAACAGTTTCGCGTAGCCCGGCAAAAGGGCACGGAGTCGGCGTTCACGGGCCAGTACTGGGACACGAAAACACCCGGTATGTACCACTGTGTCTGCTGCGGGCAGGTGTTGTATGACTCGTCGACAAAATTTGATTCGGGCACAGGCTGGCCGAGTTTTTTTGAAGCGGCCGACAAGCAGGCGGTTGCATCGCAGTCTGATTGCAGCCACGGCATGGTGCGAGTCGAGGCGTTATGCAGCAAGTGCGGTGCCCACCTTGGGCATATCTTTACCGACGGGCCGGTGCCGACGGGCCAACGTCATTGCATCAACTCGGCATCGCTGGAACTGAAAGAGAAGAAGTAAATAGATAGCGACCGCAGGGCATAACCAGCAGCGGGAAAGGAATGGCCCATGATTGTGGATCGAATGGAAAATGCCAGCGCTTACCATCAGCTTGGAAAGTCTTTGGCCGAGGCGTTGGATTATCTGGGCAGTACGGATTTTTCCAAGGTCGAAGCGGGACGCCACGACATTGACGGCGACCGATTGTTCGCGATTGTGCAACGTTATGAACCCAAGCCGTTGTCGGAGATTATCTGGGAGTCACACCGGCGGTACATCGATGTGCAATATGTGGTCGAGGGTACGGAGCGGATGGGTTATGTGAATCTAGGTGATGGAGGCATGACCGTCACCGAGGACAACTTCGAAAGCGACTACATTTTCTACGATGCACAAGGGGAGTTATTTGAGGTGCAAGGCGGTACCTTTGTGATTTACACGCCACAGGACGTGCACGCGCCTAGTCTGGCGCCAGCCTCGACCTCTGCCGGCGCGCAGGTGCTCAAGGCGGTGGTAAAGGTACAGGTCAACGAGTCGTCGGGTCCCTGCGGGTTCTGAGTGATGACAGAAAGTTTTGCCATGCAACTGGGCATGGAGCCCTACGAAACCTACTGGGCTCGGGGTTGGGTGGCTGTGGAAGGCATCTACCAGCCCGAGGAGGTTGACCGGATAGCGGAATTGGCGATTTCGATCGGCCAGCGACAGATCGATGAGGGGACGCAGTACACCGTCGACGTTTCGCCCGACGGGGCGCAAAAGGCACCGCGCAAGATCGATAACGTGTTTACGGTAGATGAGCGATTCCAGCCTTTTGTTTTGGACCAGAGATTGCGTAGCGTGGTGGAGAAGTTGATCGGCCAGCGGCCGTTGTTGTTCAAGGATCAACTTTTCATGAAGCCGCCGCGGTTCGGTACGGCCAAGCCTTACCACCAGGATAACGCCTACTTTCGGATGAACCCGGCCGATCACGTGATCACGGCATGGATTGCGTTGGACGACGTAGACGAGAGCAACGGCTGTCTTCGTTACATAGATGGGTCGCATCTGGGGCCGATACTGCCGCACGTGATGGTGCCGGGCGAGCCGCACAATCAGGCGCCGCCGGCCGAGTTGATCGATCTGAGCAAGCAATCTCTG
Organism: Phycisphaerae bacterium; assembly: GCA_963577735.1. Classification (GTDB taxonomy): domain Bacteria; phylum Planctomycetota; class Phycisphaerae; order Phycisphaerales; family Phycisphaeraceae; genus CAUZAW01. Next base: position 27,768 of record CAUZAW010000003.1, on the reverse strand, counting down.
GCAGTGGTAGGCAAAGGCGGCGTTGTGTTTCACCACAGTAAAATGTTGCACACTTCAGGTAGAAATAAATCAAACCAATGGCGGCGCGGCTACGCTACGCACTGGGTGACCGCCGATGTGACTGACGAGACCGGTCGACTGGCCGAGGCGTATTTTCTCAAATCGGAGTATGCTGCCATGTTGCGGTGATGGGCATGGCACGAAAAAAGAAAAGGTAAAACCATGACGGAAGAACAGTCTTATTCGATGAAGGGAAAACGCGTTCTGGTCAGCGGTTCGGGGACGGGCATAGGCACGGGCGTGGCGCTGGCGTTTGCTCAAAGGGGCGCAGACGTGGTGTTTCACTACAGTCACAGCGAGGCTGGCGCGGTAAAAGGCGCTGAGCAGGCACGGGCGATGGGGGTGAAATCCGAAGCATTTGGCGCGGACTTTAACGATATCGACCAAGTGCATGGCTTGGCTGGCAAGGCCATCGACTTTCTCGGCGGAGTTGATGTGCTGGTCAACAACGCAGGGATTACCATGAATGCGCCTTTCGAAGAGGTGACGGTGGCGCAGTTCGATACGTTGTACAACGTAAACATCCGGGCAATGTTTTTCCTGACACAGGCAGTGTCCATGGACATGCTCAAACGGGACAAGGGCGCCGTGATCAACCTGTCGTCGGTGCATGCTTACCATGGGTTGACCGAGCACACGATTTACGCCGGCACGAAAGGCGCTATTGTGGCCTTTACGCGGGTACTGTCTCTGGAGATGGCGCCGAAAGGAATACGGGTCAATGCCATCGCTCCGGGCTGGATTGTGGTGGAGAACCACCACAAGGCGATGGGTGAGGACTTGGATCTGGATGAGGCGGCGTACAACATACCGGCGGGATTTGTCGGCCAACCGCACGACATCGGTGAGTTGGCATTATTCTTGGCATCCGATGCGTCACGGTATATCGTGGGCCAGACGTTGGTGGTTGACGGTGGGCAGATGTCGATAATGGCTAACATGGGTGATTTCCGCCAACGACGGCAGTGGAAGTTTGGCAAGGACTACGTGCCCGCTTCGTGAATCAACACTCTGCTAGGTGAGCCATTGATGCGATTGAGATTTCTTGGCGCTAACGGACAAGTGACCGGTTCCCGGTACCTGCTGGAAGCAGCAGATCAACGCATCCTGATCGATTGCGGCATGTTCCAGGAGCGGCGTTACCAGGGTCGCAACTGGCAGACACCGCTGGTGAAGCCCGGGTCGGTGGATTGGTTACTGCTGACGCACGCCCACTTGGATCATTGCGGATTGATTCCTCGCCTGGTGGACCACGGATTTGATCGACCGATCATCACCACGGCGCCTTCGGTTGACCTGGCAAAGATCATCATGGCCGACTCAGCGCGGATCCAGGAAGAGGATGCGGCATACAAGCAAAAGCGTCACAAGAAGGAAAAGCGCAAGGGCACGTATCCGGCCGTGCCGCTATACGGGCGAGAGGCAGCCGAGCGGGCGGCGAAGTTGTTCAAGCCCGTACGTTACAGCGAGCCGATGGGGCTGGGCGAGCACGTGACCGTGACGTTTCACGAAGCGGGCCATATCCTTGGGGCGGCAATCGTCGAAATAGAGGTGCGCGAAAACGGCATTAAAAGGCGCGTGATTTTTTCCGGTGATATCGGTCAGTGGGACAAGCCGCTGGTCGGCGATCCGACGCTGCTCAAGGCGTGCGATTACGTGGTTATGGAATCGACGTACGGTGATCGCAATCACCCGGCCGGCGATGACGCGCAGACGCAGCTGGCCAAGGCGATTAACCAAGCCGTGCATCGCGGCGGTAACGTGATCGTGCCGACCTTTGCCGTCGAGCGTGCCCAGGAGTTGATTTATCACCTGGGCCGACTGGTGCACGAGCGGCGTATCCCGCAGGTTCGCGTTTTTCTAGATAGCCCCATGGCGGTGGACGTCACGGATGTGTTTCGCCGACACCGCCAGTATCTGGACGACAAGACGCAGGCACTTATTGATGCCCGCCAGCCGCCGCTGCGTTTTCCGGGATTGACCATGTCGCGGAGCGTGGATGAGTCCAAAGCCATCAACAGCGTCTCGGGTTCAAAGGTGATCCTGTCCACGTCAGGCATGTGCACGGCCGGGCGAATCAAGCATCATCTTCGCGCCAACATCGAGCGGCCGGAATCGACGATTCTGTTCGTCGGCTACCAGGGCCGAGGTACATTGGGCCGGCAGATCATGGCGCGCCGCGGGAAGGTGCGGATTCACGGGCGATATTTCAGCGTGCGGGCCAAGGTGTCACAACTTTGTGGGTTCAGCGCTCATGGAGATCGCGACGATTTGCTGCGTTGGCTGGGACATTTCGACGATGTGCCCAGGCAGGTATTCTTGGCGCACGGGGAAAAAGAGGCCGCTGCATCGCTGATGAACTCCGTTCAGTCACAATTGGGATGGTCGGTGAGTGTGCCGCAGTTCAAACAGGTGGTAACGCTGGCATAGCCGGTCGGTAGTGATCAAGGCGTGAGAGTTTGGGGCGGTTCTGTGGTGGGCGGCGATACGCTCTGAAAATCATCTGTAAGGTTGTCTTCAATATGTGTTTGTGTGGATTTAGCAGTATCGTTCTGTCGCTGCCGGTATTGCTTGATTTGCGAGTTGGCGAAGATTGCCACTAACCCCAGTACGATCAGCAGCACAAGGAGAGTGATGTACCATCGGGTATTGTGAACACCTTTCGCGCTGGATGGATAGGCCGGCCGTTGGGTGAACTGGCGACTCTGGGCATGGGTGAGACGCATTCGAGTATTGATCGCCCAGCCGGAGCCTTCCAGGATAGCGCTTAGATCGCGGTGACGCAATTTGAGAATGGCCTGTATGGCGGTGGGAAGTAGGACCGCCAGAACTGCGCCGCCCAGACCAGCAATGATGGCCCAGATACTCAGGTCGGCCAGTGTTTTGGTGATGTAGACGACTGCGGAACCCAGTGCGGCAAACGCCAACCCCCCGCCAGCAAGCAATCCGCCGGCCATGAGGCCGCGATTTTGGGCGGCCGCCTGCGGTTGCTGCCCGGCGGTCTGTACCTGGGTCATTGTCTGCTGGGTGGCGGTGTCGAGCTGCTTTTCGGCGCTACCGGTCATCTGTTCGAATTTACCGCTGACCAGCCTGCCCATACGCTTGAAGGGGGCGACCATGGCTTCGCTGAAACTGATTGGATTCTCGACGATCTGTACCACGCGGGCGCCCCATTCTTGGCCATCCACATCAATGAAAATGCCACGCTTGCCGACCGCGAGGTTGCCCTTGCCGTGGGCGGTGACAGGCACCGCCATTTCGGCGGACACTGGGCTATCGTGCCGTTCGATCTGTACGTACAAGACGCACATGGCGCTGCTGGACGTGCTCTTGGCGTGCTCCGCTCGGTTTTCCGTTTTGACCGCCAGATCAAAGCGGCGCCCATCCATGATCAGTGTGCCGGCCTCGAACATGGCACGGCGATCGGGGTTGTACAGGTGGGGAAAGCTGACAAAGTTGTTGGCTAGGTCGAGCAGGTGGGCCTGATACAACACGAGTTGTTCCACCAAGCGGACGCTGTCCATCTGTAGGGTGGTTTCCCGGCTTTGCTCGATGAGTTGACGCACGGTGTCGGCGTAGCCGCCCTGCCGGTAGTCACGCAGTTTGTCGAGGCCCAGTGCAGCGACAGCGTCAGCAGGTTTGGCGCGCATCCAGGATTCGTAGGCGGCAAAATGTTCAATGACACCCTGCCACTGTGCTTCCGTGAGTTGGGATACTTCCTGGCCGAGCACTGGGACAAGCACGCTGTTGCGTAGTTGTTCAAGGCCATCCCGTTCCAGTGGGTTGATCGGCTTTTGGAAGTCTAGCTTTCCGCCAGGATCAGCCTGCGCCAATGGCGCCTGGCGTACGAATTGAGTGATGGCATTGGGATCAGCCACGTCAGTCTGCGCTACGTCTGAATCGGTTGGTGGCATATGGCCAGCCAGTCGCGGGTCGAATGCCACACCACGGCACTGGGCGAAATACTGATCCAGCCGATCACGGCAACTTGTAAGTAGATCAAATGCGGTCGCCGTGTCGTTACCGAGCGGGTAAAGGCCGGGGTCGTTGCCGCACCCTCGGTCGTGCCAATCGAGGTGAGCGTCCATTTGGGTGAGAAACTGGTTGATCTCGGCGGCGCTGATGCCATTTTGGCCGCTGGGATGGTGCGTGCCACCGGTCGTGGCAAGGACGTCGGTGATGAACTGTCTTACGGTTTCGTCCTGCGTCGCCTGAGGCAGTACGACGCCCGCTTCGCTGACAGGCATGGCTTCAATGCGCGATTTAATACTACGAATCTGCCCTAGACTGATTTGCGTGCCATTGGGTTGGTCGAGCGTGTTGAGCATCTTCACGGTGGCGGTATGGATTTTCGCACCGTCGGCGGTATGGGTGTTGATGGCACTGATATGCAGCACATCACTGCGTTGGGCGATGCCGGTAGAATCGCTGAGTTGCGCGAGTAGCCATTGGATGGCCTGTTCCAGTTCACTGATGCGAATTCGACCGTTATTGTCAATATCCACCAAGTTGAAAAATATCGGATCACCGCGAAGGCTGGCGATAGGAGCGCTGGTGGTGACCCAGTGCGCCTCGTCGAGATCGAGCGCGTGAGCCAGGTCCGCGGCATCAGCCAGTTCGAGCTGATACGTGCGGCCAAAACGACGGAACGTCATGGCGCCATGGGTGGACACGGTTGATCCTTGCGATGAAAAGTGATGGGACTCAGGGCAAGAATATCATTGCTCTATGATTGACTCAAGGTACGCTTCCATAGGATAGGCCTTGTGGGCAGGTGCGAGGCAAGTGAGGTTGGGTTACACGCCAGTCGCCAGGTGTAAGGCAATGCGACATGCTTGGCAGTACTCGTAAAGGTTCAGCGATTCATCCACGGTATGTGGATTTTCCTGGCCAGCGCCCATGGTGACGGTGGGGATGCCGTGGACGTATAGCCAGTTGGCATCGAGGCCCCCGTCGACCACGGCGTGATGGGGTTTGTCGCCGACGGCGTGGATGGCTGCTTCAGCGGCTTTTACACAGGGCTCAGTCTTTTTCAGTTCAAACGCCTCGTAATCAAGTTCGACATCGATGTTGACCGTGCCTGTTTGGCCGGCGACGTTGGTTACGCGGCCGAGTGCATCCTTGAACGCGGTGGAGAATGCATTGAGCATGCGTTTGCGAAAGCGCGGGGTGTGGCTGCGCACTTCGGCGTGAAGGACTGCGCGATTGGAAACGACATTGGTCGAGCCGGGCGCGTTGAAGTGGCCGATGTTGCTGGTGCCCCACCCGCCGAGCTGGCCCTGTTTGCGGACGCGTCCAAGCCAACCGCCGCGGTGCAACTGGGCAATGGCAAGACCGGCGATGGTGATGGCACTGATGCCGTCCTGGGGACGAAGCCCGGCGTGGGTAGCGATGCCCTGAATGTCGATGATCATGCGGTAGGCGCCGGTCCCCCCCATGGTGAGCTTAGAGGATGACCCGCCGTCAAAGTTGTACGCCAGCTTTGGCTTGCCAAGCATGGTTGCTGTCAGATAGCGGGCGCCGTACAGCCCGGTTTCCTCCTGCACGGGAAAGAAGAGGGTCAATGGGGGATGGGACAATTTGTTTCGGATCAGATGCAATCCGGTACTTAGCGCGACCGCGACGCCCGTGCGATTGTCTGCGCCCAGGCCAGTGCTCGAATCGACGCTAGTGATGCGGCTTCCGCGCCGGCGTGGCTTGCAGCCGGCACAGATGGGTACGGTGTCGAGATGCCCTACGAGCATGCGCCGAGGATGGCGATTCAATCCTCCGGTGCCGGGCAGTTTGACGATGAGGTTGCCCATCTGGCCGCCGATGGGGCTTCGCTTGTGGGCCAGGTCTGTTTTGATGGCTGACGCCGGCACGCCGGCCTGGCGCAGTTGGGTCGTGACAAAACGTGCGACCTTTTCTTCTTCGCCGCTGATTCCGGGGATGGCCAATAGACGGGTCAAAAGCGTAATGGATCGGTTCAGATCGGTTTGTGACAAGGTGGTATCGCAGGTCATGATGATGGCTGATCAAATAGTTCGGTAGGATCAAGTTTTTTGAACAGGATAACCGGGTCGCCAAGGGGATGGCCTTCTTCAATGGGAGTGGCGGCGTCGGCCCAGGGCAGCGGGTTGGCGTCAAGGCCGAGCATGCCGGTACACTTGTGGGCTGAGAACGGCAAGAAGGGCGCCATCAGCGTGGCCAGAGCCTTAACAGATTGAATACAGATGTTGATTGTCGTGGCACAAGCATCGGGGTCCTGCTTGCGCTGTTTCCAAGGTGCTTTGTCCTCGAAATAGCCATTGCATTCTCTGGCCAATGACATCACCTCCGCCATGGCGTTTTTAAAGTGCAGGGCGTCCAGTTGCTCGGTTGCCTTGTCGGCGTACTCGGTGATGGCGGCGAACTGTCGTCGGTCGCGGTCGTTGCATTTGCCCAGGGGCGGCACCTTGCCATCGAAGTACTTGTCGGCGAAGGTAAGCGTGCGGTTGATGAAATTGCCCAGTGCCGCCAACAGTTCGCCATTGTTGCGAGTGATAAAGTCGTCAATGTCAAAAGTACTGCGCTGGTTTTCCGGCGCGATGGCGGTGAGGTAATAGCGCAGCGGATCGGGGTCGAACGTTTGCAGATATTGCTGGATCCAGATGGCGGCGCCGCGGCTTTTACTTATTTTCTGTTCGTCCTGGCCGGGGAACTTGATGTTCAAAAATGCGTTGGCGACCACCTGCCATGGTAACTGGTAAGAACCCTCCGCCATGAGCATGGCCGGCCAGATCATGGCGTGGAAGACGGTATTGTCTTCGCCGATGAAATGAACGATGCGACAATCGGGATCTTTCCACCATCGCTGGTATTGCTGCCAGTCGCCGTCCAGTTGTTCGCAGAGTTTGGAGGTGAATGAAACGTAACCGATAGGCGCATCGAACCAGACGTACAGTGCCTTGCCGGCAGCATCGGGGTCATCGAGCGGAACAGGTACGCCCCATTCGAGGTCGCGGGTCATGGCCCGCTCGGGCAGTCCTTGGTTAACCTGGCCAAGTGTGAAATTGAGCACGGCCTGTCGCCAGGCAGGCGAATCGGTTGTTCCCTGCCGTTTGCTTTCCAGCCATTGGGCCAGGGCGTCTTCGAACTGGTGCAGTTTCAAGTACCAGTGCGTGGTCTTGCGGGGTACGGGCTTGGCGCCGGTGATGGTGCTAATCGGGTTGATGAGTTTGATAGGATCGATGGCGACACCACATTGCTCGCACTGATCGCCATAGGCTTCCTCGTGACCGCAGTTGTAGCACTTACCCTTGACGTAGCGATCAGGCAGAAACTGGTCGGCCTGCTCGTCATAGAGTTGTTTGGTCTCGGCTTTTCTGAAGTAGCCCTTGTCGTGGAGTGTTTTGAAAAAATCCTGACTGAACTTTTCGTGGAAAGCAACGTAATCGGCCTGATGCGTACCTCCGTAGATGTCGAACTCTATCCCTAGTCCCTTGAAATCGGCAACCTGACAGGCATTGTAGTGAGCGGTCAGTTCCTCGACGGACCTCTGTTCTTTGCGTGCGGAGATAAGTGAAGCGACGCCGTTGTCATCACTGCCACAGATGAAGCGCACATCGTGTCCGCAGGCGCGCAGGTAGCGCACGTAGGTGTCGGCGGGCAGATAGGCGCCGGCAATGTGACCGACATGCAATCGTCCGTTAGCGTAGGGCAGTGCGGACGTTACCAGATAACGTTGGTTGGCCATGTAAGGCAGGTCTATTCGGGTTAGAGTTTCGACTCGTTAGGGTAGCAGTGTTTATCAGTGTGAGCGACCCGTTGCGGCGTTGACCGCAGGGCTCTTTTTTTTCATTGATGTCCTGTTGCCGGTGTCGAAATTGAGCAGGAGGTTCGGGATGAATTTGCTTTTGTCATTCTCAAGAAGGTCATTGCAAGGCTCATCGCTATCGGCCTGCATGTGCCGGCCATTTCACCACGCCGGTCGGGGCTGCCAGGAAAGAGATCAAGACCGCCCCACTTCGCGTCGAGATTGGCTGTGAGTCACCACCACAAGTCTTGCCCTGTACCATCGCCTGCACCAATGAGTCAGATCACTTTCGTGCTGCTTTTGGCGGTGCAGCCAGAAGGCTTTGTGGAGACGCCCGAGTCGTCCGGATTTAAAGTCCAATAACAAAACACCTGGGCTGGGCCAGCCTGTTTATGAGTATGGTTAGGCAGTGGATTTTGGCTATGACCTGGGTGTTAGCCATCTAGTGCAGACTGGTTGCCTCCGGATCGCCGTCAGCCCACTAAACAGTATAACTTGTTTCACTATAATTAGATATAAATATATTCTACCAGAAAATGGATGGGTTATTGCGTTTTAATACCGAATCGAGACAGCAGAGAATCAAATTGGTCAAGGCTGAAGAAGTCAATTTCCAGTGAGCCCGTACCCTTCCTTTTGCCCTGTCGAATGCGGACTTTTGTGCCAAGCTGCTGGGCAATCTGTTGTTGTAGATCATCGAGATGAGGAGAGCGTGAGGAGGTATCAGTTTGCGTGGTACGACTCTTGCCGCCTTGTTGCGTACGCGACCGGACTTCACTCTCAAGCTGTCGGACCGACCAGTCATGTTGAATGGCCCGTTTAGCCAGTTCAAGCTGCAGGGCATGGTCAGTGATGCCGGCCAACGCTTTGGCCTGCCCTGCGGAGATGGCGCCATTGGTAATTAAGGTTTGAATGTCTCGGTCTAAAGATAGTAGACGCAAGGCATTGGTAATAGTGGTGCGGTTGACACCCACACGATGTGCAACCTGGTCGTGAGTAAGTTTCAAATCCTCAATTAGGTGTTCGAAGCCTTGGGCTCGTTCGATAGGATTGAGATCTTCACGTTGCAAATTCTCAATGAGTGCATGCTCGGCCGCCTGTTGATCATCAAGATCGCGGATGATGGCTAGAATACGTGCCAAACCCGCAATCTTGGCCGCTCGCCATCTTCGCTCTCCTGCGACGATTTGATACGCAACTTGGTCCTCGGGACGGGATTTGCGACGAACTACGATTGGCTGCATCAGCCCCGCGGTTTTGATTGAATGGGCCAATTGGTTAAGTTTTTTGGGATCAAAATTTTGACGGGGTTGATTGGGGTTTGGCTGTACATCATTGATGTCCAGGTCGAGCATTCTGTGCGTGGTCGCCTCCGAATGGGGGACAGCAGCCCCCTCTGGTCCATCAGGTAGGGCTAGAGGGTTGTCCGTACCCGCCATGACGGCAGTTGGTTTAGCCAATAGCATGCTCAGGCCTCGTCCTAATCTGGGTGATCGCGGCTTGTTGGTCGCCATGACGTGGAACCTCCTTGTTCGGGCCACAAGTCTATCACACCTTAGCGTAGGTGCCAAGATGAAGGTTCCACGTGGAACATCGCGAATTGAATGATCAAATGTTCTACGTGGAACATTAGGCAAGCAATGATTTGCGGTTTCAACAGGGCAGAGACGCTGCCCCGGAAAATGAACAACGATCATCTTCCGGCATTAATTAATGTAAATAGCGTATATATATTAAGTTATATATTTTATGGGCCTTTCTGCCTGCGGGGGAGTTGTCGGTCAAGTTGCTCAGACTTCTTTGCCCGATGTCAAGCAATGAAGTACCAATGTCCCTGATACCAGTCAATGCCAACCCTGAAGACATGGCCACGGCCGAAGCCTTGTGGGGTTACTTTGAGCAGCTTGAAGTTCAGTTTGACCAGATGCGGGAAGGCTTGGATCATTCGCATCGACTAGCAACCTTGGGCACTATCGCGGCCATCATGGCCTATGAATACAACAACATTTTGACGCCGGTGATCAGCTGCACGCAATTGGCGCTGGTAAAAGAGGATGACCCGCAGTTGATGCGTAAGTCGGTCAAAAAGGCGTGGGCCGGAGCGAAACGGACAACTCAAATTTCTTCGTCATTGCTGGATTTTATCCGCGAGACGGACGAGCAGCATTTTACAAAGTTATCGATGGTGGTTGACGAGGTGATTGTTTACCTGGGTCGTGACCCAAAAAAAATAAGCAATAAAACTGGTCGTCGATGTGCCCGACGTGTTGGTTGCGATCAGCCCGCTTAAATTTCAGCAGGTGTTGGTAAACTTGTTGCTGAATGCCAAGCGCGCGATGCAGTGCGATGGTGGTAAGTTATCGATTAACGGTCGGGTGTCGGGCGGTCTGGTTCACATTGAGGTAACTGATACTGGGCTAGGCATACCCGAAGCTATTCGCGAACGATTGTTTGATCCGTTCGTAACACATCGTGACCGTTGTCTGGATCAGGGCGAACCAAAGAGAACGGGTTTGGGCTTGTGTATCTGCAGGGACTTGGTTCGCGCAGCCGGTGGATCAATCGGTGTTGAATCCGTTGTGGACACAGGCGCAACGTTTCACATTGAGTTTCCACAGGCAGATGACTTGTTCGAAAAAATTTAATTTAATGTGTTGGCGGGCAGCAGTCGGGTGAACAAATATCGGGGGCGAGGCGCAGCGAGCCCAAGGCCAAGCGTGTGGCCGTCAGTTCGGTTCGTTCGGCAATAAGCTGTCGAATCATGGTGACGAAGCGTGGATGTGTGCCGACGGTTGCGCACCGCACCATGTTAATGCCTAACTTGTTACACAGTTGTGCGGCTTCGGTGTCCAGATCATAAAGCACTTCGATATGGTCGCATAAGAATCCGACCGGTACGATAATGGCGTCACGAATTGGGCCAGATAGGCCCTTGAGGTAATCGCAAATGTCTGGCTCTAGCCACGCTTGTGAAGGCATTCCGCTTCGACTTTGGTATACAAGTCCCCAATCAGTAATCGCCAGCTTTTCAGAGATAAGTTGGCACGATTCGGTTAACTGTTGCTGGTAAGGACAGGCGGCTGCCATGGCTGACGGGATGCTGTGCGCAGTGAAGATAATCGCAGTGGTGCTCCGCCTTTGGACGGGTATTTTTTCAAGTGCTTCAGTGAGTCTGTCAGCCATAGGTTCGATGAAGCCGGGGTGATTGAAGAACAATCGCAACTTGTCGAACCGGGGCGCGTCGTCGCCGATGTGATGTTGGGCGGTTTGGATATTTTCGATGTATTGGCGGCAACTGGGGTAGGATCCAAAGGGAGAAGTGACGAAAACAAGGGCCCGTTGGATACCATCGTCAGCCATTTGCCGCATGGTATCAGCCAGCAGCGGGTGCCAGTTGCGGTTGCCGAAATAGATAGGCAGGCATGGTCCGTGTTCGTCCAATTCAGTTTTGAGGGCATTGATCAGCGCGCGGTTCTGCGCATTGATGGGACTGACCCCGTCGAATAATTCATAATGCCGTGCGACTTCAAGCAAGCGTTGTCGAGGAATATGTTTTCCGCGAGTAACGTTTTCTAGGAATGGGATGACATCTTGCATATTCTCCGGGCCGCCAAAGGAAAGCACGAGTAGGGCATCATGGCTGGTGGTCATGGTCGAATAGTGGAGATTATTTGGAGGACATTTCGTGTACCGCATCCACAAGTTCAGCGACGTGCTGTGGTGGCGTCGTAGGGAGGATACCGTGTCCTAGGTTAAAGATGTGCCCGGGGCGGCCGGCAGCTTTTTGCAGGATCACTTTTGCCGCGTCGCGTATCTGGTTGGTTGAAGTATGAAGTATTGCAGGATCAAGATTGCCCATCACCGTCGTATCGTAGCCGAGCATTTGCCATGCTTCGGCCAGGTCCACGTGCCAATCCAGACCAATCACGTCTGGATTGGACTGTTTGAATAAGGGCAACAATGCGGGGTTGCCAGTGGCAAAATGAATCAGAGGCACGGACTTTTCGACGCCTGCGATGAGGCGTGTAACGTGTGGCAAGACAAAGCGGCGGTAGTCATCGGGACAGAGTGAGCCCACCCAACTGTCGAACAGTTGTACGGCATCGGCACCGGCAGCAATTTGCGCATTTAGGTAACCGATCAGCAGATCGGTCAATCGGTTCATGAGGTTGCACCACGCGGTGGGATCTCTGTGCATCAAGGCCTTGGTATTCAGGTAGTGGGCAGACTTCCCGCCTTCGATCATGTAGCTGGCGAGGGTAAAAGGCGCGCCGGCGAATCCAATCAGTGCGATATCCGGCCGTAATGCTCTTCGCGTGATACGCAAGGCATCAAAGACGAAACTCAATTCGCCGACATCAGGTTGAGCGAGACGGTCCACGTCGCGGCGACTGCAAAGGGGATTGTCGATCACGGGCCCCTTGCCTTTTACGAATTGCAGGTTCATTCCCATCGGTTCCACGGGCAGGAGGATGTCAGAAAAGATGATGGCCGCATCCACGCCGAGACGTTCGACCGTCATCAAGCTGATTTCTGCGGCGATTTCCGGTGTTTTGCACAGTTCCAGGAACGGGAGGGTCTGCTTGACCGTGCGGTATTCACGCTGGTATCGCCCTGCTTGCCTCATCAACCAGATGGGTGTGTAGGGTGTGGGTTGATGTCGGCAGGCTTTGAGAAAAACGCAATTGCGATCCGTCGATTCAACCGATTGAGGCCAAGCCATGTCGATGCGTTTCCATTGGTTTGTGTTGATCGAGTTGCCAGTTGCGGTACGTTTTTTGTCCAGCAAGTCATCGCCACGTCTGGCCAACTCTCGCACGAGATGGGACATGTGGGGGCTGTCAGGCTCAAAGTCAACGGTCATTCCGTGCTTGGAAACGGCTTGGGCGGCAATAGGTCCGACGGCGCCGATGCATACCCCCTTGAAGGCCTTGCGCAGTGCATCGGCGGTTTTGTCTTCCTCGGCGATTTTGAAGAGGTGGTCTATTTGTATGGCACTGGTAAACAGCGCGTAATCTGCCTCGCCGCTGATTAGACAGTCAATCGCGCTACGGACCGGCGCCAGGTCGTCAGGCAGTTGCCAGCGGTAAACGGGCACGGGCAGGACGTCTGCGCCGCGTTGCTTGAGCCCATCGATCAACAGCGGATTGGGTTGACCGTATTCCTGCACGGCAACTTGTTGGCCCTTGACGGAATGGTGGTTATCGAGTGCGGCCAACAGGTCTTGCCAAGTATTGGGTTCAGGCACGATAACGGAGGGCTTAATATCCAGTTGCCGCAGTGCTGCAACCGGTTTAGGGCCGCGGGCAACAGTCACGGTGGCTCGCAGTGATTGGGGAAATCGACTTGGCTCATGTTTCTTGGCGATGATTTCGGCAAGCATTCGGGTCCCCACACCGGTCAGGAAAATGACAACGTCGATGCGGTGGTCAAACAACCGGTCGGCAAAGTCGAATACCTGGGTATTGATTTCCAGCGGTACTTCGCGCATTGTCGGGGCGCTGACAGCTTTGCCTGCGTATCGCTCAATCAGTGCGCAAATTTCTTTATTGCGACGGCTTTCAAAGGCGATGACGGTCGAACCGTGGAAATCGATGGGCATGATGGTGCTAAGCCTGTTGCCGGACTAGGCAAGTATATCCGGCGGCTAAGACTGCGTAGCTAGTCAGTTGAATGTCAGCGAAAGTGGTTATCAAGGCGATTAGCGGGCAAATCAGCCGCTTGTGTCAAAACGGCTTAGGATCACCCATGCCATAGGCCGCGATGGTGTTCTATGAGTTCCCAGAAGAACTGATATGCAGGGCCATCCCCCCATGGCCTTATATATAAAGCATAGCAATGCCACGAGGTTTTTAGTCAGCAAGGCGGGCGAAGATCATGCTTCTGAGTATCGTGAGTCTAGGCTGCCATGTAGGGTTGGAAATGGCCATGTCGGCCAAAATGCAGGAAAAGCAACCTCAAACATCCGCAGTAGATGATTGAGAATGTTAAATCCGTGACTTGATGGAATATCCCGGGCCATCGGATGAGCTGTAAAGATGTAATTTCCGGGCGTATAAATATAATCGATGATTTAAGAACAGTTTATCGATAAACAGGAAATATAATTAAAGGGCAGAAACACCATAATGAACGTTGTTCACAGTATGACGTGCATGGTGAAAGACCGTCGCAGGGACCGACCGGTTGAGGCACAGCACCTAGAGACCAACACATGCCGTAAACATAGCACCCTAAACCCCCGCCCGGGCGGCGCTCCTTTTGACGCGAATTTTGTCACGAATGCTCACAGGCTCACACTTGCGACATCTCGAATCCCCACTGGACCAAACGTGAAACGATCTGGCGCAGGCGCGGGTTGTCGCTGTTGACGTACGACTCGGCGGGATGAAGCGCGAAGCGATACTTGCCGTAGAGGCGGTGGATCAGTTCGCGTTGGGCGTCGGTGGTCGGGTCGGCGAAGAAAGCGATGCAGCATTGGTGTCTACCTGGCCCGCCGCCGAAGGCAGCGTGCAGCAGGTCTTCGGTGAAGAAGATCACATCGCCCGGCTGAGTTTCCAGGCAGACGCTCGGGACGTCGCGCGGGTCAACGCCGCACGGCCGAAAGCCCGGGTCCTCGTTGCGAGCGCGCAGGATTGTGTACGGGTCTGGGTCTGTCAGCCGGTGTGAGCCGGGCACGACACGCAGTGCCCCGGTGTCCCTCGTCAGCGCATCGAGATAGAACGCGATCTTCACGTTGGGCACGAGCTCGGTCATGTGGTCCTCACCGTCGCCACCGTGCCAGGGCGTGTCCCCGACGTGCAGGTGCCCGTCCGTCCCGATCAACTGGCAGTTCTCGCCGCACAGCGACTGGGCCGGCCCGTAAATCCGATCGTCCGCTGGCAGCGACGCCATGAACGGCCGGCGCTCGAAGAACGGCTGAAGCGCTTGCCAGGTCATCTCATCCATGGGCCTGCCCCCCCGCGCCTCAGCCATGATATCGTTTGCCTCCACCTTCATCGTTGCCGCTTCGTCGCGCGTGAAAAGCCTGCGCAACATCAGAAAACCGAACGTGCGGAAATGATTAACTTGTTCAGGAGTGAGGGTCATTTATTGGTGTTTAAATCTCTGTCATTCCGGCTGGAGATGCTGGGAAAAGACGGCTCCGCGGATTTCGATGCGCTCTACATCATATGCTTAGACAGGCCGACGCTGCAAGAAGTATCGGTTTAAGCAGAGCAGAACCACCAGTGCAGCCAGTTCATCACCATGTCCGCTAGAGCGGAGTAACCTCCCGCACCGGGATGGATCTGATCCGTCGATCGGACTTCATGGCGCCAAGTTTCCGCATCGCCGAACGCCTCAATGACATCTAGGTAAGGTACGCCAACTCTGCCGGCAACCTCTTGAAGCAAAGCGGACATATCCTTCCGCAGCACATGCTGCTGCTGATCCAGGCCGGGGGGCGGCCCGATCATCAACGTGGGTAGCAGATCGATTGCCTTGGTCAGAATCTCATATGCGTTTTTCTCTGATTCCTCTCTCGTTATGCGTATTTGGCCGTCGATCAGGAAACAATCGTTGGCGCCAAAGCCGAAAACGAGCCTTGCATCCTGTTCGACGAGTCGCCGGGCTGCGACTTCCCGTTCCCAGCGCCGCAGCACGTCCGCGCTGGTGTCTGCTCGAATACCCAGGTTGTAACACGTGATGGCGGCGCCGTTGCCATTGGACGCTGCACACACGCGGCCGGGCCACCCGAGGTAATGGGGATCGCCTGTGCCGTTGACGAATGAATCTCCGATGAAATAGATTCGGATGTCCTTCAGGACATGTCTCCTTTCAAGTCGTTATCGTAAGCGCCTCGAGCCGCCCAAGCACATTGATGCAAGTGGTATCCAGAATCTTATACCCAGATCGGCCAGTCACTTTGCTGAAGCCGATGCCACAACCGGTCGAACTCATCGCTGCCATCGTCTTCCCACTCATCGAGCCGCACGCCCGGCGCAAACGTTTCGTCGACGCCTAACTTCATGAGGTCCTCAGCCTGCTGCAAATTGCGATAGTAGTGCTTGACACCCCCGGTGAGTGTGACGACCGTAATATGGCGCGGCCACTTCGCTTCGGTTTCGTTTCGATACCGTTCGACCACCTCCTCATCAAGTTCCACGCCAAGCCCTGGACCTTCGGGCACCTTCATGAAACCGCGCTGAATCGTATGTTCATGAACGATCAGATCGTCCTCGTAGGCGTGACTGGCCGTCACACTCGGCAGCGTCGCGGTCGGCATCACGGCCCCCAACTGACAGGCAAAGGCGGTGGTAATGCCGGTGCCGACGTATTGCAGGAGGATGGGGGTATTGGCGGCAGCAAAGGTCCAGCCGGCCGATAGTGCACTGCGAATCGACTCATGGCTGCAGAGGGCCCCGTCAATGTCTCCGGCGCGCAGCGCAATCCATGGTCCGGACGGCTCCCGTACCGCACCCTCGGTGAGCACCGAAACCCCGTGCAGGTAGAACGGAATCCTGATCTGGTTGTGCAGACGCCGCCATCCCTCGATGTCATGGGCGAAGATCGGCTCTTCAATGCCCTTGACGACCGGATACTTCTCCAGTTCCCGCAGGATGGGCAATGCGTTTTCCACACATATCAGTGCCCCGTTGAAATCAAACTCGACCCGGAAGTCAGGCGGCGCCACTTCCTGAATCGCGCGCGCCTGCTCAACGACATCGACAAAAGCCCGGCCCTTGCATTTGAGGCCGCGGTATCCCCTTGCCACCGCCTCCTTCACTTCCTCCGCAGTATCCTCCGGCGACATGGACGGCATCCACCAACTCATCGCAACCCAGTCTCGCATCTGTTGCCCCATTAGGTTCCATGCGGGAACACCTATGTGCTTGCCCATCAGGTCGTAACACGCCATATCGAGTTCGTACCGACCTCGGCTCATCACGTGATCGAACGGACTGGTGTCCAGATACGCGTTAAGCACGTCCTGATCAAACGGTGGCCCGACGTTCTCGCCGAGACCGATCAGCCCCGTGTCGGTGTGAAACTTGTACACCGTTAATCGTTCGTCCATCCCGAAGTAGTGATACCGCATGCGGATGCGCTGCTCGTAGGGGACGCGCAACGGAATTACTTCAATACGGTTGATCTTCATACGCTTGAGACTCCCATGTAGCATTAAGACTCAGCCGACCACCAACTAGCATATACAATAGACTGATTCGCCACCGCCACTTTCTAGGCCAACGTTGCTTGCCAAGCTGAACGACGAGGCGGGCGACCGGGATTGCCCGCCGATCAGTTGGGTTTCACTTATTTCGACACGGATTTGGAGATGATTGAGGATGTTAAATCCGTGACTTGGTGGAATACCCCGGGCCCATCGGATTGGCTGTAAAGATGCAACTTTTTGGGAATATAAATGTAAGCAGTAATTGATAAATGTCTTATAGATGAAAGAGAAGAGAGATAAAGGGCAGGAGTACCCCTCGTGAACGATGTTCATAGCGTGCCATGCGCGATTAAAGGACATGTCATGAACGTTGTTCATATCATGCTCAATTTGGTCGGTAGGCAGCAGTACAGTCCGGGGCTTCACCAACTTTGACGACTTGCAGGCGGGCATTCTTAGGTAGCGCAGGGCTAAGTTGATCTGCAAACCACCAAGCCACGCTTTCGGCGGTAGGATTTAAGGTAGTCTTGGGTTGGCCAGCGGGGCCGAACGGTGGTATCTGATTAAGGTTGTTGTTGTCCAGTATTTCGATCAGGGTATCAAGGGATTGTTGTAACTGGTGAAAGTCC
Source organism: Phycisphaerae bacterium (assembly GCA_963577735.1). GTDB lineage: Bacteria > Planctomycetota > Phycisphaerae > Phycisphaerales > Phycisphaeraceae > CAUZAW01. The sequence goes on along the minus strand of CAUZAW010000003.1, from coordinate 10,145 downwards.
ATCACGACCTGAATATCGTCAAGTTGATCGGCCTCGACAGTCACATCAACAGTCCAGTTATGGCCGTGTAGGGGTTCAAGTGAACCGTCGTAAAGGTGAATGGCGTGGGCAGCAGCGAATACGCGTGAGACGGTGACTTCGTACATTGTCTATACTTTCGCCTGATGGGACCTGACAATCAAGCAGGGCAGGGACAAGAACCGATCATCGGCATCGATCTGGGCACGACAAACAGCCTTGTGGCCTATTGTGATGAGCATGGGCCGCGGGTGCTTGCAGATGCTCAGGATCGTGCGATATTGCCCAGCACGGTACGTTTCAGTGAAAATGGTCGAGCGGAGGCGGTTGGTCACGAGGCCCAAGACCAGGCGGTGGAGTTTGCAAGCAACACGATTTTCAGCGTCAAGCGGTTGATGGGCCGGGGCATCGAGGATGTCCAGGAAGAATTGACATATTTGCCTTACGAGGTGGTTGAAGGCGATCACAACACGGCACGGGTCAGGATCGGTAAACAGGTAGTTTCGCCGCAAGAGGTCAGTGCCATCATATTGGCAAAACTGCGGAGTGTGGCCCAGCAGCGGATGGGTACTGTGGTGCGTAAGGCGGTTGTAACGGTACCTGCATATTTCGATGACGCCCAGCGTCAGGCAACGCGGGATGCAGGCCGGATCGCTGGCTTGGAGGTGGTGCGCATCCTTAATGAACCAACGGCGGCAGCGTTGGCATACAACCTCGGGCAGCATCACGCAGACGCCACTGTTGCGGTCTTTGATCTGGGTGGGGGCACATTTGACATTTCAATTTTACGGTTGCATCAGACGGACGCAGGTGCGGTGGACCAGGTGCTGGCGACGGATGGTGACACCCACTTGGGCGGCGACGACGTAGACCGGATGATCGTCGAGTTGATGCAATCTGAAATCCGCAAGCAATTCGGTGAGTCGATCGAGTTTGAACCCAGTACCCGGCAAGCATTTCGCAGCTTTGCTCAGGCAGCCAAGGTGCGGTTGTCCAGTGAGGAGCGGACCGTGATAGAGGTTTTGTTGGACAGCAATAGGGTGTATCGCCGAACTCTGGAGCGTGGTGAGTTGGAGCAGATGATCGCGCCTTGGCTGGAGCGGGCGATTGAATGTTGCCGGCGTGCTTTTAGGTCGGCGAAATTAGCTCCAGGGGATATTGATCGAGTCATACTCGTGGGCGGATCAACTCGAATTCCGGCAGTTCGTAAACGTGTGGCGGAATTTTTCGGAACAGAGCCATACACAGCTCTTGATCCCGATCAGGTAGTGGCGCTGGGGGCGGCGGCACAGGCGTCAATTTTGTCCGGATTGAACCGGCAAATGCTGTTGCTGGACGTGATCCCGCTTTCGCTGGGTATCGAGACGATGGGCGGTGCAGTAGCGAAGTTGATCATGGCCAACACAACAATTCCCGCACGGGGCACGGAGATGTTTTCCACGTCTGTCGATGGCCAAAGCTCCGTGAAGATTCATGTATTGCAGGGTGAGCGGGAAATTGTTGAGGAATGCCGGTCGTTAGGGCAGTTTGAGTTGCAGGGGATACCCGCAATGCCAGCGAGCCTGCCGAAGATAAACGTGACATTTCTGGTGGATGCCAACGGGATATTAAGCGTGCAGGCGGTGGAGCAGCGCAGTGGGAAGGCCTCGCGGGTTCAGATCGTGCCCAATCATGGACTGACGCGCCAAGAGGTCGAGCGGATGGAGGCTGAGAGCGTTGCTCATGCCCAAGAGGACATGGCCGTTCACCAGTTGATCGATCTGCGCAACCAGGCAAGGCTGGATATCCGTGCTATTGAAAGGCAACTTGAAAAGGTTGGAGATGAGTTGGATTCAGCTTATCGCAAGAAAATCGAGGTGAACATTCTTGCGGTCAAGGCGTTCTTGGAAGCGGAACGGCCGGGCGCGACCGAGTTTCGAATTGCGCTGGACAAGATGGACAAATCTACGGTGCGTTTGGCAGAGATTGCCATCACCAGACAGTTGAATGAATGATGAGCGTGGCGTTCCATTAGATGGTTATGAAGTCAATTGTATTACGAGGCTTGTGCAAGGTGTTTGGCCAGACGGTTGCCGTCGATGATGTCAATCTGGATGTGGCGGCCGGAGAGCTTTATTTCCTGTTGGGGCCAAGTGGGTGTGGGAAGACGACATTGCTGCGGATGGTGGCGGGTTTTACAGAACCGACGCGGGGCTCGATACATTTTGGACCGCGGGATGTGACGCATTTGGCGGCCAATCAGCGGCAGTGTGGCTTGGTGTTTCAAAATTATGCACTTTGGCCGCACATGTCAGTTCGCCAGAACCTGGCGTTTGGCCTGGAGGTGCGAAAGGTGCCGTCAGAGGAAAAGGCGCGTCGTATCGATACAGCTCTGCAAACAGTACGAATGGATGAGTATGGACACCGCAAGCCCAATGAGCTATCGGGCGGTCAGCAGCAGCGGGTAGCGTTAGCACGGGCACTGGTGATTGAGCCTACCGTGCTATTGTTGGATGAACCGTTGAGCAACCTGGACGCGAAATTGCGATTGGAGATGCGCAGCCAGATAAAGGAGATATGTAAAGATGCGGGTATCACGGCAGTTTACGTGACACATGATCAGAAGGAAGCGTTGTCGATGGCGGATACCGTGGCGGTTATGGATCGAGGAAGGGTCATGCAAGTCGGCGCTCCGCGGGAACTTTATAATCGACCGAACAGCAGATTTGTCGCCGACTTTCTGGGAGAAACGAACTTCATATCGGCGGAGATTATCGACAGGCAAGGCGACCAGGTGGTGATGGAGTGTGCAGGCGGACTGCTGCGATCGAGCATGTCGGGTGAGGATATTCCGGTATCGGGCAAGGTCACGTGCTCGATTCGCCCTGAAGCTATCCGTTTGATTGCCAGCGATAACCTGACTCCCAGGGCAGAAATCAATCAATTTAATGCCCGGTGGCAAGAAACGGTTTATCTTGGCGAAATTGCCCAGCATCGTGTGACGGCGGGAAACGGCCTGTCGCTAAAGGTTTTTGAGTTGAATCCGCGTCAAGAAACAGGCGGGCAGCACGATGTTTGCATCGCGTTTGAGACGTCTGATGTAGTGGTGCTTCGAGATTGACCGGCGGGGTCAGCGTAGCTTGAGCATAGCCAGCGCAAGGGCGGCCAGCAAGGCGCTAATCAGCCAGAAGCGTACGACAACCTGCGGTTCGGTCCAGCCGAGGATATGAAAATGATGGTGGATGGGCGCGCATTTGAAGAAGCGACGTCCACCGCAGAATTTAAAATAGCCGACCTGTATGATGACGGAAAGGGCTTCGAGGACGAACACGCCACCGATGATCAGCAGTAGAAACTCCTGGCGGATGACCACGGCAATGTAGCCGAGCAGCCCTCCCAGCGGCAGCGAGCCGGTGTCGCCCATAAAGACTTGTGCTGGCAGGCAATTGAACCACAGAAAGCCTAGACAGCTGCCAACCATGGCGCCGGCGACGATAGCCAACTCGTCGCTCAAAGGAATGTAAGGCACGAGCAGGAATTTTGCCAGGGGTTCGTAGCCGGCGATGTAGGCCAGAACCATAAATGCAAAAGCGCACACGGCCATGATGCCGCTGGCGAGCCCGTCTAAGCCATCGGTCAGATTTACCGCATTGGACGCGCCGGTGATTACTAGGATACTCAGCAAGATGAAGGGCCAAGCGCTGAGCACGATGACATTTGTGATGTAACGCTGCTGCTCGGCATCGAAAATCCAACTTTTGCTGAAGGGTAGGGTGAGGCTGTGGCTCATGTCTCGCAACTCTGAGGGAAAGTCAGTGAACTTGGTATGCCCATGCAGGTGAATAAAAATTCCCAGTAGTACGGCGAGTCCCGTCTGGAATACAGCCTTTTCCCAGAACTTGAGTCCTTCGCGGGAATCTGGTGATCGCCTAGAACTGGTTAGTTTCAACCAATCGTCAAATCCACCAAGAATACTCAGCCACAGGAGGCATAGAATTGCCATGTAGACGTAAAAGCTTTGCAGATTTGCCAGCAGCACGGTGGACAGCAGGATGGCGACACTGATCAGGATGCCACCCATGGTGGGGGTGTTGGCCTTTTGCTTCATGATCTCATTCAGATCTCTGTGATGAAACTCAGGGTTGTCCCCGATTTTCATTTTGATCAGCCAGCGAATGGTTGGCCGGGCGGCTAGGATGACAAAGATGAAACTGAAGAGGATGGCGAGGATGGCGCGAAAGGAGACGTAACCGAAGACGCGAAAGAAGCCCATGCCATGGGCATCTAGCCAGTCTTTCATCAGTTCGTATAGGTAATAGATCATCCTGCCATCAGTTTATTGCATTTTTTTTTCAATTGCAGGGAGGAGCCGTTCCAGCTTCATGCTGCGCGATGCTTTGAGAAGAACAACGTCGCCGGGGTGAAGTAGTTGAGCGATTTCCCCGGGCAGGGTGTCAGCCCATTGGGTAAAGGCATGGACCTGGGGATGAGGCCTTATTTCGTCGGCGAAGTGCTGGGCCAGCGAGCCGATGGTGATCCATACTTGGATGCCGCCAGCAGCAGGAGTATGTGCCAACTCGCGGTGAAGTTGAGGCGACCGGCCGCCTAGTTCAAGCATGTCACCGAGGATCACCACGGTTCTTCGGTTTCCCAGTGATCTGGCCAGCCGGTGTAGCTCGAAAATGGCGATGCGTGTAGATGACGGGTTGGCGTTGTAGGCATCGTTGATAAGGACGAGACTGTCGGGATCCTGGGCATTGCGTCCCCATACGATTGGTTGCATACGCATCGGCATGGGTTTGACGCCCTTTAGGGCAAGGGCAATCTGGGCAGCGGTTAATTGCATGACTTGGCCGACGATGATGGCGGCGGTGGCGTTGACAGCATTGGCTTGGCCGAGCAAGGACACCTCGTACGGCATGCCATTGATTTGAAATCGGCAGCCGAATCCACCTAGACAGGTTTCAATTTGTGGTTGATCCCACTGGATAGTCAGTTGTCTTGGCGATTGGCCGGGGCCGTAACCTGCTATGTTGAGTTCGTGCAGGGAGTTGTAATACGCACCAAAGGTCAGGCGAGTTTTTGTAACCGGGTCGTGCATAAAGCATTGGGGGTCATCAGCCATCGATTCGAGTAGGCCAAGCGCATCCTCCTCAATTGCCGCGGTTCCTTGTGGTTCGACGAAGCTGAGTATGGACAATTCTTCGATCGCAACGTTTTTGATGGAGCCGAAGTAAGCAAGGTGTTCTTGGCCGATGCTGGTGATGACAACATGGTTGGGTTGAACGATCCGACCTAGTTGCGCGACCTCGCCAGGGTGGTTGGTGCCGATTTCGACGACAACGAAGCTGTCGCCAGGTAACGCTGCAAGCAAAGTGAGTGGGACGCCAATGTGATTGTTGAAGTTCTGGGGACTTTGTGTGCCGCGGTAACGACCTGATAGTACGGCATGGATGAGATGACGCGTGGTTGTCTTGCCGTTAGAGCCAGTTACTGCGATAACTTTTGTGCCAGCAATTTTGAGTACGTCACGGTAAGCCTGGGCGATCTGCTGGAGGGCGACGACGGTGTCATCAACAAGCAGTGTGGGCAAAGAAGAGGGGCGTTCATCACTGGTGATTGCCATGGCAGCGCCGGCGTCAGCGGCCTGGTTAATAAAGTCGTGTCCGTCGAAATGTTCGCCTTTGACAGCGACGAATACCTGAGCCGGCCGGATGGACCGCGAATCAATACTGATGCCATGGAGAGGCGGTTGCTGCTGTTCAATCGGCGCATACCAGTGGCCGTTTGTAATTTGTTGGAGGTTTTGTGGCGTCCAAAAGTGTCGTTGGCGTAGTGCCTGTTCGGCCTCAGTACGGTCATCAAATGGGTGGCGGGTATTGCCGATTTCTTGATATGGTTCATGTCCCTTGCCGGCCAGCAAAATGGTGTCCTGGGGCTCTGCTTGTGCTATGGCGGCGCCAATGGCCTTTGCCCGATTGGGTTCAATTTGGACAGAGGCGCCTTCAGGCACGCCTTGACGAATGTCATCAATAATGGCGAGGGGCTCTTCCGTGCGCGGGTTGTCGCTGGTAATGATTACGTGATCGGCCAGATTACAGGCGGCGGCTGCCATTTTAGGTCGCTTGGTCTTATCTCGGTCGCCGCCACAGCCGAACACGACAATGAGGCGTCCTTGGGTCAAGGGGCGTAGCGCATTGAGTACGTTTATTAATGCATCATGTGTGTGGGCGTAATCGACAAGGACGGTTGGGGCGTGGATGTTTTCAAGGCTAACCGGTTCCAGACGCCCGGGCACTGGGGCCATGTGTTGCAGTGAGCGGCAGGTGTTGCGTGACAAGGGGGTGATGGCATTGGCGCAGGCGAGCGCCTGGAGAGTGTTGGAGATGTTATGGCGGCCAACCATGGGAATCACCAACTCGACGCTGCCCCATGGGCCGGTGAAGCACGCTCTGCAGCGATCGTCAGCGAGATCGATCACGTCGGCTTGGCAATCGTGATCCTGCATCGTGCAACTGTTGAGAGAGCAATTAAGGCGATGGGCGGTGCAGTTATGCGTGATTTCTTTTGCGTATCGGTCATCCGCGTTGATGATGGCCCAGGCGTTTTCGTCCAGTTGGCTAAAGAGTATTGACTTAGTTGCAGCGTAGTTGTTCATATTCTCGTGATAATCGAGATGGTCGCCGGTGAGATTGGTGAATATGGCAGCATCGAAATCGAGTGCAGCAGTTCGTCCCTGATGCAGTGCGTGGCTGGAGACCTCAATGGCGGCAGCTTGGCAGCCATTGTTGACCATTGCGGCGAGTATGCGGGATAGTTCGATCGCTCCGGGGGTGGTCAACTGTGCGGGTCGCCGTTGTCGCCCATCGTCTATGGCCACCGTGCCGATGACACCACAGGGCATGTCGGCATGATTGAGCAGGTGAGCAAGAATGAGGCAGGTGGTGGTCTTGCCGTTGGTCCCGGTAACGCCGAGCAGTTTAAGCTTGCGGCCGGGATAATCGAACAGGCGTTCAGCCAGAGTGCCTGCAAGGGCCTGGTCAACGTTGTCGGCAAGAATCCAGACAGGCAAACTTCGATTGGGTGACGTAGGTATGGGCGAGGGGGCGCGATCGGAGATTATCGCCGCAGTGCCGTGATTGACTGCGTCTTCGATGTGACGGTTGGCGTTTTTGGTTGTTCTGGCACGGTCTACGAAGACGCTATGTGGGCCTAGAATATCTTTCTGGCGAGAATCGTCGGTCAGGTCAGTAACCTCAAGGGTGGTCTCGCCGCGGACTACACGAAGCGGCAGGTTCGCAATCAGCTCACTTACACGCATAGTACCTGTTCGCCGTGTGAGTCGAGGCCAAGTAGTAGATAGCTTTCAGCAGTGTGATTATCGGCCCCTTGTGACACTTATTTGCAAAAGAAGTTTTTCGACAATGGCCGCGGGTGCTGATCGTCACCGGAGACGGTCGAGCGAGCCATAGAATAGAGTATTTTTGCAGAGCCAGGTGCAGGAGGTTGGCTGAACGCGCGTGCGGGCGAACTAGGGTCAGGCCGCGGCGTTGATGGCGATATGATGGCCCCAGATGCTGTCACGTCCACGACAGTCGCAGATATGGGTCAAGCGATGGAGATAGGTTTCCAGAGACTGCTGATTGAATTTTGCAAGGAATTCCGACGTGGCGGACGGGTTTTTTTTTCGGATCGCTTCGATGACTTGCTGTTTACTCATGAGAAAATCCTCCGATGTCACGTTGATTGGCCAGAACGTCTCGCGGCGTACTCATCGGCCGAAAAGATTTGCGGCCTTGAGTGTGTAACGAGCGGGGACGTGGTGATCGTTCGGAGATTTGGCCTAGAGGAGCTAAGATGGTTGGTTGTCACAGGTTTGCAATAAGAGTCAACAGTCTTAGGTGACCACAGACGTGGCGATTACGGTCAATAGCCCCTACAGCGGCAAGCCAGTTAAAGTTCGCGACCAGGACGTGAGACGGGCTGTGCGCGATGAAGAGGGCCGTGTTTTCTATGTGCTGCCCAAGAATGACGGAAGTGGTTTTTGGGGGTCGATGACTCGTGCCGGTGGTGAAAAGCAAGAGCGGAACGCTTCTCAGGTACCGGTCAAGGCGGGGCGGGTTAGCGAGCAGGCGGCGCTGACGCACCCCGTTCCCTACGATGTGACTGGCAGGCGGCGGTGGAGTTGGCGAGGTGTCTTGGTGATTCTCATACTTGTGGTCATTACGGCGATGCTGGTTTATCTTTTTTCACCATTGGGCCCGTTCAGCTGGAAGAATTTTTCGCGAGGTGGGATCAGTGACGCCCGCGGTAGTTGGAAGCCATTGAAATGAATATGAAATGGATATGCGCAAGTCTTTTTGTTGTTGGGTCCTGTGTGGCGGGCTGCGGTCATCAGGAAGTTCCAGCGGAGTTTGTATTTGTCACCAGTGACGAACACAAACACCTTGATCCTCAAAAAATTTCGTGGTCGACAGACCTGCGAATTATCCAGTGCATGTTTGAGGCATTATTGAATGTCGATCCGAAGGATTTGTCGTTGGGGCCGGGCATGGCTGACCGGTGGCAAGTAAGTGAAGATGGATTGATATACACGTTTCATTTACGACCTGATGCCAAGTGGTCCAATGGGGATTCGCTGACGGCAGATGATTTCATTTATGCGTGGCGCCGGGCGTTGCTGCCTGACATGGCGGCGGATTATACGCAGCTTTTGTTTTGCATTGACGGTGCCAGGGATTTTTTCGGTTGGCGGCAACAGCAGTTGGAAGAATTCACGGCTGAGGATAAAGGGGCGGCGCGACGGTTGTGGGTACAAACCACTGATCGCTTTGAGGAAATGGTGGGTGTTTCATCGCCGGAAGATCACACGTTGGTGGTGAGACTGGCGCAGCAGACGCCGTACTTTCTGGAACTCGTGGCGTTCGTAACATTTATGCCGGTGCATCGGGCCAGCGTCGAAAAGACTGAGCGGATTGATCCAATCACGGGGTTTATGTCCGATGATTCGCGATATTGGACGGATCCGAGCCGCCACGTCAGCAATGGGCCTTATGTGTTGAAGCGTCGGCGATTCAAGGAAGATCTGCTGTTGGTGGCCAATGATCAATATTGGAACCGGTCGAAGATGAAGAACACGAGTATTCTGGAAAAGATCATTACCAACCCGCAAACTGCGCTACTGGCCTACCGCAACGGCAGGGCGCATTGGTTGCCCGATGTGCCTACAGCGTCATCACTGGCTGCCGACCTGGTGGCACAGCAGCGGGGGGACATTCATCTTCAGCCAATAGCGGGAGTCTATTTTTACAATTTCAATTGCAGTAAAACACTGGTGGACGGGGCGGCAAACCCATTGGCGGATCGGCGCGTGCGCCAAGCGCTTTCGATGGGAATCGATCGGCGATTACTGGTTGAGCAGGTGACGAGATTGAACCAGCCGGTGGTGAAGTCGTTTGTTCCGCCGAACGTTGTCGACGGTTATGACCCGCCAGCTGAAGCGGGCTTCGGCTTTGCGCCGGACAAGGCCAAGCGGCTGCTGTCAGATGCCGGATATCCCGGTGGCCGGGGGCTGGCCGGTTTGTCGATCTTGTACAACACGGGAAGTGGACACGAAAGGCTTGCTGAAGCCATCCAACGAATGTGGGATCAGCACCTTGGCGTAGAGGTAGTGCTTGAGGCTGTCGAATCGTTATCGTTCAGCGATCGACTAAAAAAGCACGACTACACAATTTGCCGGGCGTCCTGGATCGGTGATTATCGCGACCCGACGACATGGCTGGGGAAGATGGCGACAGATGACGGCAATAATGATTGTGCGTATTCCAATGCGGATTACGATGGGCTTTTGTCGCAGGCCGCTGGGCAGACTGATCGCGAATTGCGATTTGCCGCCCTGCGGCGTGCGGAGGCGGTCATGCTTGGCGACTCGCCAATGGCGATGTTGCATCAGTACGTGTTTCTACACGTGTTTGATCGGGAACGTGTTCTGGGCCTGGAGTTAAATGCTTGGGGCAGGTATCGGCTGGAACAGGTTAGCGTGCGGTAGGCGGTGTATGTCGAGCAATGCTGATCCGTTTACTGTGGCCACTGGGTGGTGACAATATGACACGCCTGATTGTTTCACGGCTGATTCAGTTGCCGGTTAT
>CAUZAW010000002.1:0-63033 GCA_963577735.1 Phycisphaerae bacterium | reverse complement strand
TGTTTGATTCGGTTCACGCTGCCAGAAAGCTGTTCTGGACCCCCCTGTTGTGCCTCCTTCAGTACCTCCAACCCATAAAAAAGATTCCCGTAACGCAATACAGCCAACATCTAATCTAACGCTGATCATGCGTATGATGGGCCTCGCATGGCGGTATCGGTGGCGATGCGTCGTCGTGCTGACCCTCCAAATTTTTATTTTGATGATGCAGATTGGCGGGCTGAGCCTGACGGGCCTTGGCATCGACTTTTTCCGACATCATGTCGACAGCGGGGCACCACAGCCACGTTGGTGGTTCGGTTTCGAACCACCAGTCGCTTGGAACCCCATGTCCCTAGTCATACTGATCGCCGTGGGCATCCTCCTGCTGGCGGTGACGCGATCGCTGCTCAACTACCTATCGTTGGTCAGCACATCTGACCTGATACAACGCCGACTGGTCGTCGAGCTGCGCCAGTTAGCTTATGAGAAGCTCCAGCGATTGAGTTTTCATTTCTTCGATGCAAATGAAAGCGGTTCCATTATCAATCGCCTCACACGCGACGTGGTGCAAACCTCAAACTTTCTCTCCAACGTCCTGCTGGGTCTAATCAACGTGTTTATCACCATGACGGTTTACCTCATATACATGCTTAACATTCACGTGACACTGACATTGGCGGTCATGGCAATTTTTCCGGTGCTGATGGTCGTGACCGTCGTCTTTATGCGATTGGTCCGGCGGGACCTGCGAATTTTCCACAAACTAAACGACACAATGATCCTGACTCTGTCGGAAAACGTACAGGGCATACACGTGGTCAAGGGCTTTGCCCGTCAGCAGCAGCAAATCAACAAGTTCGCACGCAACAACAAGGCGGTCAAGGATCGCCAGCGTCGAATCTTCTTCTGGATGAATCTGTTTAATCCAATCTCCGGCTTCATGACACAAGTGAGCATGATCATCGTACTTGCCTTCGGTGGCTACCTTGTGGTGTTGCATGACACGGACCCGGCGCACAGCATGGGTATCACTCTGGGCGCCGGGCTTTTCGTTTTCGTCGGTCTGGCCAGTCAGTTTGCAAGCCAGATTCAGGACTTGGCAGCCATCGGTGGCCGTGCCCAGGAGCACCTGGAGTCAGCTGACCGGGTGTTCGAGATCATCGACATGCCCTTGGATATCAACAGCCCATCACAGGCCGTGCCGCTGCACAAGAGCCGCGGCGCAATAACCTTCGAAGCAGTGAGCTTCGGCTACAAAACAGGGGAGTGCGTCTTGCACGACATCAATTTCGACGTCGAGCCGGGCCAGTTCCTAGTCCTTGTCGGGGCAACCGGCTGTGGCAAGAGCACCCTGCTGTCACTGATTCCACGGTTCTACGACCCCAACTTAGGAAAAGTGGCCGTAGATGGGATAGATGTCCGGTGCCTGGACTTGGACCACCTGCGTCGTAACGTCGGGCTGGTATTTCAGGAAAGCTTCCTTTTTAGCAATACGATTGCCTCAAATATCGCGTTTGGCTATCCACAAGCGACGCAGCATCAAATTGAACAGGCGGCAAAGACAGCTTGCGCCCATGATTTTATCGTGGAACTGCCGCACGGTTATGACACGATAATCGGCGAACGAGGTGTAGACTTGTCAGGCGGACAACGGCAACGGCTGGCAATCGCACGAGCGATGCTATTGGAGCCTGCCATTCTCATACTTGACGACCCAACGGCGGCCATCGACCCGGATACCGAACAGGAAATCCTAACGGCGATGAACAACGCCATGAAGGGCCGAACCACCCTCTTGGTGTCGCACCGGGTAAGCACTTGCCGCCGTGCCGATTGCATTCTGGTATTGGACAAGGGCAAAATCGTACAGCAGGGCACGCATGACCAGTTGATAGATGCCAAGGGATATTACCGGTCGGTGGCGTTGCTGCAACAAGCTGACAAGGAAACCAAGCGGTTGCTGGACCAACCTGACCGCCTGATGACATGAGTACCGTACAAGCCAACTCGCCCCTGACTCATGTCGATCCGGCCAAGGATCGCGAGCAGCAAACTCGCCCATTGAGTCTAAAGCTGATCACTCGCTTGATCGGGTACATGAAGCCTTACGCCCGCTATCGCAACATACTTATTGCCCTGGTGTTGATGCGGTCGATGCTACTGCCCACGCTGGGCTTGATCACGGCCGCCATACTCAACGGGCCGATCACGTCGATTGCCGGACAGGCCCATGACGGCATGGCGCTCAATTACACGCCTCTTTGGCTGGGGATCAGCGGCTTTGCCCTGCTGTGCATCGTTACGCAAGTCTCACTGCACTTTCGACTACGCATCGCCAAGGACCTTGGCGAATGGGTGGTACATGATCTGCGCAACGAACTGTTCAGACACCTGCAGCGAATGCCCATGAGCTTTTACGATCGAACAAAACTGGGCACGATCCTCAGCCGGGCAACAGGCGATATCGAAGCGGTGCGCGGGGGCATTGAGGACCTCCTATTTAGAACCCTGCTGGGAACAGGCCAGGTCGTGGTCGCGTCAGTGATGATGCTGTGGGTCGATTGGCGTCTGTTCGTGGCTCTACTGGCGATGGCGCCAGTGCTTTTGAGTATTCGCCTCTACTTCAGGAACCGTATGGGCATAGCCCATCGCAACACACGAGAAAGCTTCAGTCGGGTAACCGCCAACCTGGCCGAGTCGGTCAGCGGGATTAGGGAAACGCAGGGCTTTGTCCGCCAACGTCACAATACCTCAATATTCGGTGACCTTGTCAGTGAGCACGCCACGTATCACATGTCGGTGGCCAAGCTAAGTGGCCTGTTCGGCCAACTGCGAGAAGTTACCAACCAGTGTTTTACCGCCATATTGTTTCTAGTCGGCGGGTACATGCTTCTGCAAGGCATGATCGATCTGGATGTGCTGATCTTTTTCCTGTTTCTATCGGGAATCTTTTTTACCGCCATAATGATCCTGGGCAGTCTTTACTCCGACTCGATAGGGGTTATGGCTGGAGCTGAGCGCATCTTTAACCTGCTGGATACCCCGCCGCAATGGGCTGATCCGCCCGACGCAATCCAGTTGACCGAGGTGCGGGGGCAGGTCCAGTTCCGCAATCTTTCTTTCGGTTACGAGGCTCAGCGACCGGTGCTGCACGACATTACCTTTGACGTACAGCAGGGCCAGACCATCGCCCTTGTGGGCCACACCGGGTGCGGCAAGAGTTCGATCATCAATCTGATCACCAAGTTTTATTTGCCCACTAACGGGCAACTGCTGATCGACGGCCATGACATCCACAACATCGACGGCGACAGCCTGCACCGGCATATGGGCATTGTGCTGCAACAGAACTTCCTCTTCACGGGCACGGTGATGGACAACATCCGTTTCGCCAAGCCCAACGCCGGGGACCGGCAAGTAATCGAGGCGGCACGCAAACTGGGGTGCCTGAACATTATTGAGAATCTGCCCAACGGTTTCGCCACGCCGGTGGGTGAGCGCGGGAGCAACCTGTCGCTGGGCCAGCGACAGTTGGTCTGCTTTACCCGCGCCATGCTGGCCGACCCGGGCATCTTGATCCTCGACGAAGCAACGAGCAGCGTAGACAGCATGACCGAGGTCCGTATCCAACACGCCCTGGAAGTGCTGCTGCAAGGACGAACCAGCTTCGTGGTCGCTCACCGGCTGAGCACCATCCGCGACGCAGACCTGGTACTGGTGCTCAACCAAGGTAGGATCGTCGAGCGAGGCACCCACAACCAGCTGCTGGCCATAGACGGCACCTACAGTAACCTATATCGCCAGTTCATTAGTTCCAACGAGAGGTGAATGTGGCTGATACACCCGATACCAATACTGATAATGGTACGTGGATTGATCTCTGCTCACTGTCTGAGCTGCCCGAAACTGGGGGCCATTTCGTCAATTGTGACAATCGCCGGTTGGCCGTGTTTCGCGGTGGCGACAAGGGAGATGAGGTTCGCGTGACAGACGACACCTGCCCGCATGCCGGGGGAAGCCTTTCAGCCGGCTATGTCAGTGATGGATGCGTGATCTGCCCATGGCACGGCTGGCCATTTGAAATTGACACCGGAAAATGCCCGGACAGCCCGACTGTGCAGATTCAGACCTATCCGGCCCGGGTGGTAAACGGGCAAATTCAGTCGCGTATTGAGTAGACCGGGCCAAACGGCCTATAATGCATCCGCCATGAACGACAGTGATCAGGCCAAACCCGTCACGCTGCACACGCTACGCCAGTGGGTACGCCAGGGACGCAAGATTCCCATCCTGACGGCCTACGACGCGACGACTGCCCGGTGGCTGGCCCGCGGCGGCTTGCCAGCGATACTGGTCGGCGATTCAGCGGCGCAGACAATCCTCGGGTTCAATCAAACAACGCACGCGCCACTGCAGTTCATGCTCACCCTCACCGCGGCGGTCAAACGCGGGGCCCCGGACTGCTTCGTAATAGGTGACATGCCCTTTATGAGTTACCAAGCTGATGATGTTGAGGCCATCCACAACGCCGGCCTATTCATCACCGAAGGACAAGCAGACGCCGTAAAACTGGAGGTGGACGCCTCCTATGCCGACCTAGTCGGCAAGTTGAACCGGGCCGCGATATCGGTGGTGGCCCACATCGGCTGGCGACCGCAGCGGGCGACACGAGTGGGCGTCCCCGTCGTCGCCGGGCGCACAGTGGCTAACATTGAAGCCTTGGTCGACCTTGCCAAGCTAATGGAGCAGTGCGGGGCGGCCATGCTACTGATCGAGCAATCCACCGCCGAGGCTGCCCAAAGCGTGGTCGATAATGTGTCTATCCCCGTCATCGGTTGCGGAGCCGGGCCTGCCTGCCACGGCCACGTCGTTGTGCTTCACGATCTTATCGGCCAGTCCGACTGGCATCCCACGTTTGTCAAGCCGATAGCCGACAGCGGACGGCAATTGGCCGATCTGGCCCAAAAGTGGATTGAACTGGTCACCAGTGGACGGTATCTGCAGGATGACCATCCGTACAAGATGAACCCGGGTCCAACTGCGGCACCGACCCGGCCAAAACATTGACTTGGTCGCCGTCACACCGCGAACCCTGATAGCGACAATTCGTACTACTTGCACTTGCGTAGCCACATTCACCATAGACTGACGACAAGGAACACAAGCGATGAATCGAATCCGCTGGTACGGCCCAACAGTGGCGCTTCTGACAACCGTGTTGCTTATCCTGCTCGCCGGTCCCAGTTTGGTTCATGAGATCGTCTATGCCAAAGAGAAAGCGCATATTGAACTGGCCAGCGACAGCCTTGAGCAGAGCCAGTTGCTCGCCGGGTTAAGCGAGTCTTTCCGGCATGTGGCCGAGGTCGTCCAGCCCAGCGTGGTCAGCATAGAGGTCTACAAGAAAAACCCATTATCCAAGCGCCTTCGCAAGTTCCGCCGCCCCTTCGACCTGCGCCAATGGTTCGACTCCCAACCTGATGCCCCCGACGACCACGGGGGTGATGATGAAGACGACAATTATGAGCGTTATGACCAGCCGACAATCGCCGGCGCGGGCTCAGGGTGGGTCTATGGACAGAAGGGACACATCGTCACTAATTACCACGTGATCAAGGATGCGGACAAGATCGACGTGCATTTCGCCAACGGCGACAAGCACACCGCCAAGGTCGTCAACACAGATCCTGAAACCGATATCGCCGTGCTGCAAGTAGACAGCGATCACCTGCACCCGGCCAGCCTGGCGCACTTGCCGGCGCAGCAGGGTGACATCGTGTTCGCCTTCGGCTCGCCGCTGAGATTCAAGTTTTCCGTCAGCCAGGGAATTGTCTCGGCCACTGATCGGCAACTCAATATTCTCAATCGGGAAAACAAGTACGGCATCCCGGTTCACGGCTACGAAAACTTCATCCAAACCGACGCGGCAATCAACCAGGGCAACTCGGGCGGACCGCTGACCAACATCTTCGGCCATGTGGTGGGGATGAACACAGCCATCGCCACTCGCACTCGGTACGGCGGCGAGGGATTCATGGGGCTGGGCTTTGCCATTCCCATTGACCTGATCGAGGAAGTAGTCGAGCGAATTCTCACGGAGGGGAAATTTGAACGCGGCTACCTGGGTATTTATTTCGACTCCCAGCCGCTGGATGCCAAACGGGCCGCGACGTTCGGTTACAAAGGCACGGGCGTCGCCATCGTTGATCTGATCGATGGCGGGCCGGCCATAAAGGCAGGCATCCTGCACGATGACATTCTTACCAAAATCAACGGCACACCGATCGAAAACGGTCGCCAATTGCGCCGCCTTATTGCCGCCACGCCGCCGGGCACCGACATCAATGTCGAAGTGTTCCGTAACGGCAAGGCTAAATCGATCAAGGTTACGCTGGCGCCCAAGCCAGACAATCTCACCTACTCCGGTGGGCCAGAGGCAGGACCCAAGGCCCAACAGGATGACAACGCACCGGCCGAGTTGCTGCTTAAGCTTGGGATCGAGCGTGTGCAAACGTTCACGGAGGAACTGGCCGATAGGCAGGGCCTGAAATTCGTGCCCGGCATCCTAGTGATTAAAGTGCGTCCCGGCTCCATTGCAACCGGTGACCCCAGGCAACCGCCCATGATGAAACGCGGCCAGGTCATCACTCATGTGATGAGCAAACCGGTCGAAAACGTCAAGAAACTTGTACATGCTCTCTTGGACCACAAAGACGAGACGTTGGTGCGTCTTCGGGTCATGGACAGTAATGGCCGGTTTTCCAACGTCTGGCTGGAGATGCCCCACGATTTAGATTCACCCGATAACTGAGATTGCATTGCCGCACGCGGCGGCCATACTGTCGCCATGACCGCAACTGCGACTGACAACAAATCTGCACCGCCAGCCGGCCAGGACGACAGCCGGCCGCTGCTGCAAGTGCATCAGCTCAAAACCTATTTCCCCGTCAAGCGAGGCCTTTTAAAACGAACGGTCGGCCAAGTCCGGGCCGTCGATGGCGTGAGCCTGCATGTGGACAGCGGGGAAACGCTGGGGTTGGTCGGTGAGTCGGGCTGCGGCAAAACCACCGTGGGGCGCACGATCCTGCGGCTGATTCCCGCAACGTCCGGCTCTGTCAAATTCGACGGTAAAAACGTCTTCGCCGCCAACCCCTCTGCGATGCGCCAGCTTCGCCAGCAGATGCAACTTATTTTCCAAGACCCGGTCGGCTCGCTCAATCCACGCATGACCGTGGGGAAAATCGTGGGCGAACCGCTCGTGGTGCACCATGTAGCCCGCGGCACAGAATTGCATGACCGCGTGGCGGTGATGCTGCGCCGCGTCGGCCTGTCACCCGATTACGTGCGCCGATACCCGCACGAGTTTTCCGGCGGCCAGCGACAACGCATCGGCATCGCCCGGGCCCTTATTCTGGAGCCGGACCTTATCATCTGCGACGAGCCTGTCAGCGCCCTAGACGTGTCGATCCAGTCACAGATACTCAACCTGCTGGACCAGTTGCAGCAGGAGATGGGGCTCTCGTACCTGTTTATCGCGCACAACCTGGCGGTAATCGAGCACTTTTGCAACCGGGTGGCGGTGATGTACCTGGGCCGAATCGTCGAGTTGGCCGAACGCGACGTGCTATATAAAAACCCGCAACATCCGTACACGAGGGCCCTGCTTAGCGCAGCGCCACAGCCCGATCCCACGCGACAGCAGAACCGGATCATCTTGCCCGGGGAGGTGCCCAGTCCGATAAATCCACCGTCTGGCTGTGCATTTCACCCTCGTTGCGACCTGACACGCAAACTTGCCCAAGCCGAGGGTAACGGACAGACCGTGTCGATCACTATCCAGGGCGAACCGGCCCAAATGATGCGGCGATGCGTGGATGAAAACCCCCTGCTCGAACCGGCCTGTGGCGACCCGGCACACACCGCCGCCTGTTGGTTCAGGAATGAATCCGTTTGATCGTGACGCTTGGTCGTGGTAGGCTCTGCGGCTCGACTATCGACCAATGGCATTGGACTTACGATTATGGTCAAGCTTCGACTTAAACGATTCGGACGGCGCAACCGCCCATATTATCGTATCTGCGTGATGGACCAACGCTCGGCGCGGGACAGCCGGACGATCGAGGAATTGGGCTATTATGACCCGATTGAGTCAGATGACGCCAAGGCGGTGAGCATCAAGTCCGACCGCGTCAAATACTGGCTGGGCGTCGGTGCCCAGCCCAGCAACACCGTGCGCAGTCTGATCCGCAAATCGGGTATCGAGTAACGCACGCATTTCGCTAGGCAGGGGCCCCGTGCCCATGCGCATCGACATAGTGACGCTGTTTCCGCAGATGTTTCAAAGCGTGTTGGGTACCAGCATGCTCAAGCGCGCCGCCGAAGACAACGACCAACGGCCAGCGCCGGTCAGCTACCACCTGACTAATATTCGCAATCACTCGGCCGACAAGCACAACAAGGTTGACCAGCCCCCCTATGGGGGTGGCCCGGGCATGGTGATCCAGTGCCAGCCGGTATGGGATGCGGTGGCGGCAGTCGAGACTGCCGAGCCTACGCCGGCAACAAGAATCTACATGACGCCACAGGGCCAACGCCTGGAACAGTCTATGGTCGAGCACCTAGCCAACCTGCCCCGGCTGCTGATTCTGACCGGCCACTACGAAGCTATCGACGAGCGGGTTATCCAGAAACTGAGCCCGATCAAGCGGATCAGCATCGGCGATTACGTACTCAGCGGTGGCGAGATTGCGGCCATGGTGCTGATCGACGCGGTGGTGCGGCTCGTGCCGGGTGTTTTGGGCGACGAGGCCTCAGCTAAACACGAGAGCTTTTCAACCAGCATCGGCGGTCTGCTTGATTACCCGCATTACACCCGACCGCCCAAGTGGATGGACATGGACGTGCCACCCGTACTGCTGTCAGGAAATCACGCCCAAATTGAGGCTTGGCGCCTTGAACAATCGCGAAAGAGTAGCCAAGAACATCGTCCCGACCTGCTGGCCGGCGACAAGGAGCGGCCGATGGACGATTTTGATGGATAACCGGCCCGGTCGACAACTGGACAGGCATGGCTATACTACCTGCCTTCCAATACATGCCCCGGCAGGCGGGTCATGTCAGGTCATGCTGAAATGAGCCAAACTGCCGTCGATATCATCGAACAGCCGTATTTGAGAACCGATTTGCCCCGGTTGGCCGTCGGGGACACGGTGGACGTGCACCTGCGGATCATCGAGGGCGCCAAGGAACGGATTCAAGTGTTCAACGGCATAATCATCAGCTTCCTAGGCCGGGGTATCAACAAAACCATCACCGTCCGCCGCATCGTGGCCAACGAAGGCGTCGAACGGGTGTTGCCTCTGCACTCACCGCGAATTGCCAAAATCGAGGTCAAACACCATGGCCATACCCGCAGGGCCAAGCTGTATTACCTGCGCGAGCGCGCAGGCAAGAAACGGCGGCTGCGTGACCGTCGCCGCGGCCTAGAGCAGGTGTTGCACGAAGATCTGCCGGCCGAAACACAAGTCAAGGCTGAAGGCCACGATCAGGCCGGGGTCGACAGTGAAAATGAGTCGGCCAAGAAGTCGGACGAGTAATCCGCCCCGCCCCGCCCCGCCCGCATTAACCGATAGCAAGTTGCAAGAGCGTCTTTGGTCCGACACGGCACTGTTGTGCGCCGCTGGTCCGCGGTTACGATTAACCGATCATGGAAAAAAACACTTCGCCAACTGGCGGCGACCCTGTCGCTGATCGCAGAATCAAGCTTGATAGGCTGCGCAGTGAATTCCACGCCGACCCCTACGGCCAGCGGATTGACGGGCTGATCAACCTGGCAGCCGCCCGGAAAATGTTCGACCCGTCGAAACAGGACAGTGATCGACCGGCCGCCGCTATTGCTGGCCGCGTGGTACTGCACCGGCAGTTCGGCAGCCTTATCTTTATGACCCTACGCGATTGCAGCGGTGATTTACAAATCGCCTTATCGAAAAAGCAGATTGACCCAAACAGCTTCAATCTGGCCCGGCTGGCGGACCTGGGCGACATTGTGGTGGCCCGCGGGCGGATCGGTACAACCAAAACAGAGGAAGTCACCTTGTGGGCCCAGCAGCTTGATCAGTTCGCAACCGATACGCCCTTTGAAATCACGTGTAAATCACTGGCCCCCCCTCCGGGGAAATGGAAGGGTTTGCAGGATGCGGAGCTACGCTATCGCCGGCGGTACGTGGACATGTATGCCAACCCACAGGTGATGACTACGTTTCAACTGCGTAGCCAAATCCTCAAGGCCACGCGAGATTTTCTGACTAATCCACCCGATGACCTGGGCCCTGGCTTCATGGAGGTGGAAACGCCGATGATGCAACCTATCGCCGGTGGGGCTGCGGCAAGGCCTTTCATTACCCATCACAATGCGCTCGACACTGACCTGTTCTTGCGCATTGCCCCCGAACTTTACCTCAAACGGCTGCTCGTCGGGGGTATGGACCGCGTCTTTGAGATCAACCGCAACTTTCGAAACGAAGGCATCGACCGGACTCATAATCCCGAGTTCACCATGCTTGAACTTTATCAGGCCTTTGGTGACTACAACTCCATGATGGAACTGACAGAGAAACTGGTAAACCACCTGGCCAAAACAATCGTTGGTTCAGAAACCATCGCGTTTGATGATCACCAGATCAACTGTTCATTGCCGTTCAAACGGGCAACGTATTTTGACCTGTTCGAAGAGCACACCGGCTTTGCCGCCTCTAACCGCCAGAAGCTCAACGAGGCAGCAGCACAACACCATATTGCGATCACCGGCCACGGCCAAGATATGATTCTCCGCGACGTGTGGGAAAAAGTGGTTGAGCCGCACCTGATCCAGCCGACCTTCGTGATTGACTACCCCGCAGCTCTGTGCCCTCTGACCAAATGCAAAGTCGACAACCCCACGATCGCGGAGCGTTCTCAGCTTTACTTTGCCCACATGGAACTGGTAAACGCTTACACTGAACTGAATGATCCAGACGTGCAAGAGCAGAACCTGACGCAACAACTAACCGGAGAAGACGAGGAGGAAGCGACATTTCGCACTATGGATCATGACTTCCTCGACGCCCTGCGTGTGGGCATGCCTCCAGCTGGCGGACTGGGTATCGGCATCGACCGGCTGGTGATGCTGCTCACCAACAACCGCAGCATCCGGGACGTGATCCTGTTTCCGATGCTGCGGCCGCAAAGACCTGAAGGAGGCGAAGGGCCGGAAATGGAGAAAGAGTGAGTTTTTAGCCCCGTGCGTAGAACTTGATGGTTGAGCAGTGAAGCCCGGTGTATCTCTTGCCTGAATACAACAGGCGTCGCCTTGGCCTATTGATAAAATTCAATGTCTCTCTTGTGAAGATAGGACTCAAGCGGATCGTCGCATAAAACAACTCAAAAACCTCTCCGTGGTGTCTTGGTTCGCATACATGTACAAACTCCTGCTCATTTCCCGCTACCTTCGCCGCAAGATTGCGCCCATGTTCGCGGTGTTGGCGGTGGCGCTGTGCACGGCGATGGTGATCATAGTCATCAGCGTGATGGGCGGATTTCTGAAACTGATGACTGAATCGGCGTATGCCCTGGAAGGGGACATGACGATCATGAGCGGCCTGCGCGGATTTGAACATTATGACCAGCTGCTCGAAGACGTGCGGCAATTGCCGCAGGTCGAGGCCGCCGCCGTCGTGATCAACAATTATGGGCTGCTTAACCTCGGCAACGACTTTATCACCCACGTGCAGATCATTGGTATTCAGGGCGAGCAGTTCGACAAGGCTATTGACTACCGAAAGAGCCTGTACTGGACTGCGGATCGCACATCCGAGCAACACGCTGACAATGACCTGACGGAGTTGGGCATGACGTTCAACCCGCCTGCCAGCTGGGGCCAGCGGCCGGGCATGGTCATGGGTATTGCCATCAGCCCGACCAACCAACGCAACAGCAAGGGGCAATATGAGTTCCTTAACTCGATCGTAGGCAGGCAAATACCGGTGACGCTGACTGCTATGCTCATCCAGCGGTCCGGCACGCCCAGCCCGCGCCCCAAACAGATGATCGTGGTCAACGAATTCAAGAGCGGCCTTTATGAAGTGGACAAACTGCGTGTCTTCGTGGACTTTGACTTTCTCCAGAAAACCCTCCAAATGGACCAGTTTGAGGGGGTGGACGACGAGGGCAATCCGGACGTACAACCCGCCCGAGCCAACGACATCATCATCAAGGCCCGGCCGGAAGTAGACCTGAGCCAGCTCGAACATGCGGTGCGTGAAGTCACGGGAAGGTTCATTGCCGATCACCCGCAAGTGGCACGCTTGCAAGCGCTGACATGGAAACAACGCTATGCCACATTCCTGGGTGCTGTCGAAAAAGAAAAATTCATGCTAACGATTCTGTTTGCGATCATCAGCATGGTAGCCGTGGTGATGATCGGAGTGGTGTTCTACATGATCGTGATGGAAAAGACGCACGACATCGGCGTACTGCGGGCAATGGGCGCATCGCGCAGCGGAATTGTGGTTATCTTTCTAGGATATGGAACAGCGGTGGGCGTCATCGGTGCGGCGCTGGGGCTGTCCCTGGCATCGGCAGTGGTCTACAACATCAACGAAATCCAGGATTGGCTGACACACATGTTTGGATTCACGATGTGGGACCCGAAGATCTACTTTTTCGACAAGATACCGGCCCGGCTTGATGGGACTGAAGTGGCGGTCATCATGATACTGGCTGTCAGCAGTGGCCTGCTCGGCGCTGTTGTGCCGGCCCTCCTGGCCGGTCGGCTAAGCCCGGTAGAGGCGTTGCGCCATGAGTAAAACCGATGCCACAGGACAACCATTGCTGTCGACCCGGGACCTGCATAAGCACTATTACCTAGGCGGGCAGGACCTGCACATTCTGCAGGGCGTGAACCTGTCTGTTACAGATGGACAGTGGGTTGCCATCGTGGGCGCTTCGGGATCGGGCAAGAGCACGTTGCTGCATCTGCTGGGCGGACTGGATTGGCCTGACCAAGGTGATGTTGAGTTTCAACATGACGATGTTTTCAAGCAAGGCCGAAGGTTCCTGGACGATTACCGCAACCGCAGCGTGGGCTTCGTGTTTCAGTTTTATCACCTGCTGCCAGAGCTAACGGCAATGGAAAATGTGTTGATCGGCGCTATGATCGGCTGCGGCGTGCTGGGCTGGCCGAGCCGGCGTTCGGCATTTCGTCATCGTGCATCACAATTGCTCGACCAACTCGGGTTGTCTAAACGGATGCGGCACAAGCCGGCAAAGCTGTCCGGCGGCGAGCGCCAACGGGTAGCGATCGCCCGTGCCCTGATCAATGAGCCTCCTCTGCTGATGGCTGACGAGCCGACGGGCAATCTTGACACCGACACCGGCCGGCAACTGCTGGACGTGTTAGGCCAACTTCACCAAGCCGGTCAAACAATTGTCATGGTCACCCACGACGACCGCGTTGCCCAGATTGCCCAGCGCCGCCTGACGCTTGAGCACGGACGATTACGCCAGTAATTGGCACCACGCCTACAATGCAACCCTCCATGCGCATCTTGCTGACCACCACCAGCTATCAGGACACCCCCGGCAAGCACCATGAACTGCTGGCCCAATCGGGTCACGAAATTGTTCGCGAGCGCGGACCCTTGCCGGAAGTTCGCATGCTGGAACTGGTCCAGGACAATGGCGGCTTCGACGGTATTCTCCACGGTGACGATCACATCAGCCGGGCGGTGATTGAAGCAGCGCTACCCCGGCTCAAAGCGCTCAGCAAGTATGGCATCGGGCTCGATTCCATCGACGTGCAGGGGGCAACTGATCTGAAAGTGCCCGTGTTGTTTACGCCGGGCGTCAACCACAGAACCGTCGCAGAGCACACGTTCGGCCTGATACTCATGCTGGCCAAGCACCTGCACATCGAAGCTGCTCACGTCAAACAGGGCAACTGGAAACGTATCACCGGCCATGAACTGGCAGGCAAGACACTGGGCATCCTCGGGCTGGGGCGTATCGGCAAGGAAGTGGCCCGGCGGGCACGTGGCTTTGACATGCAGGTAATGGCCTACGACATCTACTGGGACGAACCATTCGCCCACCAGTACTGCGTGACTCGGGCCGACAGTACCGAACAGGTGATCGAAACGGCCGAGGTGATTACCCTGCACATGAACCTCAGCGACGAAAACCGCCGATTCATCAACCGCCAGCTTATCGCGAAGATGCGCGATGGGGCCATGGTGATCAACTGTTCACGGGGGGGCCTGGTGAACGAACGGGACATTGCCAAGGCCTGCACTGAAGGGCGACTGGGCGGCTATGCAGCTGATGTGCTCGAACATGAACCCATGCAGACACCCCACCCGTTTCAGAACATAGATAATATTATTATCACCCCGCATATTGCTAGCCGGACATTTGAGAGTGTTGAGCGGCAAGCGCTGCTGGCCACCGAAAATCTGCTGCGGGTGCTTGCCGGTGAAAAACCACTAGCCCAGGCCAATGCCTGGTAAATTCGGCCAAACACCCCAGGATTAGTTATCGATAGGTACTTGACTGAATTCTGCACAAGCCTGCTGTTTCGAGGCGGCCCTTCTTGCTATCGGAGTTGAACAAAATGATAACGTCCGCCTTAAGCCCCACCGCTGATGTCGGCCTGATCGGACTGGCAGTCATGGGCCAGAATCTTGTGCTCAACATGGCCGACCACGGTCTCCAGGTCGCGGTCTACAACCGCACCACGGCCACGATGGAGAAATTTGTTGCCGAGAACCCGGACACGCCCGGTGGCCTAGTGGGCTGCAAGTCGGTCAAGGCATTCGTCAAGTCAATCAAGCGGCCTCGCAAGATCGTGATCCTGGTCAAGTCTGGAAGGGCTGTCGATGCCGTGGCTTCCGAGTTGGCGCCGCTTCTGGATAAAGACGACATCATCGTGGACGGCGGCAACTCGCTGTGGACGGACACGATCCGCCGTGAGCAGCAATACGCCGGCAATGGCATTTACTTCTTGGGCTCGGGCGTTTCCGGAGGCGAAGAGGGGGCGCGATTCGGACCGTCACTGATGCCCGGCGGCAACCGCAAAGCGTGGGCCCAACTCAAACCCATCTGGATCGCCATCGCCGCCAAGGTGGATCGTAAAACAGGTATACCCATCGAAGGTGCCACACCCGGAAATCCTGTCAAGGGCGGTGTGCCCTGCACCGCCTACATTGGCGCCAACGGTGCTGGCCACTACGTCAAGATGGTGCACAACGGCATTGAATACGGTGACATGCAGTTGATCTGCGAAGCCTACCTGCTGATGAAGCAACTACTGGGCATGAAGCCCAATGAAATGTCCGATGTTTTTGCCCAGTGGAACGCAGGCGATCTCGACTCATTTTTGATCGACATTACCGCCGACATTCTGCAGCAGAAAGACCCTGTCAATCCCCGCAGGTTCCTGGTGGACATGGTTCTGGATACGGCCGGCCAAAAAGGCACTGGCAAATGGACGAGCGTCAACGCCTTGAACATGGGCGTCCCGGCAGCGTCGATCGCCGAAGCGGTGTTCGCTAGGTGCATGAGCGCGATCAAGCCGCAACGCATCGCGGCTGCCCGGATGCTCAGTGGCCCCCACAACGAGCACAGGATTCCCCGAAAGAAATTCATCAATGCCATTCACGACGCCCTGTATTGCTCCAAGATCTGCAGCTATGCGCAGGGGTTTGCCCTGATGAACGAGGCGCAACACGAATACAACTGGAAGCTCAATTTGGGTCAGATCGCCATGATCTGGCGCGGCGGATGTATTATCCGCGCCGGGTTTCTCCAGAAGATCAAGGACGCCTATGACCGCAATCCCAACTTGAGCAATCTGCTGCTCGCCCCCCACTTCAAGCGTAAAATCAATGCGGTCCAGAAAAACTGGCGGTACGTGGTCGCCGAGGCGGCGCGCACCGGCACACCATGTCCGCAGTTCATGTCGGCACTGGCTTATTTCGACAGCTATCGCTGCAGGGTGCTGCCGGCCAACTTGCTGCAGGCGCAACGCGATTACTTCGGAGCTCATACCTTCGAGCGAGTCGACGCACCACGGGGTAAGTTCTTTCACGTGGACTGGCCCGATCCGAACCGTCCAATGTTTGCCGTGTAATACGAATTACACGGCAAACTCATGCTGGCATGTCAGTGCCACATCGGCTTCGACATCCGGCTGCCAGATCAGGTATCCTCCTTGTCGCCCCCACGCCTGGCCAAGAGAACTCGCGATGGAATATGTGTTACCGGTCCAGACGCACGATACGATCATCGGAGCCGGTTATAAGAAGCGTGGCTACGATGCCCAAGAAATCTCCTGCGCCACGCACATCTGTCGCCTGGCCGCCTGGCATGGCATCAAGACGCACAACGGCATCAAGGCCCTTCAATTGGATGATCACCTCGGCTCGAGCCTGAAGCCGGTCCCCGGCTGTGTGCCCGGGGCGGTGGTGATCAAGGAGCCAAGCAAATTCGAGGCCTGCCAGAAATGGATCGCCAACCGCATGCTCGGCCAGGCCGTGGCCATGGATGCCATGCAAACGGCTACGCAGCTGGCGGACAAATACGGTGTCGGCATCGTCTGCGTCGATCAGGCATTTCACTACTTGTGGGGGGGCGGATACGTGATGGAGGCTGCGAAGCAAGGTTACATCGCCTACACCAATTGCACTTCCGCCCTAGCCGAAACCGTGCCATTTATGGGGAAATTCCCGACACTGGGTACCAACCCGCACTCCTGGGGGTTTCCCACGACCGAGGCCGTCGGCTTTCCCATCGTGATCGACTGGGCCACGAGCGTAATCGCCATGGGACGCGTCCAGCAGGCAATACGTGAAGGGATGCCACTGCCACCCAACGCGGCTGTAGACAAAGACGGTAACCCCACAACTGATCCGAACAAGGTCGCCGCACTATTGCCCTTTTCCGCTCACAAAGGCTACGGCTTGTCGTTGATCAATGAACTGGTTGCGGCCTTGATCGGCGGTTCTCTGCCAACGATCCGATGCCGTCCCGATGCGGCTGGCCCAGGGGAAAAATTCACCCCATCCTTCTTTTTTCAGGTTATCCACCCTGAGGCTATAAACTGCGGGACATTCGCCTGCGGCCGTAGTCAGTCGCAAAATGTCAAAGCAGTAATCCAGGATGTGCTCGGACACGGCAATGAGAATTGCATGCTCCCCGGCCAGATCGAGGCAGAGGCGGCCAAACGCAGTGAAGCGGCTGGCGGGCTGCTGTTTACCGGGGTGGAAATCGAGCAACTCGAACTGCTAGCGACAGACGCCGGCGTAAACTTCAGTCGAGACGATATCAAGGCCGTTGCTTGCTGACGAAGAGTACGACCGCAAATGAAAGCCTTCACAGTTGACGGCAGAGGACTCAATCATCTGAACATGGTCGAACTGCCTGAGCCGGCCTTGCCCGGACCGGACCACGTGCTGGTGGACGTCCATGCGGTGTCGCTGAATTTTCGCGATCTGATGGTGGCTTTGGGTCAGTACGGCGGAGTCGCGGACCGCCCGTTTGTCGCCTGCTCCGATATGGCGGGCGTGGTGACGCAGATTGGAAGCCAAGTCACGACACTTCGAGTGGGCGACCGCGTGTTCAACGCTCCATTTCGCCACTGGCCGGCGGGCACCATGCGCCCCGAGTGGGCCCGCACCTTTGTCGGCGGAGCCGGCGTGGATGGCGTGCTGGCGGAAAAGATCGCCTACCCCGCCGAATCGCTGGCCCAAGTACCGACGCATATGAGCCTTGAACAAGGCTCGACGTTGACTGTTGCCGGGCTGACCGCCTGGGCGGCCGTGGTCACGCATGGCCACGTTCTACCGGGGCAGTGGGTTCTGGCACACGGCACGGGGGGAGTGAGCATATTCGCGGCGCAGATCGCCCGGATGATGGGGGCACGCACCATCCTCACGACGTCAAACAAACAGAAGGCGACACTGGTCAAACAACAACTCGGCGTTGAACACACCATCGATTACCGGGACAACGATTGGCCAACACAGGTACAGCAACTAACCGGCAAGCGGGGGGTAGATGTGGTCGTCGAAGTAGCCGGCGGCCCATCGCTGGCAAGGTCAGTCCGCGCATGCGGCTACGGGGCGAGGATCGCTGTCATCGGTGTGCTTGCAGGCATCGAAAGCAGTATCAACATCGTCGACATGCTGCACCACCAAATAACGGTGCGTGGCATTTTCATGGAATCGGTCCAGGAACTGCGTGCCATGGCGACCGCATTTGAAGCCCATCAATTGCACCCGCATATCGATCGGGCGTTTCCGTTTGATGATGCCCCACTGGCATACGAATATCTGCACTCGCAGCAACACATCGGTAAAGTGGTAATTGCGGTGCGTTCGTGATCTGGGTGGATAACACCAGTGCAAGAACGGTTATGCCACCATGGATGATGTGGGTGTCGTCAACTTTGCGGTATAGAAAAATGCAGTAGAACTGCGTCGTATTCCACAGGAGGCGATCGATACCAATCAAGTACTCGTCGAGGTGGCTGGCGCCTCTAGGCCAAGGAAATTGGCCAAGAGGTGCGGTCCTTCGCTGGTCAAAAAACTTTCGGGGTGAAACTGCACGCCCTCAAGTGGCGCGTCGCCTTCCAGGGCGCCCGGTTTGGCGCGCAGCCCCATGACCTCGCCCTCCTGCGTCCAGGCGCTTATTTCAAAACGCTCTTCATCCACCGAATCCTTGATAATGATCAGGCTGTGATACCGCGTAGCGTCCAGCGGGTTGCTCAGCCCCTCGAAAATCGTTTTCCCATCGTGGCATATCGGCGATGTTTTGCCGTGCATAATCCGATAGTTGCGATCCACCTGCATACCGAATGTGTGGCCGATGCACTGGTGGCCCAGGCACACGCCCAGCAACGGGACCTTGCCGGCGAAGGCTCGCACGATGTCATTGGAAATGCCCGCCTCGTTGGGCGTGCATGGCCCCGGCGAGATGATCACATGGTCGGGGCCCAGCGAAGCCACCTCTTCCACCCCGACCTTGTCGTGGCGGAATACACGCAGGTCCAGCGATGCATCCATCTCGCCGATGCGTTGCACCAGGTTGTAGGTGAAGCTGTCGTAGTTGTCTATCAACAGGATCATGACCAATACATAATAGGCCTCTGGCTACGGCTAGCAATTGCGACTAAGCGCCTGCTGTTACTTGGCGACAATATTCACCATCTTGTTGCGCACGATGATTACCTTACGCACAGGATTGTCACCAATAGCGTCCTTGACCGCCTGTTCCGCCAAGGCAGACGACTCGATCGCTTTGTCGTCGGCGTCGGTAGCGATCGTGATGCGCCCGCGCAATCGGCCGTTGACCTGTACCGGGTATTGCACCTGCTGCTGGACCAGAAGAGCCTTGTCGTATATCGGCCAGGTCTCGTATGCCAGTGACTGGTCATGGCCAAGCCGTTGCCACAGTTCCTCGCTGATGTGCGGCGCAATTGGTGACAGCAGCAGCACCATAGTCTCCGCCACATCGCGAGGTGTTGTTTTTGCACTGATCAGTTCATTATTCAACTCGATCAGCGCTGCGATGGCCGTGTTGTAGCTCATTGTTTCCATGTCGTCTGTAACACGCTTGATCGTGCTATGCAGCATTCTGCGTAGGTCTTCGCCTGCCGGCTTGTCGCTGACAAGTAGTTCATTGGTTTCTTCGTTGACGAAATTGCGCCACAGGCGGTGCAGAAATCGGCTTTGCCCGACGATATCTTTCGTGCTCCAGGCCTTGTCCTGATCGAGCGGCCCAAGATACATCTCATAGAGGCGCAGTGAATCACAGCCAAAACGCTCGCATATTTCGTCGGGCGCCACAGCGTTTTTCAGGCTCTTGCCCATCTTGCCGAGTTTTTCCTGGCGTACCTGTTGGCCGTTGCATACGAATCGCTGACCGTCTTCTTTTACTTCCTCGGCCGGCACATACACCCCACGCTCGTCGGTGTAGGCGTATGCCTGGATATAACCTTGGTTGAACAGACGACCGAACGGCTCAGGCGTAGAGACATGGCCCAGATCGTGCAGTACCTTGTGCCAGAAACGTGCATATAGCAGGTGCAGCACCGCGTGTTCAGCACCGCCCACGTAAAGATCAACGCCACCAGCATGTGGATGACCATCTTTTTTGTCGCTTACCATCCAGTATTGCTCAGCCTCCCGGCCCACAAATCGCTCGCTGTTGGCCGGATCGATAAAGCGGAGGTAATACCAGCACGATCCGGCCCACTGTGGCATGGTGTTTAACTCTCGCGTGTACCGCTTACCGTCGCGATCTACTGCTTTCCATGAATCGGGGGCACGGGACAGTGGCGTCTGCACCGGCTCATTAGGATCTTCACTGGCACACGGCGCAAAATCTTCCATCTCCGGCAGCTCCACAGGCAACTCCGCCTCATCCAACGCGACGATTTCTCCGTCAGGCCCGTGAAGAATTGGAAACGGCTCGCCCCAGTAACGCTGACGACTAAACAGCCAATCACGCAACTTGTACTGCACCTGCGTCTTGCCAAGCCCTTTCATGTCCAGCCATTGCGTGATGGCATGCTTCGCTTCGGCCGTCGTGAGGCTGTTGAGCGAAACCTCGTCGTTGGCGCTGTTAACACAGGTCCCCTCGCCCTCGAAAGCCTCAACTTGCACGTCCACTGAATCTTCGGCTACCACCTGTATAATTGGCAGGCCAAACGTGCGGGCAAAATCATGGTCACGTTGATCGTGAGCGGGCACCGCCATGATGGCACCTGTGCCATAGCCCATCAT
The DNA here is from genome assembly GCA_963577735.1 of Phycisphaerae bacterium. Lineage (GTDB taxonomy): Bacteria > Planctomycetota > Phycisphaerae > Phycisphaerales > Phycisphaeraceae > CAUZAW01. The sequence continues at coordinate 42,238 of CAUZAW010000002.1, read as the reverse complement.
CACGTAGTCGGCTATCCAAATCGGCAACCGTTGGCCGCTGACTGGATTTATCGCGCAGGCACCGGTAAAAACGCCGGTTTTACTCTTGGTCTCGGCAGCGCGGTCTATCTCGCTGCGTTGTACCGCTTGCCGGCAATATTGGTCAACCTTTTGGTGCTGTGAGTTGCTTGTCACGTCTTCGACCAGGGGATGCTCGGGAGCCAGCACCATGTAAGTCGCACCGAACAGCGTATCTGGCCGGGTTGTGAACACGCGGATCAAATCATCGCGATCCACGACTGCAAAATCAACCAACGCGCCTTCACTGCGGCCAATCCAATTGCGTTGCATCGTCTTGATGGGATCGGGCCATTTGACTAGCTCCAGATCCTCCAACAGGCGATGAGCGTACACCGTGATCCGCAACATCCACTGCCGCAACGGCCGCTTGAATACCGGATGGTTGCCTCTCTCCGACCTGCCTTCGTTGGTCACTTCCTCATTGGCCAATACGGTTCCCAGCGCCGGACACCAATTAACATCGATCTCATCCATGTACGCCAGACGGTGATTGGCAATCACTGCCGTGCGTTGGTTGGCCGAAAGTTCATGCCATTTGCGGGCTCCGATAGGCATACCCGTCACCGCGCCCAGTCCCTCGGCGGGCGAGTCGATCAACTCATCTTCAGGCCCAACGTACAGCACCTCCGCTTCTAGCTTTTGCCGCAACTGTTCGATCGGCCGCGCTGCGCCCGCCGTCGGATCAAACCAACTGTTGTACAACTGCAGGAAAATCCACTGTGTCCACCGGTGATAATCCGGATCGGTGGTGGTCAGGCAGCGGTCCCAGTCGTAACTAAGCCCTAGCCGTTTGAGCTGGCGGGTCATGTTGGTGATGTTCTGTTCAGTGGTGATGCGTGGGTGCACGCCATGCTCAACGGCAAACTGCTCCGCGGGCAGGCCGAAAGCGTCGTAGCCCATCGGATGCAGAACTGCTGCCCCACACATGCGTTTGTAACGCGCCACGATATCCGTGGCGATGTAGCCAAGCGGATGGCCCACGTGTAGACCCACGCCCGATGGATACGGGAACATGTCCAACACATAAAACTTGGGCCGGTCGGCTTCAAACCCGCACTGGCCGGGGTTGGCTGCGGCAAACGTACCGTTGGCCTGCCAAAAGTGCTGCCACTTACTCTCGATGGCGGCGAAGTCGTACTTCATCGTCTAAACAGGATATCCCGGAAGCTGGCCACGGTCAGGCGGCCACTGATTGCAACCGGCGGCGTCAACGCTTAGAGCGGGAACATCAGGCCGATATACACCAACCCACCGTCCCAGGCCGGGTTGTTTGAAGCACCCTGCATCCCGGCATTGGACAGGTGGATGTAACGCGCCCCCACGATCATCTTGGCCTTCCCACTGAGGTCGATGGTGGCGCCCAAGCCAACCTGTGGGGTAAAGTTAAAGTGCGTGCCGCCACGGGGGACGCTGACGCCGCTGCTGATGATACCCGCCCCGAGGTCTGCGTAAATCGACCAATCATCGTTCTTGGCAAAGTGCCACCGCAGCACAAGGTCCAGTTCCGCCATCCCGCCGCTCGTATCACTTTCGACATCCACTATGCCGCCAATTGCTTCGAGATTGACCGAAAAATCATCGCGCAGGTGATATCCCACGCCAACGTGGCCGGTGTACATCATGCCCTTGTCGCCGATCCGGGCCGAACCGTAGGTCGTCATCACCCAGCTGTTACGGACAAAATCGCCCGTTATGCCGACATCCGCAGCCACCGCGGGGCCATCGCCTCGGTTGGAATCGTCCAACGCCGCCAGTTGCAGTGTACCCACCACCCCAGCCGAAATGTCCAAAGGCCCAGCAGCCTGGCCCGGCGCCGTGCCCAAGGCTGTCGCGTGCACAGCCCACGCCAGCAAAACCGCCCAAAGTGGCCGAACAGGAAAATTAGCCATAACTAAATCCTCAAGAAAAAACCGTTAGCGACAAGCAACTTCCAAGCGGCAGGCATAGTATTCCTGCAATTGCCACAACGCAACCCTTGACCCTGCCGGCAAATACATACGACCTACCAACCGACAACAATTGACAGCTTTTGCACGAGGGATCAACAGTTGGCGGATAAAGTTGGCAGCCTGCCCCAAGTACGGAACAATACTCCAACTATGACCACTGCAACCCGCGCACCTTTCGATATCTCGCACGCCCAATTGGCCAAGCTCTTTGACGCGCAGCTGCCACAGGCACCCGAGGTGGAAATGGCGTTGTTGGGCTCGATGATCCTGGACTACCAGGTCATCGGCGATGTGATCCAGATTCTCAAAGGCGCTGAAGACTTTGCCAATCCCAGCCACGGCGTCATCTATGAAAGCCTCGTAGGGCTGTATGACAAGAACCAGTCCGTTGACACGGTCCAACTCAAGCAAACGCTTGATGACCGAGGCGTGCTTGATCAGGTCGGCGGTGTGTCTTACCTGGTGGAGATTGCCGAGTCGGTACCCCACGCCGTCAGCGCCCCCTACTACGCCAACATTGTGAGCGACAAGGCACTGATACGCCGACTGATTGACGCCGCGGGTAAAATTCTCCACGATGCCCATACCAGTTCGGAGTCAGCCCAGCACATCCTCGATGTGTCCGAGCAGGCCATCTTCAAGCTCCGTGAATCCCGCACCAGTGACGACGCGGTCAAGCTTAACGACCTGCTCCAAGAGTTGTACACCCAGATCGAATCGCGAGAAGGCCAACACCTGACTGGGTTGGACACCGGGTTTACCCTGCTCAATGAACTGACCAGCGGCCTGCAAGCCAGCGAGATGATCGTCGTCGCCGGCCGGCCATCGATGGGCAAAACTGCCTTCGCGTTAAACATCGCTGAGCATATTGCCGTCTCCATGAACCAACCGGTGGCGTTTTTCAGCTTGGAAATGAGCAAGCAGCAACTGGCCCAACGGTTGCTTTGTTCGCGCAGCGGCATCGACGCCCACAAGCTACGTCGTAACATCCTCTCGGGGGATGACTTTGCCCTGCTAGCCACCACCATGGGCCAACTCAGCGAAGCGCCGCTTTACATTGACGACACGCCCGGCCTCTCGCTGCTGGCACTGCGGGCCAAGTCACGGCGCATGGCCGCGCGATTCGAGGTCAAGTGCATCTTTGTCGATTACATGCAACTTATGAACGCGCCCGGCAGTGAGTCCAGACAGCAGGAAGTGTCATTTATTTCTCGCGGCATCAAGGCGCTGGCCCGTGAACTGAATATGCCGATTATCTGCCTCAGCCAGCTTAACCGGGCTGCCGAAGGCCGTGAAGATCACCGGCCGCGCATGAGCGACCTGCGCGAGTCCGGGGCCATCGAGCAGGACGCTGATGCCGTCATGATGCTACACCGCGAGGAATACTATCACGGCTCCAATCCCGACTGGGCCGAGCAAAACCCCGACAAGGTCGGGTTGGCCGAGTTGGTCCTGGCCAAGCAGCGTAACGGCCCGACGGGAAATGTGCCGCTGCAATTCAATGCCGCCACCACGCGATTCAACAACCGGGCCCTTACGGAGATGCCGCTCTGATGTCGGCGCGTAGGCCCAGCAGTCACTGGTTGGCTCCGCAACAAGCAGCCATCGACGCCGTTCGTGCTGCTTGCCGAGTCTGCCGCGCCGTGCAAAAAAACTTGGTCAGCACCGACACGCTGGCGAAAAAAGACCGTAGCCCGGTCACTGTTGCCGACTTCGCCTCGCAAGCAGTAATCTGTGAAATGCTCGGACGTGTATTTCCCGACGACGTGATCGTGGGTGAAGAACAAGCCGATGCCCTGCGGCAGGACAATCAACAGGCCCTCCGCGCCTCCGTGACCGAACACGTCGCTGCCGGACTGGGCAACTCGACCATTGACGAAGCGCAGGTACTCAACTGGATCGACCGGGGCGGCACAAGCTCGGCGGACGGTCAAAGCTATTGGACGGTTGACCCCATCGACGGGACAAAGGGTTTTCTGCGTGGTGGACAATACGTGGTCGCACTGGCACTATTGGTTGACCGGCAGGTTGTGCTCGGCGTACTGGGTTGCCCGAACTTGCCATGCAACGGCAGCAGCGGTTCTCTGATGGTTGCCATACAGGACGGCGGAACAACCCAGCTGCCACTAGACGGCGAACATTGCCAAGGCTCACTGGTACATGTAAGCAACATGAACGACTCAACCACATCCCGCTTTTGCGAATCGGTTGAATCAGGCCATTCCAGTCACGACGATGCTGCCCGCATCGCCGAGCATCTGGATATCACTACCGAGCCACTGCGTATGGACAGCCAAGCCAAGTACGCCGCCGTCGCGCGCGGTGATGCCCAGATTTACCTGCGCCTGCCAACGAGCAGCGAATATCGAGAAAACATCTGGGATCACGCAGCTGGTTGCATCGTCGTCACCGAAGCGGGCGGACGGGTCAGTGACACACGGGGCCAAGATCTCGAATTCGCCTACGGCCGCCGTCTAGAAGCCAATCGCGGCATCGTCGCCACCAATGGCCTACTGCATCAGCAGGTTCTCGACGCCATTGCCAGCACGTCCCCACATCACGGATAGTGCACTTCAACAAGGTCCAGCAGTTCGTCGCGCACCGCGGCTACATCCTGCACGGTCACGCTGCGCAACATGCGTTTGGCGATGAAGTTCAACTCTTCGCGATCGACCTTGTCGCGCAGCAGCATGAGGTACTTGTAATCTTCCGTACCCTCACGAAAGCCTTCCATGGCCCGCGTCGCGTAATATCCGGACTCGTCCGGGTAGAGGGTAACAGGATCGGTGCCCGAGCCGTCCATGCGGGGGTGATCCAGGTCGTACCACGGATGGCCGCGCGTCTGCGACATCGACCAGAATCCGCAACCGTCGATCTGGTAGTAAAACGTCACCCAGGGAAACTTACGATAATAGTTGTAACACATCGTCGGGTTCTTCGAGAGGAATCCGTCACATTTGTAGAACCCTATCTTCCCGCCGCTGCGGCGCATCAGGGATAATGCGTCCGGGTAGCGCAGGTGCGTGATGTAAGGAATCCACATGTCCACGTGGCCATCGAGACCTTCAAAGGTCGGCATGGACGCGTGCTTGTTCCAGGTGGGATTGGCTTCGATCAGTATCTCCGGATCTTGAGCTTTGTAGTTCACAGACTCTGCGACCCTGCTTTGAAAGCTGCCGTCGCCCGGCTCATCGCCGACAAAGAAATAAAACTCGTCCTTGCGATACCCGCGTTTGTACATGCCAGTCGGGCTTTGGTTATTTACAATGTATTTCATCCGATACTTGCGCCACACTTCCGGCGTGGCGGAGACGGGACCGGCAACAGTATTGATCCCATGCTCACTGAGAAACCGAACCTTCTCCGGGTCAAACAGGTCAATGGCGTATCCCCAGCCGAGAGTGAAAATGTCCAGTTCGACCGGCAGCTTCGCGCTCAACACGTTCAAGTCAAACGGTATTAGTTTTCTCCCGTTGCCATGCACCAAACTTAACCTGCCAACGTAATCGCCGGGCTGCAGTCCCGTCGTGTCCACCTCAACCCAAAGTGCGGCCGTGTGATACGGAGCGATGGCGACCGCGCCCAGTTTGTCATAAGGCACCATCACGTCCGGCACCCAGCCGAAACGCTTGGACCTGATCAACGGCACCACGCTGACCTTGATCGCGTCCGCCGCCGGTCTACCCTCGCGCCGCAACGTTACCGCGATATTCACGTTGATCGTGTTATCGCTGGTGTTGGTCACCATGTACATCAGTTGCTCGCGCTCACCGACGCAGGCGCGCATCGCCAGCTTCGGATCCAGATCGCGTTTCGATTCGGGCCAACTCTTGTTGCTGAAGTTGGCCCACGGATCCTGCGACCAGACCACAAATCTTTGGCCGGTCGCGCCCAGTTGATTCAACTGCCGCTGCACCTGCGGCCATGACAATTGCACTGGGCCCACCGGAATGTAGTTCAGGTCGTTGGTGATCATGATCTGATCGACGAATCGCGGTGCGGCGTTGGCATCGGCGTCGCCCGGCTTACGAAGGTCCAGCCGTGCGTGGCCCGCCTTTAGGGACATTTCCTTCTTGACCCACACCAAAGCCGCGCCCAGGAACTCGTTGGACGTATCGCTTTGGCCGAACGTAAACGAGCCGCCGGCGCCTTCCTGCTGAACACTGACCTCAAACGGCTCCGGCCGACCATAAACGTCCTGGTAGCGCACCCACAGGTGATACTTGCCGCCGCGCTCAATCGTGACATCCTCCCAGATGTGATCTGCGCCCGGTCCGGAATACACCATCGCGTACTTGCCCGACACGATCACGCTGACGCCACCGCTGTGGTCGTTGAGCACGTCGTCGTTGGGGTATTTATCGTGATAGCCCACCGGACTGGCGATCCACTCCATCTGCGGATACGTGCCCATAGCCCGCAGCTTTTCAGCCTCGAACACCTGGGTTTCAATCTCGGGCGACACCTTCTGCACGTGCTGGCCATCCTCGCCGGGCACCGAGATCGTGTTCGAGCCGTGCTCGTAATATATCTCCAGGCTGGACGGATCCCTTTCGTACCACGTACGCTCGCGCATCTGCGGGAACACCAGTTTGCGGTCTTCACCCGTAGCACGATGGCCGACAAACCCTACCGTGACCAGCATGGTCACCGCGCAGGTCCAAATCACCGGCCCACGCCCTTGCCGCCCACAGGATTCGGTTATTGCAATCAAGGCCTTCTCCTTTTGTGGTGATTCGCCGGCTATGCCAGCGGGTTGGCTATGCTGACAAGATCCACCAGTCCCGCGTCCGTTTTCTTTTGTTTGTCCCGGTTCTCTATCCACGGACACAGGTAAATCCTGCCGTTGGGATGCACTGCAACCGTCTGGGAGGTACGTACGTAACGTCCGTCTTTGAGGCGTATGGCACCATGATCATCATGCCGGCCCGTGCGCAGGTTGTAGGTGATCAGGTGCGTCGTTTCATTGAGTAAGTTGTCGTCGTCGGGTACACGGAACACCCCGGTCAGGTAATAGACCGTATCCATGTCCGGGCCGTAATCCAGCGACAAGTACCCGTAAGGGAACGGTTCATAACGGCCGCTGCGCAATACCGCATCGGCGCAGATACGCTGGATCAAATCCAGCTTTTCTGTGTATGGATCAAACTTGAACAAGTATCCGCTGCGAGGATGCACGCCGTAAAAGACTCTATCTTTTTCATGCCAACGAATACCCCGCCAGTTGTAACCCTGGTGTCCGCCTTTGTGCGGGTCCCACGTGCCGAAGATGTCACGCCTCAGATTTTCCTCAATGGTCGTAAGCTTGTCCGTGTCCGGATCGTAGCGCACGATGTCGCCGGTGGAACGCGTGAAATAGACTCTCCCAGTATCGGGAACGATGGCAAAGGCGCGGCATAGACACAGGTATTGATCGCCTTCACCAACCTCGCCCCCGCGACAACATGGGCCCAAATTGTGCAGCTTGCCCGTGTCCAGATCGCAATAAATAAAAATGCCATTTGGCCAGGTCAACCCGTACATGCGACGGGTCTTCGTAGACAAGCCCGCCGTTATTATCCCTTCCGCCGGCGGCGCGATCGCCAAGTCCTTGCACTCCAGCGATGCCATATCGATTTCGACAAAATGCCCGCCGGGATACTGCGTGTAACCTTCCGGCAGAGCAGCAGGTTGCTCCTTGCCATCCACGCCGCCAAAGAACCCATAGTGCGTCGCCTGGTACATCTTGCCGGACATCTCGAAGTACGGCGTGTGTGATTTGCCCTGCGGTATCGATTTCTTGCCGGCCTCTCCGACAATTTCACCGATGTCGCCGATCAGCTGCACTTCGTCAGCCTGCGGGTCGTAACGGTAGAACCGGCCGTGACAATCCTTGTCGTGCGAACTGAGCGTATAGTAAATACACCTGTCGCTGCCCAGCGTCAGCGAATAGAAATTCGAATCACCCAGCACGAATTTAGCAGAGTGCAGTTTGGCTTCTATTGTCGCATTGGGGTCGCTGCATACCACGTCAGAAGTCATGCCATAGCCTCCTAGTTGAAAGAGCAGAATGGTATCAAATCGCAGGCATCGATGTTTGCCTTTGCCTTTGCCTTTGCCTTCATCAGCGAGCAGCAGCGTGACGAGCTCTACAGCCAACGCGATCTAAACGAGATTCGCTTCCGCTAGGCTGTGCGGGCCGGTCACCGTCACGGCCTGTTGCGTTCCCACACAGAGATTTCCACTGATCAGGTTGTGATCGCTATTGCCGCTTTCCACGATCCCCCGTGTCTGGGACGGCTGCTTCTGGTCGTCGCCGCAGCGATTGCCCTGGACAAGAGCATGCTGCATGTCGTGCAGCCGGATCGCCCCATAAGCACCTCGCTTCCTGCGCGAGTTGGATAGAACGATATTGCCGGTAACGACCTGCTCGCCGCCCTCGAACGCATCTATTCCCCATTGCTGATTGTAAGCGCAAACATTGTTACTGATGACGTTGTGGTGGTCGCCACCCGAGCCCACGCCGCCAATACCGTTTTGGCCGTTCTCGTTAAAAACGTTGTCACTACAAACGCAATGGTGCACCCTGGCGCAAAAATAGAACCCATCGCCGACGTTGCCCTTGGCGATATTGCTCGACCAAATACTTCTACCCAACCCACTGCCGGGGTGATACCCGTGTCCGCGGCAATCGTGTACTTGGCAATGCGTCACCTGCACGTCTGAACCGCGCTGCACGCTGATCCCATCGCTGGCCCAGCGCAGCACGCTGACGTTGGCGATTCGAACCCGCCTGCAATCCACAAAATGAACGCCGCTGAACGTGTAGTCCCACCACTTGCTGCTGCGGGCATCGGGCCCCACAATCGAAAGATCCATCACTTGCAAATCCGTCTCGCCCTCAGCGGTGATCGCGGGAAACAGGGACACTGCCCTAGCCTTGTCCCGGACCGACAGCGTATGACTGAATCCGCTGCTCAGCCATACCCGACCACCCACAACACGTTCGACAAGCCCGTGCGTAGCCCGCAAACCAACGCGTAAGTTTCCACTGACACCAATTTGTTGACCGACTTCGAACGGCGCCTGCTTTTTCAGCGTCAGAACACGGCCACCTTTTCGAACGTCTTTGGACAATAATGCGGTTTTCAAGCACTTCACCTGAATCTGTGTGGAAGGCCCATCGCCAACGAGACTCACGCCCCGCGGCACATAAATTGATCTAGCTAGCCGCCACTGCCCTGCTGGTATGCGAACTCGCCCACCGCGCCCACGCAATTCCGCTATAGCTTCATTGATGCCGCATGTTGGAGATAGAGGATCAAAAAAATCGCTCGCATTGACTTCATTTTGTGACGACCTGCCTATACATTTGGTCTTGGCCATCGGCATCCTTTTAAAAAAATGACTGCGCCGCATCCCATCATACGCCAATGACGCGGTACTATTGACACCGGCTTGTACGATCGGTGAACATGGCAGCTTCTCGGCAGCGTGGCGACCAGCATCAATCCGCCGACAAAGAGGGTCTTGACATGAAAATCGCCGTATTCGGAGCCGCCGGCTGGACTGGGCGTGCCGTACTTGAAAACCTGGCCGGCAAACACGACGTTTATGCCGTTGACCATAATGCCGAGACGTGGAATACCTGGCGAGACATCGACGGTGATTGGAATGGCGGGCCAATCATCAACTGCGACATTGTTGATTACCACGCGGTGAGCAAAACCGTACAAGACATGGACGCGGTGATTCACCTGACCGTTTACTTCCCGGGCACAGACCATGCCAAGGCCTGTGTTGATCACAACCCATTTCTGATCAATGCCAAGGGCCTGTGGAATGTGCTTGACGCATCGCACCGCCAAGGCGTCAAGCGCATCGTCCACGTAGGATCCTGCGGAGTCGCCCACCCCGATGGCTGCTTTTTTGAGTCTGACATCCGCCGCCCTGATTACTCACTTTATGCTGTTACCAAGCGGCTCCAAGAAGAAATGTGCCGCCAGCATCATGAAGGTTTAGGGCAAAGTATTATTGTGCTGCGACCCTGCTATATCGTGGATAGCCGACTGGGTATCGGTCGGTACCGCGAAAAATTGGGGCCCGATGATACGCATGCCGCCCCGGGTTGGGTCTGCCGACACGACCTTGCCGAAGCCTGCCGACTGGCGGCGGAAATCGGTGCCGTCCAGTTCGACATCCTGCACGTCACGGGGATGCCCGAAGACGAAAAAACCTGTAATGTCGCCCGTGGCCGCAAGGTGCTCGGGTTGACTTACCGCGCGGACCTTGAACAGTACCGGCAGTCGCCATCAACCTGATCGCCTAGCGAGCAGCTTCATCGTCCATCCGCCGAACATGTAACCGGCCACATCGCGCCCCAGCGACAGGTCGCTGCCATCCTTGACCGTGGCGTCCAGCGTGTTGGTGCGGATCATCTTGCCCTTTTCATCGCAGACCTCGATCTCGACCCGCCATTGGCCCGCCGGACAATCCAGCACACGCATATCGATCCAACTACGCACGCTCGCCTCGGTCGGCTGCGTGCCCGTTTCCGCCATTGAATCGCGTGTCGTGAGTACCTCCACCGGGCCGACTCGTCGTGTCGTACTCGAGACCTGGTCTAGTGACGCGTAAAAATTCTGCGTCTTGATCGCCCGCCAAGTGAAAGCGAGCGTATTCCTGTCCTGCTCGCCCGGTTCTTCATAACGCACGATACCCATGCTGTGGCTCGGTAGCGACACCCACGTGCATAGTTGCCTTCGCACCTGCGCCGTCGATCGCCACGACGCCGCCTGCCCGTGCACGTCGTACACGTCTATCCGCTCCACAGTTGCCTCGTCGCCCGGTTCGTCCTGCAGCGTCAGCCTAGGGGTCATGTCGTATCGCCGCCAGTAATTACACAACGCCACTCGTTGGCGACCCAAGTCGCGGGACACGATCAGGTCCTTCTCTTCCTCGCCGGTGACTTGGTCGATGCGATAACTCAGTGACCTGCGATTCTCGCGGGCAATCCAGTTGAAGAATCCTTGGGCAAAGTCGCCCATTGCCGCGAGGTAGCTTGGCCCCAGCACTGTGATCACCGAGCCATTGCCCACCGCCTGCCGGACAACGACCGGCCTGCCCTCCGGCGTTTTCAGTAGCACCTCGGCGCTATCTGAAACCTCCTCGGCGGCATAAATCGTCACCTGCGATGGCCCATCGTTTTCAAGCATCGGATCCTGCACAAGGCAATCCCCATTCAACAACACATTGCACTGTTGTGAACCGCCAGCAAATTTCACGCCGCACAATTCTCTCAGGTCGCCGTCTTGATAAAAGGCCTCGCAGGGTGGGTCCTGCCACTTGATTTGACCTTCCGCCTGCGTAAACAACTGCCCCGCCGCTATAACCAGTTGCCCTCCGGCTTTCACGTAACCAAGCAAACCCCGGTGCTGATCATCGGCTAAGCGATTCCAATCAATCATCACTACACGGTCGTAGCGTTGCAGTAATTTTAGATCTACTGCGGCATGCAGAATATCGAACCCCCCGTTGGGGTTACCACTTAGAAATGCGTCCTCCCACTGGCGTGTGGATCGAGTACGCGGAAAAAATGTCGCCACCAGCGACGCCGGCGTCAGCCGGTATCCGCCGGTGTTGCGGCCACATTGGTAATCCACTTCGCTGGAGGCTTCCTCGGCCATACCGTTTTCATAGCCAGGCACCTCACTGGCAAAGTAAGCATCGCCCTTGAGCAGACAGGTATGGGTCTCCGGATCCATGGGCGGCCCGGCATTGTCCAGCAGCAACCGCAAGGATCGCACGGCATTGGCTACCGACGGGTTATTGAGAAGCTGGTCCTCACCTGATTCGTGCTGGAACATCCTCGCCCCTTCGGCCCACCCCGCCGCCGCCGGGACAAACAGCACCCAACCAGGCATATCCATCGATGACGAATATGACATGGAGCTGGCATCGGAAAAATGCGGTAGCCCTTCGGGCCGTCGCCAGAGTTCGTGGTATTTCCAACGCACCCCGCCTACCATCAGGCCCCAAGGGCCTCCCCAAACTCGTGCCAGCCCACGCGACTCGGCAAAAGACACGCTATGATCGAAATTGTTGATCTCCAGCAACGTCGACCAACGGTCAAATGGATACGTCGCTTGGGCCAGCTTTATATTGTCATAGCCGCCCATAAAGTGCTTTTTGCTGCCTGCCCATGAATGCGAGGTCAGAGCCTCGCCTTCGCCCAACAGGTCAATAAACGGCTTTATCCATCGCCCAAAGGACACCCGCAATGCCTCCAAGGCTTCGACTGGATTTTCAATTGGCTTGGGCAAAGGCTCAATTATTGCGCCTTGATCTGCACTAAGCTCTGTGGCATAACCAGAAACAAAGCTGCCGCCGTGACCGAGTTGATGGCCTAAGTGGTTGGGAATGCAGTAATGTGTCTTGTTGAACCACGGCCTTGCGTGATCGTACTCAAACCCATGTGTTAGGCTCGGCAACCATGTTGGCTCACTAATGAAAAGACCGAGGAAGTTATTACGCACTTTCTCGTCTGCAAGCAAAATCTCCAACAACTGCGGCGTCATGGCGTAAGCCATACTCCCTGAGAAAGACAGCAAAAACCAATAATGCACACCCTCGTCCGCGTAGATACGCATCGCACGCAATATGTAATCAGCATCCTGAACATCAAGGCTATCCGCAAATATGGTCACCGCCCTGACCCCCCAAGATATTTCGCCGGGGCGGTACAAGTGTTTGCGGATATCTGATTCCGGGGCATTCCAGGGCGGAACATCCACGTGGGTCATCCAGTAATCGCGCCGATCCAGCTTGAAACTGCCTCTTTTCATTTCAGTCATTAACTTGCCTCCTTACACGGCCATGGTTCAAAAGCAATCTCTAGCAGATCATCGAGACAAATCCCCATCACGGGCCCCACTTTGGTCCTGGGAAAAATAGCAAAGGTACACATGGCTAGCACCAGAACGGAAGCGGCCCCTTGCTGCGGCGTAGTTGCTTCCATGTCTTGCCTTCAAGATCCTGCGGACGAAAGCTTAAAACAAACTTCTGGCAATCCATACGATGTGTCATCAAACACGACTCCTGGAAACTGATGCCTGCCTCCTCTACCTTGAGCCGCACCTTGGCATCGAATTTCTCACCGTGCCCGGCTGTTTCCGGATAGTGCTGCAGGTCGGGCGGATCCTCCAGCTTCTCATGGTGAATCTGCTCGGCCAGGTCCAGGAGTTGTTGCTGCGACCATGAACGCATATTGTTCAGCATCGATTCGTCCATGCCATCATTAACCGCCCATTGCACCCATTTTTCGATAGGTAGGTGTTCGGCCACATAATGTTTTACGTTCTCAACCATGCTTGTACACAGTCCGCAACTTCAAGTTCCCCCGGTCTCGGCCCCCGGCCAGGGTTCGAACCGGACTTCCACAGGGTCGGCCTCGCTGGGCGGACGTCCGTCTTTGTACCATCGCGTCCACTGGCAACCTATAGCCGGCGCCCGGATGGTGACTTGCAACGTGACCATAGCTATACCTTCAGGACGTGTGTCCCGCCCCTGGCAGACCTCGCCACCGGGCGTGCGTGACAGCAACATCTTCCACATGGTGTCAAGATCTAATTTTTCGCTGTGCTCCTGAAGGACCCGCCTCATTGAGGCCATGCGTACATCGTGGTACCGGACCAGCACGCTGTCAGGACCGCAATAGCGGCGTAGCCGTTTCGACTCATAGCCACCATACGTGTCAAACAACACCCCGTCGTCCGTACGCAACACCTCGGCATCTCCCCATGTCTGCTCGACAACCATCGTTTCGCCACGGCCAACATCTATGAACCCAAGGTGGTGCGGACGATACTTGGGAAATTGTCGATACCTCACCGCCAATTGTTCAATTTCCGCAAGACTCCTGCAGGCCCCATAGGGCGGACGAAACTGGCTAGTGATCAGCGGCTCCTCCTCTAGTTCGCAATTACCTCCACCCACGTCGATTGACCATATCCCATGGGCTGGCGGTTGCGTACCTGGGGCGTTGCCATAATTTGGCGATTCGGACCACTCTATCGCATCATCGATACTGTTACCTATCAACGGCCCCATTGGTGTTTTCGGAAAAAATACAAACGTACACATACTTCAACACCAAACTTTTAATGGACCCTTGCTGCGGCGCAGCTCTCGCCACGTGTGGCCCTGCAGTTCCTCGGGCCGAAAGGAGAGCACGAATTTCTGTATGTCGTTGCGGTAGTTCTGCACGCAAAGCTCGGCGAACGCGATCGGTCCGTCTTCCGCCCCACGACGCAAGCCCGCATCGTATTGCTCAACGTAACCGACGGTTTCGGGATACAGCTTCGGGTCCGGCGGATTGTCCATACACTCACGATGAATCTGCTCGGCCAACGCCAGTACCTGCGGCTGTGACCATGACTGAAGGTTAGCCAGCTGCTCGGGTCCCATACCGTCGTTGATCGCCCACTGCTTCCACTTGTCCACGTGACAATGTTCATCCATGTACCAGCGAGCAGCTGTCAATTTGCGGTCGGCCTCGGCTTGGTCTTTGTTTGCTGCTTGGTCAGCCATTGATGTTTCCCTGCTTGCCAGTCCCGCACGGCCAAGGATCAAAACGCATCTCAACGGGGTCCACTTCGTCTGGAGCCTTGCCTTCGGCCACCGTACGCACCCAGTATCGGCCCAGCGCCGGAGCTAGCACATAATTACGCAAAGTCACAAAACTGATGCCCGGGGGACGTGTATCTATGTGTTGGCATACTTCTCCGCCAGGCGTACGGTCCAATAGCATCTTCCACGCCACGTCCACACCCAAGCGGTCACGGTGATCTTCGACGATCTGCGACATTCTTGACATGCGTTTGTCATAGTACATGCAGTGCGGATGGTTTGGATCACAGTACCGTCGCAACTTCGGCGATTGGCAACCGCCATAAGTATTGAACGTAATTCCATCGTCACCGGGGTACCACACATCGCTGTCGCCCACCGACCACTCGCCGGCAAGGGTCTTTAAACTGCGCAAATCCATAAATCCCGACTGGTTCGGCTGGCCGGAAAAATGGGCGTACTTTTTCATGAACTGCTCAATGGCGAACAAGCTTTCTGGCTGGTCCAGCTGAGGACGGGGAAAAATCTCCTGAGACTCCAATTCATAATCGAATTCGCCCGAGCCAGCCCCAAGAGCATAAATTCCATTTTCCGGGTACTGCGGTAATGGCGTGGGCTCCGAGTCTATAGTCGATTCCAGCCATTCCACCGCATCATCAGTGGCGTAGCCTATTACCGGCCCGTCGCTAGTATTTGGCAGTATTATGTACGTACACATGACATCACCAGAATCGGAGGGGCCCTTTACTGCGTCGGAACTGCTGCCAAGAACGACCTTCCAGCTCTTCTGGGTAAAAGTTCACCACTACCTTCTGCAAGTGGTAGCGATGCTGGGAAATACACCCGTAGCCATAGTCTTCCCAGCTTTTCCCCTTTTCTTGCTTGGCCCCTGCGAGAAGCTGTTTGGCTACGTTTACCGTTTCCGGATACTGCTGTGGGTCCGGCGCCGCGTTGGCCATTTCCTGATGAATCTGTATCGCCATCGCCAACACCTGGGGCTGTGACCACGAGCGAATATTACTTATATACGGCTCAGGCATTTCGTCGTTGCAAGCCCATTTCTTCCAGTTTTCAACCTGAAGGGTTTCATGTGCAGCGACAGCACGCTGAGCTTGGCCGTCTTTTTTCACATCAGAACCTTTCGCCATTGGCCACCTTGCAATGGTTTAGTCTTCCAATACGCATTCCCACAGATAGGCCGATCGGCCTCCTCCCTGGTCCGTTTCCCCACAATAAATCGTTCCATCGTCGGTGATCGTCATCTGGTGCACCACCATGTCCGTGTGGCCCATTTCCTCGTCGCGGATCAGGCCATAGTTAGTGTAGGCACCCGTTTCCCGGTCGTAAGCAACCAGTGAAGTAAGCTCGCCAAACCCGGCACCGAGGAAAATCCGCCCGTCCTTGGCAATTTGCATGTTGGACAGGCGTCCGTTGGCCACGGGCTTGCACAGGTACTGCAACTCCTCCTTGCGCGGGTCCAACCGACAGAAAGACCCACCGTTGGTCCCGATATAGATATAACCATCGCCTCCGTTAATGATCGAGTCGATGACGTTAGTGTCTGGAGTTGCCGCATCAAAACTAGCGCTGATTCCCGGCAGACCAAACTGAAAGTGATGCATCTGGTCGGCATCGGGATCGTATTTAAAGAAATTTTCCTTTACTCCTACCCTATAAGTTCCCCAGATGAATCCATCATCATCTTTAATCGCCCGGTGCATCATGCTGCCGGTAAACCAAGTCCGCACCCGCCCAGTGTCCATATCCCATCGGAAAAACATCAGGTGCGGATAGGTGCCTCCGTAGATAGCGCGGCGAGGTTCGTCCAATACCGTGTATTGGATGTAATCGTGTGGGCAGGGAATTCCGTGTGACTTGAGATCCCCGTTTCGAGGATCATAAGAAAACAATGAGCCGCCCCGCCTACCTGCATGATTGGAATGATCTACCCAGCCCGACGTGCCACCCCACATGACACCGTCCGAGGCAATATCCAGCGTCTGGTGGAGTTTATGGTCATTCTCGTCGGAAATACGATTAAAGCCGCAGTCCACAAACTTTTTGGTCTTGGGATCAAATGACCACAGCAAATCATTTTCCGCAGCCGACAGCCCGCAATACACCAGTCCGTTGTTCGGGTAATACTTCACCGTGGTGAAGTGAATCGGCACCGTACCGCCCTCGGCGATCGCGCGAACAGTAGCCAAGTCACGATCGGCGCCGGGGGCCGTTGCGGCAAAGTCGACGTTGCCAACCTTCGCTTTATCATTGTTGTCGGTCGCCGGGTCCCGCAGCACATGTGCCTTGACTTGCATACTTTTGTCGTACTTCACTACTTTTCTCCTTAAAGTCAGCTCAGATTACAGAGCCGCCAGATTGCGTTACTTTCAATAACCGTTTGCAGATGGAGGGGGGGGTAAACCTTTGTACTTGAATAAACTCTACTCAGCTTGAGCATTATAGTGGCTATTCATCAGCGGTGTCACGTTGTCGTGATGTACAATTTATTGCCCTTGTATCCGACGAGATTGAAAGGCTAGACTAGGCAGGTTCACGTCCTGTACTGGACGCAGGGATGCACCCGCCACGAATTTCTCTTGAAAGGGGCCGTACATGGCATTTCACGGAACCAACATGAACCTAGGCAATATCGCCAAGCTCTCCAACGCCAAGACACGCATGGTCAGCGCCGAAAATGTCTATGGCGAAAAGGGCAAAGGCGGCATGGCCGAATATGGCGACGCGCCGCAGCCAGAAGTGTCCCGGATAGGGCAGTCATGGAAGGACGTAACGACGGCCAGTCGCGAACTGGGCCAAGGATGGAAAGTCCGGCCTTGCATATTTATCAATCGCCATAGCACGGCCACAATCATGGATGTCGAAGGGCCTGGCGTCATCCAACACATTTGGATCACAGTCAGACCGGCGCAATACCGTGACCTGGTGATCCGCATGTACTGGGACGGCGAGGACACGCCCAGCGTTGAATCGCCCATTGGCGACTTCTTCTGCAATGGTTGGCAAACCTACACCGATGTCACATCCCTGCCCATCAACGTCAACCCCAGCAATGGACTCAATAGTTTCTTTCCCATGCCATTCGGCAAACATGCCAAGATAACCGTGGAAAATCGTGCAAACGAGGACTTGGCCCACTTCTTCTACCAGATCACCTACGCCCTTACCCCCATCGATGATGACGACGCATATTTCCACGCCCAGTTTCGCCGGACCAATCCTGTGCCGTACAAGGAGCCATACACCATCGTTGACGGCATCACCGGCAAAGGCCAGTACGTAGGCACCTACATGGGCTGGCAGCAGAACACCGGCGGCTGGTGGGGCGAAGGCGAAGCCAAGTTCTACATCGACGGTGACGGTGAATTTCCTACCATTTGCGGTACCGGCACCGAAGATTATTTCGGTGGAGCATGGAGCTTTGGCAAAAATTTTTCGGCGCCGTTCATGGGCTATCCGCTTGGCAACTCGGACTCCACTCCCGGTACACGACATGGCCTATACCGATTCCACATCATGGACCCCATCCGCTTCGAGACCGATCTGCGGGTGACCATGCAGGCCTTGGGCTGGGGAACTGATACCCGATATCGACCGCTACAGGACGATATTAGTTCCGTCGCTTACTGGTACCAGAGCGAACCGCACGGCGCTTTTCCTGCGTTGCCCGAGCGTGACCTATTAACGGTTCGGTAAATCCACTACCTCTGGTCACTCCATCGCGGCAACGACATGTTGCTGATACGCACCGGGTCGTACACCCGCGCTTGGTCAGGTGGCGGACGGTCCTGCGTGTAAATCGAAAGCACGCCGTCCTGGATCTGCACCATCTCCTGCCGCGGATCACCGAGCAGGTCAACAAACTGGACACCAGGCCGCCGCGCGAAACTGACTTCGCTGCACCACTCGTCCGGCCAAGGCAGCACGCACCAGCCATCGGCATCAAATAACCCCCCGACGGGATAACCCTGAACAAGCAAAAGCTCCTGCCCATCACCCGACCAATTCACGGGCGCCTGATGAGAAAGCGGCCCGGCAGTTGGCTGCATACGGCTAAGCCATTCGCCTCGCGCCCCGATCACGTTGATGATGCCCGGGTTACCCCAGCGATTACCGGAAACGTATTCCAACCCGGGCAGGTCGGGCCGCAGGTTGCCGATGGTGGCGCTTTGCGCATGGCCAACGGCGTGGATCGCGCGCGTTTGACCGGTTAACCCATCAGCCACATAAATCGCGCCCGAGTTGACAAACACCACAGGGTCGCCGTCGCCGGCAAAGTTCCCGATCATGGCCACGTCAATGTGCCGGCCACCCGGCCGGGCGACAATGTCATCACAAGCCTCCAGTTCCCAGATCGTCTTCCCCTGCGCCGTCAGCAGCGTGTAGCCGGCCAATACCTCGTCCTTCCCGTCGCCGTCGAAGTCAAAAAACTGCACGCCATAGGTGTGTCCGAACCCAACTGACGCAACCTTCGCCGACCATAGCTCGTTGAATTGGTCGTCGATGATCATCATTTCCTCGTTTTCATCTTCAAATTGTTCGCCATCTGCAAAACGAACAATCATGTCGCCCGCCGTATCGACACCACGCGTGTTGCCCGGCCGATCCGCCACGCCTGAGTGCAGTTGCCACAACTTGTGCTTCACTGGCCGCGGAAAAACAGGTTCATCCACCGTTTGCCCTGTGGCAAGATTGATGACCACAAAATGCCGATCATTCAGCGTCACCAGTTCGCGGTGACCTGCCGCCGCTTGGCGAAACACGCCGAAGGTGTGGCTATACAACTGCCCCTTACGCTCCCACAACACATTGCCGCCTAAGTCAACGGCGATGGTATGCGGCGAATCGTCCCTCCGCGTGGTGATGACAATGTCAGGGTAACGGGTATTGCGAAGATCCATGAATTCAATCGATTCCGGTTTAAACTGCTGCAAATCCAGTGTTTTGGCTAGCTGCGGTTTCGGGTACCGTTGCCGCACGACATCTCGCTGCCTCTCATAACTGCAGCGTAATGTGGCAGAAAACTGTTTCTGGCCCGCCGTCATCTGCACTAACACCTGCGCCACCTTGCAAATGCCCGTACCGCGAATACCCACACGCCCACGGTCGTACATGTCATCCGACGCCGTCAGCTCGACATCGCCGCAGTGACAACGCATGCCCGACCCGATCACCTCGACCCGAAGCTCGTAATACTTTTCCGCGTTCAGCTCGGCGGGCAGCTGGGCCAACTCATGCCACTGATCATCATCGCGGCGGTACAACACCAGCCGCCGCAAACCTTCCATGGCAAAAAAATAGAAGTGCCGTGCATCGACATATCGAAAAACGATCCCCAATCGCGACACATCACAGCCGGGTACATCGTGATAGCCTTCAAAGTGCGGCTGCACACTTCGCAGTGTGGCTGACGCTTGAAAGTCGCTGACGAACCGGTCGTCACAAACGAAATAACGCAGGCAACTATGCGTCCATTCCAGCACGTTGCCGTCGACCGTCTCGTCGCGGGCAATCCGCATTAACGAACCCATCTTGCGATATGTGCCGTATCCCCAAGGCGTAATTTCGTTGTACCAGCCGGGAAAATACTGCTGTTCAAAAGCACGGCCTGGCGTCTTTGGATCAAAACAATCACCTTCCGGCGCTGCTGACGGGTCGAACTTTAATACCTGTTCATAATGCATGGTTTTCCTTTCACCATATAACTGCAGTGCGATCAAACATACCGACACTTGCCGGGCCAATCGACCAAGCCGATAATCGCCAGCCTTACAATGGCGCCCTCAGTCGGCGGAGCGGATTATGGACCCTATCGTACTGCACACGCACGGGATGGACCCGGCGTCATCATCGCCAGTACCGGTCTCCTCGGGCGTTCCATTTGCCAAAGGCGCGATGCTCGATAGCAACCCGCTCGCTTTGCACAACGCCTGCGGCACACCGCTGGCAACACAAACTGACGTGCTTTCACGCTGGGACGACGGCAGCATTCGCTGGTTGCTGGTCAGCACGCAATTGCGAGGCCAAAATGCGGACGAGGGCGTACTCACGCTCGAGCCGGGTGAGTCCGTCACGCCGGACAATCCCGTCCTATGCACGCAACATGGCGACGAGCTTGAACTGAATAATGGCATCCTCACACTCCACACGGCCCCCGACCAGTTACTCGGCCAATTAACATTGGCAGGCAAAAACGTGTTCGTCGACGGCGCAACGCCTGACCTGCAGATTATTGAAGCGGACGGCACCGTTTACACCGCCGGACAAGGCAAGCGCACGTCGACGTCCATCGAATACCGCGGCCCGTTAACCGCGACCGTACGCCTCGAGGGCGAATTGGCTGATACCGACGGCCACCATGATTACGGCTACGTCCTGCGGGCCACGCTTTATTACGCACTTCGCCGTACCCGCCTGTACACCACCTTCATCGTTCGCGGCGATCAGCCGACGCGACAGATCGATCGCATCAGCCTCAACTGGCGAAATGCCGACGTCAACGAGTCGGACATTCTCCTGCCCCGCGGTGGCTGGCGGCCACTGAGCGGCTCGCTGACCTGTCGGCAATACGAGCACGATCACTACCGCATCACCAGCGACGATCCGGCACTGGACATGCACCCGTTCGGCGGTTTCGCCGGTTGGTGCGCATTGCGTTCACAAAGTCTCGACCACTCGCTTGGCCTGGCATTGCGCCACTTCAGCCTGCTGCACCCCAAGCAACTTGCCCTGCACGGCGACGGCCGGGCGAACATCGATCTTTACAGTCGTAACGACGACGACCCGCCACTTAACCTCGCCGTCGGCCGCTGCAAAGGTCATGACCTGCTGCTCACTTTCGAAAACCTTGGCGACGACTCCCTGATCGACACCCTCGGAAGCTTCGACCACCTGCCTGCGCTGCGTCCCCGGCCCGATTACGTTTCAAAAACCAACGTGTTCGGGCCACTGCCCAGCTTTACAACGCGGCGAGGCAAAGATTTTCTGGCCATGACCGAACAGACGGCGCGACTCGAAGAGTTCGAGCAGGACAGCTACCCGCAGCACGCCACCGGCATGCTGCACCATGGCGATTGGTTTTACTTCGGCGCCAAGATTCGACCCGGCGTGTGGACCGTCGACGTGATGTACTCCGACGGCGAGGGCGACGTGCCCCACGTCTATGACCTGCTCTACTTGATTACGGGCAAGAACGAATACTTCCGGCGTGCTCGCGACGGGGCTGTCCACTTGGCCGAGGTAGACACGGACCACGTCGGCGGCGCCTTGCGCTACCACGGGTATGCGGGCAACGAGGAAAACCACGAGGACAAATTCGGCGCCTTCGAGACCGGCCATGTCTGGCTCGACGGGATCTGTAACCATTACGTGCTCACCGGCGAAAAGCACGCGATAGAAAGCGCCGTTAAAATTGCCGACTTTCTTTGCCGGTATGTCACCACGCTCACCTCCATGGGCCAAGTCTCGCCCGGCATTCCCCGCGGCTGGGGCTGGGTCACCATGTCCCTGCTGCGTGTACACCAGGAAACGGGTGAACCCCGGTACCTTGAAGTGGCCAGGCAGATCATCGACTTTGTTGTCCGCTATGTGGAAGACGTTGAAAAGGTCATGGAGGAAGAAACAAACGTTTACTGGGGCCCCAACTGGATGCAGGAAGGTTCGGCCTTCAACTTTGCAGCCCTTGTCTGCGAAGCCATGATGCGTTACGAAGAATGGACCGGCGACACCCGGGTCCGCAACGCATTGATCAAAAGCGCCGCATGGACGCTGCAGCACTGCTACGACCATGAACTGGACTCGCTCATCCACCAATTCAACGGCATTTCGTTCAACCGACGCTTCCACTGCTACCCACGCAACCTTTCCTGGCTGGACTCGCTGGCCTACGCCTACAACCACACCCAGGACCGCATGTACCTCGACGCCGCCTTGCGTATTCACGACACAAGTGTCCGCCGCGCACTTGAACAGTTCAGCCAGGTGAATCTGGCCTACGGATTCCGCGACTCACTTCGCTTTTACGCCCTGCTAGAACAAATTGGCGATGTGGAGCCGCCCGACAAGCAAACTTTTAAGAAGCGATACAACTTCAACTTGCCTGCGCCGCGGGCCACAGGACAACCCGCATCGCCCTTCGACGGCCTGCTCGCCAATCGCAAGCCACTCTTCGCTGTTTCGTTCGAACACGATTTAGAACCGCAGATTGCCGCGACTAACACCCGCATCACGCTGATCGACCCCACGCCCGTCGTCGTTGCCGGCGAAGGGCTCAAAGTCACCGGTATCGGCAGGTGCACCTATACCGCCGCAGGTAATGTCAAAGCCCAAAAAGGCACCGCGAGCTTATGGCACCGCCACGCACCCGACGACCCGGCCAGCAGTGGATTTTCTCATTGCCCCTTTTTGATCCACGTTCATGCCAAGCCCTACTGGATCAGTTCAATCTGGCTGTCCCTGAAGTGGGGCCTGCGCCTAAACGACGAGCGAGGCCGACTTACGGCGGTTCTCCAAGACATTCCCGAAAATACCAGCGGCGTTGAGCCCATGTCGGTCAACGAGCACATGGCCGGCGATGGCTGGATGCACTATGCCTTCACCTGGCAGACCGCGCAACTGAGTCTTTATGTCAACGGCCAGCACATCGCCACCTCCAATGACGCAGTCGTTGCCAAAAATGAACCGACCATGATCGATATCGGCTCACGCATCGGCGGACTACACGCCCAGGGTCGAATCCGTAACGTCAAGCTCTACGACGTTGTCGCCGCCAACACCGCCATCGAGGACCTCTACCAATCGGAACGGCCATTGTTCATCGCCGACACGACGCCTTAACCTGCCCGCACTGTTGCCAAGAGACCTTATATCCATGTCCAAATCGTCCATCCAGATGCGGCTTATGCCACACGAGGCGACGCTCGGCCACGAAGGAGCCGCCCTGCTTTCGTATCTCGACAAGACGCCTGTTGACGAAATAATTTTCGTAGTGTCCCACGTTGAAGCGATGTCCCCGGGCCTGGGCACGCTGGGTGAATGCCAAGCCCAAGCAGATCAACTGCAGCCGATTTTTGAAAAGCTCCGCGACCGGCAGATCAACGCCAGCATCAACATGTGGTGGACATGCGGCTTTAGCGACTTTGCATCGTGCAGCCGGAACCTGTGCGACAAGTTTAATTTTCGCTGGGCCGTTAATCCGGCCGGAGAAGTTAGTCGTTCAATTGCCTGCCCGCGCAACGGGCAATGGCTTGACCACGTGACAAAAATGTACGGTATTTACGGACAGCTTCGGCCACGTATCCTCTGGCTGGATGATGATGTGCGGGCCCGCCTGCGTGCCGCGGTCAAGTCAACGTGTTTCTGCGAAGACTGCCTAAGCCAGTTCAACCGGCGCTGCAGTCAATCGTTCGATCGCACCGCCCTGTTTGCCGCCATTGTCGCCGACCCGCCCAACCCGGTACGCAATGCCTGGCTCGACTTTCAGGCTGACACATTTTTGCACATAGCCAAATCCCTGGCCGACTCCGTTCACGCGGTCAGCCCGCAAACACGGATGGGCGCGATGCTGTCGATGCCCGGCGAGCACTGGGCTGAGGGCCGGCGATTTGATCAGCACCTTGACGCGTTATCAGCGCCCGGCGCCCGGGCCGTGACCCGGCCGCAACTGGCGACCTACATGGAAACGGCCGGCCAAGTGCTGCTCGAATCCTTCAACGGCACCCGACAGACCCAGGCGGTCGTGCCAGACGATGTCGAGTGCTTTCCGGAAATCGATACCGCGCCGCAGACGGGCTACAACCACAGCGTCACAACCGCCCAGTTCAAATTCGAACTGTGCCAGGCGATGGGTATGCCCGGCGTCACAGCGTATCTCTACGCCAGCGGTACCGTGCTGGACGAGGAAATCGACCGGCCCATGGCGGAAATGCTCCGGAAAGTGCGACCACGGCTTGATGCGATCGCCGCGCTAGGGTTGCAACGCCACCAGTTTCGGGGTCTTGGCCTGCCATGGCACGAGGACGAGGCCCGGCATGCAACGGGTGCGGGCGACATTGCGGTTGACGCGCATCGGGCACTCGAACGACGATGCGTATGGGACACGGCCCTGACACGCCTAGGGTTCGCGACGGTCTTTGACTTCACCACGGCCAACGCCGTTGCCGGTGAAATGCTCGCCGCGCTTGCGCCCCAGCAGTTGCAACAGCTTTTCTCCACGGGCGTCTTGCTCGACGGCCGCGCCGCGGAGACTTTGGTCGGCATTGGCAAAGGGCACTGGGCTGGCCTCGCTGGTTGCGCCGAGCCGACGCCCGCCGCCACAGAGCGTATCTGTGACGATCGCTTTGGTCCCGTGCGGCATATGCCCATGACCATCCGCATGGAGTGTCCGCCCCGTCAGTTCGAACTGCTACCCGGCACGCGAGGCATCTCCAACGTACATGCGTTCGACGGCACACAGGTTGGACATGGCATTATCCTTTTCGAAAACGAACTGGGCGGGCGCACGATCGTGGTGCCCTACGACGGCCAGCAGGGCGCCATCGCCAACTCCATGTTCACCAGCGTCAGCCGACAAAAGCAATTCAACGCCATCGTGCACTATCTCAACCGCGACGCAGCGCCGCACGGCAAAGTCATCGATGCACCCAACGCTATGATCCTGATCGCCCAACAAGATGGCCAACTCATCGTCGCCGTCGCCAATTTCTGGCCCGACACGATCGAGAACCTGGCCATCGAACTGGGTCACGTCGACGCCGTGCCGGAGAAAATCGAATTTCTCGATCCTGCCGGACAGTGGCAATCCGTCGCCGTCGCATGCAGACAGACCGAACCTAAGGCCGTGCGCCTTGAAATAGATCTGAACGTGCACTACCTACACGTGGCGGTGTTGCGTATATCATTGGCCTCAAATCGCTAGCACAGGTGCTCGCACGTGTCGGAGACTTACCACGAAACATGGCGCACTGCCCTAGAAGATCCCTTTCGCGAGAAGTTTGTCGCTCAGGGCCCGCCCGACTTTGACGCGATCGTTAATCATCTGCCCCGCCTGCAAGGTTCGGCCGCACTGGATCAATCGCAACTCAAACAACATCGCGATCAACTTGCTGAGCAAGTTCAGCCCGACTTGGGGCACCCCTTGCTGGATGAAGCGGTACTCACCGGCCTAGCATCGATCGACGTGACTTTCGAGGCCGACCACCCCCGCTACGGCTGCGGTGAATATGCCTACGCCATCCACGACGGTTTCCCCGGCACTATCATCGCCACGGTAGACGCCCTGCTGGGCTGGGACCTGATCGACCGGGCCAAAACCTTACTTCGCTACTACCTAAAACATTTTGTTCGCACCAAGTTTGGAGACTGGAATCGAACCAAGCCCGGCGACATCTGTTACTACGCCCCATCGATCAGCGATTACGGCCAGCTGCTTACCACCGCCATCCGCTTGGCCAGGCAAGTCAAGGACGATCCGCTATGGACAGAGGAGGTTGTCTTCAAAATCGATGCGTTGGCCGAGCGGTTGCTTGATTTGTGTCTCGACCGCGATGGAAACCTGCTGGCAGGCGTACCCGAGGCGGACACCCGCAAGGCGACCGGGTATTACTTTCACAATAATGCCTGGGCCTGCCGGGCCTTGATCGACTGGTCTGACTTCGTCGACGCGCTGCATCCGAAAGTACGCGCCGACTCCGGCCGCACTCGCGCCGCAGCCTTTGCATTGCGGCAGCAAACGCTCGATGCCATCAACAGGACCTGGCCAGCCGATCCCGACGACTGGTGGCTGCCTCCCCTGACCGATAGACACGACAAGCCAAAGCACCTGTGCCAAACACAGCTATCCAGTTACACCAATTACCGTTACTGGCCTGAACTGCTTTCCAGCGGCATCCTGCCCGCCGACCTAGCCAACCGACTTGTCAATGCACGGCTTGCCGGCGGAGGCCAGTTCATGGGCATGAGCCGGTTCGAAGATCATCTCGATGACTGGCCCATGTACGACTACCTGCTGGGCCTGTGGCAACTCGATCGGCGTGATGACTTTCTTTTCAGCCTCTACGGACACGTCGCCTACCACCTCGGTGAGGGCCACCTCACCGCTTACGAACAGGCCACCTTCCCCCCAGGAGGCCCGTGCGCTGATTATTGCCTACCCTGCCAGCTTGTCGTCCCCCGCGCAGCGGCGTTGTTGCGGCATGAACCCAATGAAAACTAGGCATTTATGAACCTTGACCTGCTTCGACGAAACGATTGGTGTGGCGGACAGTTACTCGCTTTCTCCGGACTCGACGGCCCGACCGATTTTGATCACAACCTCGTCGGCCGCACCGCTTTCGGTTCGCCCGGCATCGACATCAAGCTACCTGGCCCCTGTCGTATCGCGTTTATCAACAAGCAGCCGTCACTGGTGACCAATGACTCGTTCGAACTGGGCACGCCACCCGTTCTGCGCGGTGCCTTTGTAGATACCCATCACCTGCTGATAGAAGGCCAATGCGAAATAGCCCGCCATAGCGAGCAAGTAAAAACGACCTCTCGCAACAGTCGCTTACTGGTCGGCTCAGCCAGCCATTCCGACGCCGCAAAGATTGATACGGACCTCGACGCCACGCTCGACGCCCGACGCCGTTGGCTTGAACAACAGAATGTCCCCGCCACCCTGTCGCCCAAGGCGCAGGCGACCCTTGCCAAGGCATTCTCCGTCATGAAATGCCAGGTGTGCACCGCCCAAGGCAATATCCGTCACCGCTGGACAACGCCCGCACGCTGGCCCTGCAAGGCCATGTGGCTATGGGACTCGATCTTCCACGCCATCGGCTGGCGGCACATCGACATCTCCATGGCCCGAGACCTGCTCTCGGCAGTGCTGGACACGCAATACGAAACCGGTTTCATCGCCCACGCCCTGCAGCCGAACAAAACCTCACATATCACCCAGCCGCCACTGTTGGCTTTCGCCGCTAGGCAAGTCTACGAGGCCGGTCCCAACCGCGACTGGATTGGTCAGATCTACCCCAAGCTCTGCGCTTACGTGAGCTGGGACTTGGCCAATCGCGACAGTGACGGCGCCGGGCTGGTCGAGTGGTTCATCGAAGGTGAGATCCACTGCCGAAGCGGCGAAAGCGGTATGGACAATTCGCCCCGCTTCGACGCCGCCACGCAGCTCGACGCCACTGATTTCAATTCGTATCTGGCCCTCGAATGCCAAACACTTGCCCATTTCGCCACGGTACTTGGGCGTAACCACGAAGCGCAACGCTGGCTCGATCAGCACCATAGCCTCTGCCAACTGATTGACCAGCGACTTTGGTCGGACAAGTACAAGTTCTACGTGGATTACGACGTGGATCGTAACGCGTCCAGCGATGTGCTAGCCGGCGCTGGATTCCTGCCGTTGATCTGCGGCGCAGCTTCACCTCAGCAGGCCCAACACCTTGCAGCTCACATGGACAATACCCAAACGTTCGCCACTGCAATACCCATTCCCTCGGTCGCCGCAATTAATCCCAGCCACTACGCCAAGGATATGTGGCGAGGCCCAACCTGGGCGCCGCTTAATTGGTTGGTCAGCTTTGGTTTTGATCGTTATGGCCTGCACCGGCAGGCTGACGATATCCGGCAAAAGACGATCCACGAAATCGAGCGTACCTGTGCCAAGTACAACGCCATGTTCGAGTTCTTCGACGACCGCGGCAAGGTTGACCCGCCCGCCCTGCTACGCAAAGGTTCGTGCGATCCGTCCAACCCCTACCATCAGGTTTTTTTCGACCTGGGCTGGACCGCGACCATCTACGCTGATTGGGTTCTCACAAACGCCTCGCCGAAATAACGCCGGTGCGGCCTGCTTTCGTGCTAAAGATTTTTTAGTTATACCAGTTCCACGGGCCAGAACCGCCCCAGCCCAAATACCGCAACTCCTTGACGTGTCGCCACTCTACATGGCCATCGTATGCGCTCCAGTTGGCCCCTGCCGGGGGCACACCCGGGCCGCAGATACTTGTACGGGTCACGCATTCATAGCCTACCCGGTGATTGGCCCAAAACGGTTCGCCCGCAGTAAACAAGTGCTCCAGCCCCGGATTCCACGGGTACCAGGGCGCGGTATATACAAAATCGCCCATCATCACTTCCTCGGCCGGCTGCTCAACCTCATGGATCGACGTACGCAAAGTAAATGCCACGTTGACGGCGTTGAAGTAGATAGGGTAGTCCGTACCGTGTTGCTGGTGGTCCCACGCCGAATCGTCCCACATGTCGATTAGTGATGTGGAATTCTTATGCCCGGTAGATGGACAATAAAAGGTCTCCACCACAGGCACCACTGCTCGCAGCGTCGGCTTGAGGTTAAAGTTGTGGTTGGAAACGTCCGTCGGGTTAGAGTCGTGTGCAGGGAACTTGCCGTCGTTCTCGTCGGCAATGATAAGTATCCCCATGGTGATCTGCTTGACCTGAGCCGCACAGAGCACGCGGTTCGTGGTAATTTTCACAGTCCGCATCGCCGGAAGCATAATGGAGATCAGCGCCGTGATGATTGCCATCACCACAAGCAACTCGATCAATGTGAAACCGCCAGCCTCTCTGTGTCTTGGCCACGATGACGTACGAGGTGGTTTATCTGACATATGCTCTACTGTTCCAATACGCCTCGAACATACGCCTCAAATAGCAATTTATGCTAGACCCGTCTTCGCGGAAACTCAAATACGTTTGTTACTGCACCAGTACGGCAACACACTTCGAGGACAGGTCGCCTCCGACGAGCGTGGCCAATTGTTATGCACCAAGTTTGTTTAGTTGTACCAATGCCATGGGCCGGCGCCGCCCCAGCCCAGGTACCGCAACTTCTTGACGTGTCGCCACTCCGCATGGCCATCGTATGCGCCCCAGTTGGCCCCTGCCGGCGGAATACCAAAACCACCGGGACCGGGACACCTCCCGTTGACGCACTCATAACCAACAGGGTGATTGGAGATAAATGGTGCGTTCGGGGGGAAATAACCGCTGTAGCTCGAGTCCCAATTCGCAAAAGAACCAATTACCAGGTCACCCACCATTACTTCCTCGGCTGGCTGCTCGACCTCATAGATTGACCTACGCACAGTAAATGTCCGTGTTGAGCCGAAGTGGATCGCGTAGTCCGTGCCGTGCTGTTGATTGTCCATAGACGGATCGTCCCACCTATCGACCCGATAACTGTCCTTGCCCCAGGTGGAAGGACAATAAAACGTATTCGCCACCGGCACCACTGCTCGCAGCGTCGGCTTGAGATTAAAGTTGTAGCTGGAAACGTCCGTCAGGTTAGAACCATGTTCAGGGAACTTGCCATCGTTCTCGTCGGCAATGATAAGTAGCCCCATGGTGATCTGCTTGACCTGGGCCGCGCAAAGCATGCGGTTCGTAGTAATCTTCACCGTTCGTAGTGTTGGCAGCAGGATGGATATCAAAGTCCCAATGATCGCGATCACCACCAGCAGTTCGATCAGCGTGAAACCGGCAGTCTTCCTTGGGCCTAATCGTATTGATGACAATAAATTTCGACCGGACACAATTTTGTCCTTTTGGGGCGACGCGAACTTGCGTTACAAATGGCAATGCATGATAGGGTCTTCTCCGTGAGGGCTCAAGACATTTCGCTGGAAAATCAGTAGGGCGGTGCACCGCGAGGACCGACTGTTGCCAGCGGCCGCGGGCCTTGGGTTGCCAACATCTGAAATTGCTCAACGGTAATTCCATCGCTTGGTAATGCCCCGTCCACCAAATACGAGAGGCATCTACCGATCAGGTCCGTTGCCCCCGGGTCATCTTCATGTACTCCAAAGGCGCTGATTATCAGGCGACCTTCACCCACGCGTACATCTACTAGAAACCCCTTGTCACCGCTGCCCCGGTACGACCCGAACGCACGCACCAATGGTTTAATCCTGATAGGCCATGCCGATAGGTCCAGTGGTGGGTGCTGATGCATCATTCGGAAAAACTGCAAATCACACCATTGCTCGTGGGCAAATCCATCCATGATCGGGTGCGCAGCAATCAACGTAGCCGACGTTACGGTCGACGGATAATTCGCGCCAGGCGTCCAGAACGAGCTGTATTCCGGCGTGAAACCTTCCGGGGGTACATCTGGCAAAATCCGTGACCCGCGCAGTACGGCTTTGCCGCCTGACTGCAAGTGATCCAACAGCCCTGGCGTGACTCGATCACAAACCAACAAGTCCCGTACCGTTACTGTCGCTCGGAGCGTTTCCAGCCCATCGACAAGCCGCCGCGCCATGGTCGCATCGACACACTCGATCCGTACCGGCGCATTGACGATCACCTTCCGCGGGAAAGCCCATAGCTTCCAATGGTTACTTGCCTTGCGGCTGCCTGCCACAAGAGCTATCCGCAATTCGAAACACCGCCCACGCTCCACTGCCGGAACCTCCACATCAAATTGCGCCAACTCTGCCGTCTGGCCATGCGCCGGCTTTACATTCCCAACTTTGCCCTGCCGCTGTACCTGGCCCCCAAACGACAACTCCCATTGCAAATCGCTGTTGCCCCACTCACTGCGCCCGAAATCAGCGCAATACACGGTGATGCGCAACGTGCCGCCCCCTGTCACGTTTCGTTTTTCGTATGGCCGGTCCCAGACCAGCACCGTGTCCGACCAGCATTCGCGCCAGTCAGCCAACTGCGGATGTCGCTTCGGCCGGTAAAAATCATCGAGTATGCCCTCCACTGCCCACGCGCTGTCCGCACCCGTCCACATGCTTAGCCCGGCCAGTCGGCGATAGGTGCGGATTGCGTACTCCACCTTCTCCTTGCGTTGAAGAGCCTGAAGCCGCTGTGAATGGTCCACCCAAACGTTGATGTGTTCGGCCAGTCCCACTTGCCTTGCCGTACGCTCGAACAACTCGTGGTAGTACGGCCGCATCGCGCCCGTATAGCGGCCCTTGTTTTTGGGGTCCGGAACCGATGTCCACCACTGATGCTCGTGCAGCACCACCGGCTTGGCCTTGAGCGAGGCCCAATGCCCTCCCCACTCGGCGTACATGTCCGACTCCACCCGATCATCCGACCCGCCGTCCGTATACATGAACAGACACTGCGGAGCCAATCGTTTCACGTTGTCGTGCAACCGTTTGACTTGGGCAATCCGCTGCGGACTTTGGCCCCAATACACAGACCGCTCGTTGGACATGCAATAGGCCAGCGCCGCGGGATGATGCCGAGTGTGCTTGACGATCCCATAGGCCTGCTCTTCCAGTATTTCCTGCGAAACCTGGTCCTGGTTGACCATCCACCCGCCCAGCACCCCCGGCTCCGACTGGACCCACAAGCCCTCTTCATCTGCCACGTCCATCCATTCGGCCACCGGAACGTTCGAGTTCATGCGTACGTGATCAAAGCCCCATGCCTTGAGTGTACGTATCTGTCGCCGCAACTCTTGCCGATCAATGCACGGACTAAGCGTCAGCGGGTGTACGTAAAACTCGCCTGCCGAACGAAGCCAGAGCTTGCGGCCTGACAACACCAACCTGTGGCCCTCAATGCGAAAATCACGAAATCCAAAACGTCGCCGCAAGGCGTCCACTACGCGATCCCCGGTTTTCAGCTGAACCTCGCATTCGTACAAAAACGGATCATCCAGTTCCCACCGCCTTATATCCTCGATCTTTAACTGGGCCACCTGCTCGTCATCTTCACCCGGCAAATGTGTATCCTGTTGCGCCACAACCTTCCCGCTAACCGCTTCGCGTACCACGATCTTGAGCCATTCTTGTTCTTCCGGTAGCCCAGCGGCAGTCACCCTGACCTGCACCGTCCCCATACTTCCGTCAGCCTGCGGAAAGATGTCGGCCAGATGACGCGGCCAAACCCCTTCCAGCAAAACTTCTCGATACAGTCCCGTCCACGACGTTAGCCAGTTGTAGCCACCAGCCACTTCGCGGTCCGCCTCACTAATGCGCACCGACAACATGTTGGGCCTGTCATGCCGCAGCACATCCGTCACATCCACGCGAAACGGCAACAGCGTCTGCCGGTGAATGGCGACCTTTTGTTCGTTGACCCAGAATTCTCCGCGTGGATGTACGCCGCCCACCACCAGCCAGACACGCCGGGTTGCCCACTCTCTTTCGCCAGGAACACCAAACTGCCGACGCAACCAGACCACTCCCTGGTAAACCG
This sequence comes from Phycisphaerae bacterium, assembly GCA_963577735.1. Taxonomy (GTDB): domain Bacteria; phylum Planctomycetota; class Phycisphaerae; order Phycisphaerales; family Phycisphaeraceae; genus CAUZAW01. The sequence goes on along the minus strand of CAUZAW010000002.1, from coordinate 9,434 downwards.
CATGCGTCACCTTCGTCTCGAACTTACCTTCCTTGACCATCTCCGCCTGGTCGTCACCAACGCCTTGGCCCTGGACCGTACCCGGCACGCACACCGTAGATTCAAATTCCACCTCATCGCCGAACCACTTTTCTTCCACCCCGCGATCACCGCGGTCCAGGCGCATCTGCCACGTCCCGTTGAGCGACATCCGCGGCCGCGCGGTGCCGGGGTCATACTCCCCGCTTACTGTTGGGCACTCAATACAAAATTTGCCGCCCATTATCATCGCTCCGGTTGGTTGCCGCTACTGTTTAGTCGTAACTCGCTAAAATGCAAGCGCAAATGTATGTGTTCCAATGATGTTGCACGTACTTTTTCAAGTAGGCCGCACCATGGGCACCACCCTCTGGCAATACTACCGCTCACTGGCCCGCAATATGGCGGAAACGGCACTGGCCAATGTTAACAGCCTTGACGACTGGCACCCGCGACGGCAGCTGATCCTCCAGCAATACATGCACTCCATGGGGCTGGATCCTTTGCCGCCCAAGTGCGACCTGCAAACCACTGAACACGGCCAGCTCACCGGGCCCGGCTACCTCGCCACCAAAATAGCCTTCCAGTTCCTTGCCAATTGTTGGTCCACGGCCAATCTTTACCTGCCCAACCCGCCTGGCGAAAAACGTTTACCTACCATCCTCTATCAATGTGGGCACGCACCCTCCGGCGTCGCCTTCTATGCCGACCACGGCATCAAGTGGGCCAAACGCGGCTACGCCTGCCTCGTACTCGACACCATCCAACAACACGACGACGATGCGACCCACCACGGCATCGCCGACCACCAAAGCTACGACTGGCTTTCGCTCGGCTACACGCCCGCCGGCGGCGAACTGCTCAGCGCCATGCGCGCCGTGGACCTGTTAACCACGCTGCCTGAGATCGACCCCGACCGCATCGCCACCACCGGCCTGTCCGGCGGAGGGGCCATGAGCCACTACCTGGCCCTAGCCGATCCACGCATCAAGGCATTTGCCGCCTGCTGCGGCGTGTCCGACCCCTATTCAGCCATCGACCTGCTCATCCAGCGGCATTGCTGTGAGTGCACTTACTATTACAACCTGTACGGCCACGACACGGCCGTCTATGCCGCGCTGGCCGCGCCTCGCCCGGCCATGTTCTGCTTTGCAGATCGCGACGGGCTATTCGACCGCAACCAGTACATACCCATGGTCGAGCGTGTCAAGAAAATCTATCGTCTCTACGGCCGCGAAGACCACTGCCAGCTTTACGAATACCCCGGTCCGCACGCCTATCAGCCCCAGCTCGAACGCGCCATCGACAACTGGTTTGACCAGCATGTCGCTAGCCAGCACCACCCACACGTCGACCGCCAGCACCCGCCACACAACAGGGCGACGTTCATGATTCCCAACAGCGAACTTGCCTGCCCCAACCAACTCGACAAACTGCCGCAACAGCTTGCCCGCAACGGGGGAATCGAGTTGCCCCGCGACCAAAGCGATTGGCCACGTATCCGCGACAACGCCCTGCAAATTCTGCGCGAACGAATCTTCATCCGCCACGGCCAAAACAATGAACGGCTTGTTGCCCGCCACGTAGGCGACTGGTTCATCAACGATGATGAAACCAATTCACTGCGCAAATACCATTGCCAGATCGGTGACATGGATGTGTGGATCGAATGCCGCGGCCCCACCACGCCGAGCAAGCAGGTCATCGTCGTTGTGGCTGACCGCGATGAAAATGTGTTTGAAACCAGCTCCCGCATCGGTCCCTGCGTCGCCGATCACACCGTCTTGCGCATCGAGCCGCGCGGCTGCGGATTTACCGGTTACCACCCGAGACAAGAACGTTACTACGCCCGGGCGGCCGCCGTCGTAGGGCTAACACACACCCAGCTTATGATCGAAGACCTGCAACACGCCATGGATTTTGCCCGCACGCTGGATTACATTCAAGAACGCCCAATCTATCTCTTCGCCAAAGCTGACGCCGCCGTCGCCTGTCTCTACCATGCCCTGTTTGACCAAACAGTCGCTGGCCTTGTGCTGGATGATCTGCCCGCAACCCATCGCGAAGGCGGACACCTGCTGGGCATCCTGCCTACGATGGATATCCAACATGCCTTGGGTCTTGTTGCCCCCCGACCACTGGCACTGGTCAATTCAACATTCAACAACGATTGCTTCGCCCGTCGTATCTACGCGCTGCTCAACTGCCCACAAAATTTCGCGCAAACAACTGACCTGCAACACGCCTTCAACCACGCGATGCAACACATATAAAACGCATCAGCCAGACTAGCCGCCCGCCGATCTTTTCGCCCGCACATGATTGAGAAATCCACGACGAGACACGCACTTGCCGGCTGGCGACAGCGTTCTAATCTCCATGCCTAGGGCCACGATCCGGACGCTTGGGCAGCCAACAATTTCCGTTAATAGCGGTAATGCTCGGGCTTGTAGGGCCCGTCGGCGGGCACGCCGATATAGTCTGCCTGCTCCCTGGTCAACTTCGTGAGCTTTACCCCCAGTTTTCCCAGGTGCAGGCGAGCCACTTTTTCGTCAAGGTGCTTGGGCAGCACGTACACCTTCTTTTCGTACTGCTCTAGGTTCTGGGCCAACTCTATCTGGGCAATGACCTGGTTGGCGAAGCTGTTACTCATGACGAAGCTGGGGTGGCCAGTGGCACAGCCGAGATTCAGCAGACGGCCCTCGGCAAGGATCAACACGCTGTGGCCGTCAGGAAAGACCCACTGATCGTATTGCGGCTTGATGTTGCGTTTTTCTATGCCCGGCAGTTTTGCCAGACCGGCCATATCGATCTCGTTGTCGAAGTGGCCGATGTTGCCCACGATGGCGCCATCTTTCATCTGCCCCATGTGGTCGATGGTAATGACGTTGAAGTTGCCCGTGGTGGTAACGAAGATATCAGCCTCATCCACGACGCTTTCAACAGGCTTGACCTCGTAACCTTCCATCACCGCCTGCAGGGCGCAAATGGGATCTATCTCGGTCACAATGACGCGGCAACCTTGGCCGCGCAGTGATTGGCAGCAGCCCTTGCCGACCTCGCCGTAGCCACAGACGACGGCAATCTTGCCGCCCATCATGACGTCTGTGGCTCGATTGATCCCGTCGATCAACGAGTGCCGGCAGCCATAGATATTGTCGAACTTGCTCTTGGTCACGCTGTCGTTGACGTTGATGGCGGGAAAAAGCAGCGTACCGTCTCGCTCCATCTGGTAAAGCCGGTGCACGCCGGTGGTTGTCTCTTCGCTGACGCCACGGACCTTCGGCGCCACAGTGGCCCAACAGCCCGACCGGTTTTCCTGCTCATCGCGCAACAAATCGAGGATCACACCCCATTCTTGCGGATCACTGTCAGGGTTAAACGCGGGCACCTGGCCGGCTTTTTCAAATTCATAACCCTTGTGTACCAATAGCGTGGCGTCGCCCCCGTCATCCACAATCTGATCAGGCCCAACGACCCCACCATCTTCGCCGTCGCTAAAATCCAGTGCCCGTTGGGTACACCACCAGTATTCCTGCAACGACTCGCCCTTCCAGGCGAACACCGGCACGCCACGCGGCTCGTCCACACTTCCACCGGCTGCGCGCGGGCCAACCACCGCTGCCGAAGCCGCATGGTCCTGCGTCGAAAAAATATTGCACGAGCACCAGCGGACCTGAGCGCCCAACGCCACCAGCGTTTCGATCAGTACCGCGGTCTGGATGGTCATGTGCAGCGATCCCATGATGCGCAAGCCTGCCAGCGGCTGGCTGGTTGCGTACTCCTGTCTGATCGACATCAATCCGGGCATCTCCTGCTCGGCCAGGTCCATTTCCCTGCGACCCCACTCGGCAAGGTCCAGATCAGCGACTTTATATTCCAAGGTGGCTGCGGGGGCGGTCATCTGGGATTCTCCATAAGGCTCTTGCTTGGGGTAACGCGACCTTATCCGACAGCGCCAGAAGCGATTATTGTACCGTCGATTTTTCGCCCCGTCTGGACAAGCCGCACAAACGGGGTAACTTGGCCCAGTCATGGATATGCTCAAGCCGGTTCAATTTGCCATGGTCGGCCTAGGCGGGTACGCCAAGTTCGTGTGTGAGCTGTTACTCGAATTCAGTGGCCGCGCCGAAGCAGGCATGGCGCCGGTAAACCTGCTGGCCGTATGTGAACCGGACCAGGCCACGCATGCCAAGGAAATTGCCGCCCTGCGTGATCGGGGCGTCAAGGTGTTCGACCGCTACGAAAATCTACTGGCCGAGCCAGTAGACGCGGTGTGGCTGCCGTTGCCAATCGACCTGCATCGGTCCTTCACGGAGCAGGCACTTGAAGCTGGCAAGCATGTGCTTTGCGAAAAACCCGCAGCCGGATGCGTGGATGACGTAGATGCGATGATTGCGGCCCGTGACCGTAGCGGAAAACTAGTCGCCATCGGCTACCAGGACATTTATGACCCTGCCATTCTGCAACTTAAACACCTGTTGCTAGGTGGCGTGATCGGAAAAATCAGGCGAGCCGTAGTCTGGGCATGTTGGCCGAGAAACCGCCACTACTGGCAACGATCTGCTTGGGCGGGTTGTATGCAGCGCCACGGCGCCTGGATCATGGACAGTCCGCCCAACAACGCCTTGGCCCACCAGGTCAACCTCCTACCGTTTCTCCTTGGCGACGCGCCCTGGACAAGCGTTATCCCAACGCATGTGAAAGCCGAACTTTACCGCGCAGCAGCCATTGAAAACTACGACTGCGGCGCCCTGCAAATCACCATGGCAAACGGAGTTGAGTTGCTGGCGCTTCTGACGCATGCCTGCGGCCAACAAATTGGACCAATCGTTACGATTGAAGGCGACGAAGGCGTGGTGCACGGCGACGCCGATAGTTTTGTGATCGAATCGTCACGGGCTACCGAGACCATCACGCGCAGCAGCAATAGCGAAAAAAACGCTCACATCCTAACCCGATTCGCTAGCGCTATACGTAACCCCCAAGAGGGTGATGCCCAACCGTGCACGCTGGAAATAGCCCGAGTGCAGTCGGTCATCACCAGCGCCGCGTCACAGGCATGCCCAGTAAGCGAGGTGCCTGACTCCCACATCGTGATGGAGAAACACGAGGGTGGGCCGGTCCGCGCTATTGGGGGAATCGAGACGATATTTGAAGGCTGCGCCAAACACTTTCAACTGCCCCACGAGGCCAAGGCAGCGCCCTGGACGAGGCCGGCGGCAGGTATAAATGTGGGTGGCTACAATCATTTTGCCGGACCGGCGGCAATCACATCGGCCGGCGAAAGCGGCTGACAATGAACATGGACCGGGGCACAGGTTGTAACCGGCGATACGCGGCGATACTTGCGCTTACTATGCTGGCCATGATGTTCGCCGGTTGCTACGAGCGCGTCGTGCGCCCAGCGTTTGAGACTTACCGTCATTTGGATTGGACCGATCGGCCGCCCGTGACCAACGGTCGCCAGCCGCAATCAATTGAGCACGGCGACTTGGCCCAGAACGATTGGTCGATTCTGATCGAGTCATTTGAAGGCCGTAACGCCCAGCAACAGGCCAGCACGATGATGTCGCAACTACGCAATGAATCTCACCTGCCGGACTTGTGGATCGCACTGGACGGACAGCGGCATCGCCTTTTGCGTGGCCGATATCCACAGCCAACTTCGCTGGCGGCGCAGCGCGACCTTGCACAGACACGCATGGTGCCGTTGGAGGGCGCGCGGCCGTTCGCCGAGGTCAACCTCGTACGGCTGGGCGCATTCGACGCGGCTGAATCTCTGGACGTGCGCCAACACCGCGGCCGTTGGCTGTACACGCTCCAAGTGGCCGTATTTGATCATTCCAACACCAAGCGCCGGCAAAATGCGGCCCAGCAGTTGGCCGCCAAACTCCGCAAGCAGGGTCACCAGGCGTTTTATTACCACGGCGAAATGTCTAAGGTCACCGTCGGCCTGTTTTCCGACGACGACCGTGTGTCTCAAAAAACGGTGCTGCCCAACGGAAAACAAATGTTGCAATACGTTTACGGGCCACGCGTACGGCAGGTGCAGAAAGATTTTCCTCACAACCTAGTCAACGGCGAGATTTTCTACCTCGGCGGCCCGAACGATAAAAAGCTAGCCCAACCCAGTTCTCTTATCCCGATTAAATAGACGAACGGCCTGCCAGAGAATCAACGCGTAAACCGGACCATACTCGATACACTTTGCCCACAACGGTACGCGATAAGTTTCCAGGTCTGCCAGAGCGACATAGCTGCAGCTGACGGTCAAGCTAAAGACCCACAGGGCAGGGTTGAATCGGATCGCTAGCAAAGCCAGCGCCCACAACAGGTACCAAGGGTGTGCGGTACTGGATAGCAGCAGGGCCGCCAACAAATAGACCATACAAGCGCGCCAAGCATCGAAAGCGGCAGTAGCCCAAACGAGCAGGGCCAAAAGAACGCCGGCCAGAATGGTACATGCCGCAGGCTTTCCAAGCATCGAGACCAGTGGCGCGTACAGTGAACTGTTGAACGCCCACTTGGCCGTGAAGATGCGTACGGTATCAAGCATGCCACCGAGGCCGCCGTCGGCCAGAGCAAACGGCAGGTAAAGGGCCACCAATGTCATCACAGTCGCGCACGCGGCAGCTACAAGCATTTTGGGCTTGTGGCGCAGCGACCATGCCAAGGGCACGGCCAACGGGACAACCAGCGGCTTGACTCCAATGGCCAACGCGAACGCGCTGCCGGCGCCAAATGCGATCAATATGTCTTTCCTGGCGGTCGATCCGGACAGGGCCGTATTCAGTCGAATGGCCCCGCCCTCGCCCAACCAATCGGTCATGGTCAACGTCATGATCAGCCAGACGATACCAATCACGTCTTGGTGCCCCGACCACGCGACCTCGCTGACGGCCAGCGGGTGCCAAGCCCATAAGGCCGCCCACCATGGCGAGCGGCCTTCACGGATCAGTTTCATGATCAAAAGGCCTGTGACGCAAAGACTGAATCCGGCCAATCCCAAGCGAAATACAACTACCGGCTCATAAACCAATGCCGACAACGGGCGAGCGAAAATTGTGTCGGTGACCTGCGCCAACCCGGCAAACACCCATTGGCTGGTCGGTTGATACACGGTCACCATCTCGGGGTAATTGACATGCCATATCTGCTCGACCTGCTGCGGGGTGACGTGGTAGGGACTGTTGCCGTGGATGCCCAGTTGTGAACCGTCAAAGATGTACCTCCAGATATCATCACTGAGCACGGGCCAAGTCGATACCGACACCGTGACCTGCACAGCAAACGCAATGGCCAACACGGCTACTACGGACAAATTGGTTTTCCTCGCTGGGGTTGGCCGATAGCACAATCGCCAAGCCAGACACGTCAAGAGCATCCACACGAAAGCAAACCCACCCCAGTAGATCAACATCTGTAAGCAACTCAGCGGCTTCATGAGAAATTACAGGCTCTGTGGGCGGCGGCGAGGTCCAGTTGATGGCGTAGGGCGTCGACAAGCACGGGCTTTACCTGCTCCATCGCCGGCGCGGAAAGGCCAAGCAGTTGGGCGAGGCTGGTGACGCCTTTGTCAGCCAACCCGCAGGGCACGATGGTCTGGTAATGTGTCAGGTCCGGTGCCACGTTGAATGCCAGGCCGTGCAGGCTGACATTTTTGCGGATGCGCACGCCCAAGGCACAGAGTTTGCGAGGTGGGGAGCCGTCTACCCACACGCCGACGCAACGTGGCAGTTGTATGGCTGCGACGGCGAAGGTGGCAGCGGTATCGATCGCTACTTGCTCGAGCAAACGCATGTAATGGCCAACGTTTAATCCCCAACACGTCAATGGCAAAATAGGATAAGCCACTAGTTGGCCGGGCCCATGATAGGTGATGTCGCCACCGCGATCGGTCGGCTGTACGTCGATACCCAGCAAGGCCAGCTGGGCCTTGTCCGCCAGCAGGTGCTTGGTAGTCGAGCCACCGCGGCTGAGAGTGATCACCGGATCATGCTCGACTAACAGCAATGTGGGTGGCGATTGGCCAGCAAGAACCTGCTGATGGATGAGCCGCTGCCGCGCCAGGGCCGGCGCATAGGCCAATCGTCCCAAATCCTGTACCTCTATCGGGGTGGCATTGGTCATATCGTTGCTTATGATAGCCATGGCCGATGTCGGCCCTGATTGTGACCCCGTGCCAAACATACATCCGACCAGCATGGTAGGCAGCCAAGTGCAACTCGACGAAGACGTCGAGATAGGCCCAAGCTGCGTTCTCGACGGGCCGGTGCACATTGAAAACGGCTCACGGCTGATCGGGCATGTTTACATTCAGGGGCCGACAACCATCGGCCCCGGCAACACGTTTTACCCGTTTTGCTGCATCGGCTTTGCCCCCCAGGATTTGAACTTCGACGCCAAAACTCTGGGGGCGGGCGTGCTGATCGGCAGGAACAACGTGTTCCGCGAAAGCGCCACGGTGCACCGGGCCACGGGCAAGAAGCCGACGGCGATCAGCGATGGGAACCTGTTCATGGCCAACAGCCACGCCGGCCACGACTCCATAGTCGGCAACAATTGCGTGCTGGGCAACGGTGTGTTGCTCGGGGGGCATGTACAACTGGCCGATCAGGTGATCATCGGCGGCAACGCGGGGTTGCACCAGTTCTGTCGGTGCGGGCGACTGGTCATGATTGCTGGCGCGTGCGGATTCACTCAGGACTTGCCGCCGTTTTGTGTCAGCTACGTCGATCGCACCGTTGGGTCACTTAATCTGGTCGGGCTTCGCCGGTCTGGCTACCGGGAACATATCGCAGCGCTCAAAGAGGCGTTCGGCCTGCTTTACCGATGCGGCCACACGAATTCCCATGCAGTCGAACTGATCGAATCGCAATTGGGCGACAACCCGTTATGTCGTGAACTGGTGGCTTTCGTGAAAAGTTCGCAGCGGGGCATTTGCCCTTATTCCTCCTCACAGCGCCGCAACTGACGATCAGGATGATCAAATTGCTACAATCGCGATCATGATCGGTCAGCCTCAAGACAGTGTGGTGATCGTTTCCGGACTGCCTCGCTCGGGCACTTCGATGATGATGCAGATGATCGAGGCCGGCGGCGTGCCCGTGCTGTCGGACGCTAGGCGATCGGCCGACAACGACAACCCGCGTGGCTACTACGAGTACGAACCGGTCAAGTCCACGCGCAAGGACGCCTCTTGGGTCACCAATGCTGTGGGCAAGGCAGTCAAGGTGGTACATCTATTGTTGATGGACCTGCCGGCAGTCCACCAGTACAAGGTGGTTTTCATGCGCCGGCCGCTGGAAGAGGTGCTCGCTTCGCAGACCAAAATGTTACACCGCAAGGGGCAGGATGGAGCGAGCCTGTCGCCCGAGCAGTTGGCCAAAGCATTCGGCCGTCAACTCGACAAG
>CAUZAW010000001.1:0-69894 GCA_963577735.1 Phycisphaerae bacterium | reverse complement strand
CTTGAATTTAATGGGCACGCACAGCGTTGAGCGGATGCCCATGTCCTGTACGCTATCGCCCCCAGAAAAGCGGTCGTCAGACATGGCGTTGCTCGACAACACGCTTTCCCCTTTGGAAACCACGTGCTGAACGATTGTACGGCTATAGGTGATCCGCTTTTCCTTCTTTTCATTGGGCTCCGCGCGGCGACGCACCACCACTGGGTCCGGGTCCTGATCCTGCAACTGCTGCAATAGAATAAAACCGCGGTCAGCCTTGAAGTACTCGAAGATTACGTCCATCACCCGCTCGAGCAACTCATCGCGGTCAGCTATCGTACCGATCAGTTGGGTCAGTTCATAGATCACTTTCAACTGCACCACGGCCGCCTCGCTAGGATCGGACACCGCCATGATCATCGAGTCATCGTTGCTGGACACGATGCTCTCGACATTTATATCCATCTCGTCCCGATCGGCCTGTTGAACCACGTCACGTCGAACCGCGGCCGCCTCGATGCCGAATAGCAAGAGCGTGTTGCCCGTGCGCACCTGGTCACCCGGCTCAAGCCGGTGCCGACCGCGCACTCGCACGGCATTGACATAAGTGCCATTGGTGCTGTCCAGATCATTCAAGTACCACCGGCCGTTGTCGGGTGTCAATTCGGCGTGGCGCCTCGAGATGGTCTCGTCACTGAGCGGCAGCGCCTCGCTGGATCGGCCGATAAGCTGAGGCTCATTGTCCGGCAACTCAAATCGCTTACCTTTATCCGGGCCTTGTAGTATGGTAAGGATAAGCACCGCTTCACCTCGACTTGCATAACCAACCTACGCCTGATTACAGGTCAAGTCTTTAATCGTCGCTTCCAGGCCCCGAGTTGCTGCTTGAAGCCCGTTAGGCCCGCATTGCCCGCCGTGCGATAGCGGCGTACGACATTGGCTGCACCCAACCAATCGTACACATCACCACCGCACCGATCCGCGCCGACACCAGCCTGTTTGCACGCCTCGCTGAAATCGTCTACCGACAACTGCGACAACTGATCCATGCCCTTTTGCTCACACAGCCTCACCAGTTGCCCCACAATCTGATGCGAGGTGCGGAATGGTACGCCTCGGGTGACCAGGTACTCCGCCAAGCTGGTCGCGTCGATAAACCCGCGATCAATCCCGTCGGCGATCCGCTGCTTGTTGAACTTTGTCGTACCGACGACACGCGCCGCCATGTCTAGACAACCGACCACTGAATCATAGGCCTGGAAAACATGGCACTTGTCTTCCTGAAGGTCCCGGTTGTAGCCGACCGGCAGTCCCTTGCTAATCGTCAATAACGCGACGAGTTGGCCGTACACACCGCCACAACGCCCGCGGATCAACTCCAACATGTCCGGGTTGCGTTTCTGCGGCATCATGGACGAACCGGTGGTGTACCGTTCGTCCAAGGTGATAAATCCAAACTCCTGTGAGGCGTAGATAATCCACTGCTCCGCCCAGCGAGAAAGCGTCATGGCGGTCATGGCTAGGCCAAAGACAAAGTCAAGGGCATTATCACGTGTAGCGGTGGCATCGATCGCGTTGAACGTCGGGCCACCGATAAAAAGAGATTTGGCCGTGTGAGCACGATCCAAGGGCAACGCACTGCCCGCTATCGCACCCGATCCCAACGGGTTGCCGTCAATGTCTGCCAAGCGATCAAAACGATCCTTGGCCCGTGCAAAGGCCGTCAACCACGCCATCAACTCGCCGCCGGCGACAATCGGCTGGGCGCGTTGCAAATGTGTGTACGACGGCATAACAATCAGTCCATCGCGATCAGCAAGCCGTATAAAACGCTTGAACAGAGTTGCAAACAGATTCTGCAAGTCCGGCAAAGCCTGCTTAAAGGTCCACAGCTTTAGGTCCAGTGCTACTTGGTCATTGCGGCTGCGCCCGGTGTGCAGTTTGCGACCCGCATCGCCGGCCAACTCGATCAGCGCCGCTTCAATACACATGTGTATGTCTTCCAATTCAACTTTCCAGCCGGGCCAGCCGTCGCCTTGGACGTCGATTTGTTTTTCAATTTTTCTGAGGCCACGACAGATCTGCGTCAGGTCCTTACCGGTGATCAGCCCCGTCTTCGCAAGCATACGCGCGTGAGCGATGGACCCGGTAATATCGTGCTTGTACAGTCGACGATCATGGGATAGCGACTGGACGAACCGCTCAGCGGCTGGATCAGCAGCCGCACGGCTTTGCGATTTGACCGCCTCCCAAGATTTACCCGGTGACTTGCCCATAGGGCATAAGTGTATCGCTCAAAACAAAAGACGCCACGGCATGCAAAAGGGCTCTGCGTTTTTTACGATAGCCAGCCCGCGGCTGGCTGACTCTCCACGCCCGCATATGCCGGTTTAAGCGGCATGGCCCCACATGAAACCGTCGTCTTCAGGATCAAGATGACGATGGTGAATGCGTATCAGTTTGGCCAGATACTCGCCGAGCATGGGCGATATCGACTCGCACATCTCCACGACACTCGGATCAAAAACCTCTACCGCATCACGAAACAACATGACGACCGCCAGCGGCTCCTGTTCATGCCAACAGGTAAAGGCCACCATATGATTATCGGTCAACAGCGCAATTTCACTACCTATCCAAGCCTCCAGCGTGGCCGCGTCGGTGACGTGGACCGGCCCGACGCGCTCGGCGACACGGGGCGCAACCACATCGGCCAGATGCTGCAACAGGACTTCCGCTGAGTTGGTTGTACAATCATAATTGACATAGCCGCCCAGTGTATATTCATCAGTGCCGACCGGAAGGAAAATTGCCGCGTTTGTTGAGCCTACCTTTTGCAGCAGATACTCTAGGGTCTTACGCAACAACTGCTCCAGATCAAGCTCTTGGCGAATCATGCCGGCAAATTCACTGGTTTCCACCACCTGATTCATCTGCACGGCCAGCTCTTGATATGCGGCAACTAGGTCTTGGCAGATGATGTCCACCTGCTGGCGTACGTCGCTGCGCATTTGATTAAGCTTCTTGCATACCCGGCGTAGACGTCGTAATCGCCGACGCTGCTCACATCGAATCTGATGACGTTGGCTCGCATACTCCAGCCGCTGGGCCAATTCCTTCGGTTCCACAGGCTTGGTGATGAAATCGATCGCGCCAGCGCGGATGGCGCGGATGGCACTGTCAATTGTCGGCTTGGTGCTGACCACTATCGACAGCGTCCCATCCACTTTACGGGAAAGCTCGCTAGCTAAATTGACGCCACAGCCGTCGGGTTGGTCTTCGTCAATCAACGCCATGTCAACTGGGAATGCCGCCAGATGCTGACGCGCTTCTGCCAGGGACGAAACCCGAACCATTTCAATCTTATACCCGTTAACCTGCCCAATCAGCGACGAACCGATGTCGAGCTCACGATCCACCACAAGCACGCGCAGTGGCTTTATCGGCCGCTGCTTTCTCGCTTCCTGACCTGCTGATGATGACGATTGACCTGCCAAGGGTTGCTCCCCTCTAACGGCATGTTCGCGGCAACCTATGCACTAAACACCTCTATTGGCCCGGCAAATCCGAGGACTCTATCGGTCAATCCGTACCACCGCTTCATGTCCCAATAGGTCCACCGTCACATGGCGACCGTCTGTCGCCGGGTCATACTAACTATGCGGACTGGTTAATTGGTATTGTTTAGAGACAGCTTCAATCGAGCGAGGGCGCCTCTACCCTGGGTCGATCGCAGCTCCAATGTCCCATGGTGAGCAGCCGCCCATTGCTTGGCCCGGCACAAACCCATACCCACGCCCCGTCCTGCCAGCCGAGCACTGAAAAATGGATCGACCGCGTGTGACAGCGTGTGATCGTCCATGCCCGCGCCGTCGTCGGCAACCTCGATCAGCAACTGATTCTGTTTCTGATTGAGTCTGGCTGACAACTGGATTGATTGCACCCGCGACGATTGCGCCGCATTCTTCAAAAGTTCAGTCAACGCCAAACCGACCAATTCCGGATCGATCGATACCGGCTCCAAATCCTGTTGGACCTTGACGTAGAAAGGGGGAATTTTTTTCGATTCGCCAAGGTCGCGGCGCACGCGGTCAACCGTACCCTGCAACAGAGCGCCTACGCTCACTGCTCGGCGATGGGCAAGAGGCGGTTCAGCATACAAAAGGAGCGAAGCGATCAGATCACTTAGTCGATGCACCTGTTCGACGATTGTCTGCGCCGCCACTCTTTCTTCTGAGTCCACAGACAGGCTCGCGGCCAGCAACTGGCTGCGTCCCGAGATGACCGCCAGTGGGTTGTTCATTTCGTGTGCTGTGCCCGCGGCCATCTCGCCCAACCGGGTCATGGACTCGGCCTCCAACAGGGAATCCTGGGTCTGCGCCAACACCCGATTGGACTCGACCAGCCTTTCGCCTAGCCAGCGAGCACCTTGATGCTGACGCGCCACTGCAATCGCCGTGCCCCACGTGTTGCACAGCGACTCCGTTGGCAAACACTTGGCCAGTTTAGGAGGATCATGCAGCAACAATGCTACCGTTCCCCAGCCGCAACTTAACGGCAGCACGCACAGCTGATCGGCGTCTTGAGCCTGTGTCAGACATCCCCTCAACCACGGCAATATGCTGGCCTGCACGTCAGGCGTCGACTGCTTGAAATCAAATCCCGTCATGGCCGGCGCCTCATCCGGCAGCGTGATCCATTGTTTGTCGATTGGTTTACCGTCCTGGTGATACTGACAAACCAGCCATGCCTTTTCTTCATCGTCGTGGTGATCCTCATAAAGCAACGCATAAAAGCTCCGGCCCATGATTGAAGCGGCACTGTCGGCCACAGCGTCAAGCAGGTGTTCCACATCGCGGCCCGGTATTGTCCCGGCGTGAAATGCCATGATCGACTCAAGCACTTTTTGCTGCTGGGTCGCCATGCGGCTGCGACGATCCAGCGCGTTGTTGAGCCGACCTAACTCCTGATTAGCGCTCTGGAGCGAGGCTACGTACAACTGCTGGGTCAGTTGATCGTCCAAACCCAGCGCCGCCGCTCGGCGTTGCAATTGCTCGTGTAACTTCTGCGCAACTGAATCGATCGCATCTGGATCGAACCCCATGGTCCGGGCAACATCACCCGGTTCGTCATGCAGAACATAATTACCGCTGTAGCCCAGGTGGCTGCGGCGAACGAGTAGGTCGGCTAAACCCACCAGGCCGACCATCCGACGGTGGCCCAACTTGGGCAGATGCTCGTAAGGCGTACCGTGCAACCATAGGCAATCGATAATCTGGCGGGGCAACTGCCACTGCTCGGCGAGGCGTTTGCCCGCCGTATGGTGGTCGACTCCCAGCACGCGGCGCTCGAATTCAGCAATGTTCCCCTGGTTCAGGTCTGCCAATTCAATTACTCGGTCGTAGCTTTTAGGTAGCACCATGTACAACGCCAACTTGCCGATATCGTGCAGCAACCCGCACACAAAGGCCTCAGAGGCAGGTATGTCTTTTTGGTCTGGGTGGGCCCGGGCAATCAATTCCGCGGCCGTGGCAGTGGCTAGGCAGTGGCGCCAAAAATCTGTGTGGTTGAAACTGGTTTCCAACTGCGATTGCCTTTCGACGTCGCGGTTCTTGAATACCTCCAGCACCTTTACCGACAGCACCGCGTTACGAATGGTATTAAAGCCCAACAACACGATGGCACGATCAATCTCCAGCACTTCTTCGCGCACCGCCATGTCGGCACGACGGCATAAGGCGAGCACCTTGCCAGTCAAAGCCGGGTCGGAACTAACCAGCTCGACGATCTCGTTCAGATGCGACTCGTCATCGGCCGTCAGTGACAGCAAGCGGGTCGCGACCGACGGTAACATCGGTAAGGAATCGATCTGACGCAATATCCGTTCGATGTGGCGTTCTTGGCCACTTCGGATGGCTACATGAGACATGAGCGTACTCATAAGTCCACCATCGTAGTAATCAGTCCCATTAACTGTTCAATACTGAAAGGCTTCTTGATAAACTCGTCAGCGCCCGCTTCGAGAAGAAGGTCTATCTCTTCCTGGTTGACCACGCCGGAAACGATGATGATTTTCATGCCCGCCAGAGCCGGGTTTTGTCGCACCGTCTTGCACACCATGTTGCCGTTGATGTCCGGCAGCATGTAGTCCAGAATCATCAGGTCGGGTTTGAATTGCTCGGTCAGGACCCCGGCGTCATAGCCGGTGACCGCCGTTTTGACCTCAAAACGGTCGCCCCTGCTCAACACGTCCACAAAAAGCTCAATGATTTGCGCATCGTCGTCAATCACCAGAATTTTTTGTCGGCCGCCTTCAAGGATTTCAGTCGGAATCTCGTTACTCCGCATGAACCGAATCAATTCTTCCCGGGGAATCCTTCGAAACCGGCTGCCCGGCACGCGAAAGCCGTGCAAGCGCCCGTTGTCGAAGCAGCGAATGATTGTCTGCTGGGAAATCTTACAGAGGTTAGCGGCTTCACCGGTGGTGAAAACCTGCTTCGCCAGTAAGCCCGATTTGTTGCCGTTGCCAGAAGTCCTCATTGTAGGTCCATACTGCTCACAGATAGGATGAACAGAAAAACTCCGAAAAAGCACCTATTTTGTGCATCTTTAACATCGGGCTAGAGATACGCGGTATTTAGTCGCGGACCGCAAGGAAGTGCTTAAACTTTTTCAGACGGCACCCATCAACGCCAAGGCCCGTATTACACAATCACCTTTACCGCCAAGCCAGTGGGAAACTCCGATAACGGCCCGACTTTTGAAAAAACCCTTGGCTGAGCCTCAGCTCGATAGGTTGATGGATGGGCAGCTATTTTAACTCAACCGACCAGTACGCATTTTCAAGAAAGGCTCGCCAACTGGCGTACTTGTCGTGCCCCAGACGCAGACTGATGGTCGGGTTGCGCCTTGGCTTGGCCGGCTTGCGGACCAGTTTCATCCCCGCCTCGCTCGGTGTCCGCCCCCCCTTGCGGGCATTGCAAGACACGCAGCAGCAAACCAAGTTCTGCCATGTAGTGGCCCCGCCACAGCTGCGCGGTACCACGTGATCCAAACTCATCTCTGGGGTAGCAAAGCGCTTGCCGCAATACTGACAGAGATTGCCGTCGCGGGCGAAGATATTGCGCCGGTTAAGTTTGACGCCTTGGGATGGCAACCGATCGTAACCCGGCAGACGGATCACCTTAGGTACGGCAATGCGCAAATGTACTGTCCGGACCCATTCGTACTCGTGACCGTAAAACAGATCCCGCGCCTGACTCAATTGCGTCCAACTGTCGAAGTCATATCCCCAATAGGACCCATCACCGCTGTGAATTACTTCCGCTGTGCTGCAAAACAGCATGGACAATGCCCGCTTGGCATCGGTCACGCGCACGGCCATCCACAGCTTGTTCAGCACCAAGACATGCGTATTTAAACTTGACGCGGCAGCGTTCACCCACCACCTCAAAAAATACTAGTGAAAATCATAGGACCCGCGTCATTCGAAGGCAACGACGCAATCAATATGGCGTAAAGCTTTAAGTACAGAAAACCCCATATGGCAAATTTCACAAAACGGTCGCCACATGAAACGCCTGTCCAGATCAATGCCGGAGGTGGGACTCGAACCCACACGGGGTTTGACCCCCATCGGATTTTGAATCCGACGCGTCTGCCAATTCCGCCACACCGGCTCAGCCACAATCAGCAATTTTCGTCGCCTGGCAGCCCGCAGTCAATCCGCAAATTAATCGCTGACAAATCACAGCTCACTCAGGCAGAAATTCACTGCGGATGTCGTCCAGCGCGGGAAACTGTTTGCGGTATTCGCCAAGCGATTCAGGATCAACCTGGGCCGTAATCACGCATTCGCGATTGCCAGCATCAGCCTGCACCTCACCGCGAGGATCGATGATCCGCGAGTCGCCGCCGTACGTGTAATTTGGGTCAGCGCCGCAACGGTTGACCGCCACGACATATGCCTGGTTTTCAATTGCCCGAGCCCGAGCAAGGGCCATCCAATGCTCACGTCGCGCCATGGGCCAATTGGCGATTACGACAAACAACTCCACGCCGCGGCGAGCGGCATGGCGAAACACCTCGGGAAATCTCAGGTCATAACAGATAAATGGGGCTGCCGTCATCGTCTGCCAAGTAAAGGTGGCGATGCAGTTACCTGACTCGTAATGCTCCGGCTCACCGCCAAAAGAAAACGGATGCAGCTTGCAATATCGCGTCACCAGTTCGCCAGCTAAATCAAATACGACCAACTCGTTTCGCCCTTTGGGTGAGTCGCCACCACAGGTATTCACCACGCCGCCCGCCAGATACACGCCCAGCCGCCTGGCCGTCTGGGCTAAAAAAGTTTCGCTTTCGCGCTGGGCGCCTTCGGCAATTTTTGGCACGTCTAAGCTGAAGCTGGTGGCGAAATATTCCGGCAACACGACAAGCGCCCCCTTTTCAAGGGGTGCTTGTTCCAGCAAATCCGTCACCCGCGCATGGCTCGCCGCCTTGTCCTGCCAAACCGTGTCAACCTGACAACATGCTACTTGCAACATAAACCTCCCAAAAGCTGTCAGCCGGCTCGTCCAAGCCTACCACGGCAACTTGTCCAAATCCACGTTCCCGCCGCTGAAGATGACGCCGATGCGTTTATGCGACGTTTCCATGCGAGCCTGCACCAGTGCCGCTGCCGCCGTTGCGGCTGAGGGCTCAATGACAACCTTCATTCGCTGCCATACCCGCCGCATAGCGTCGATGATGGCGTCATCATCGACAATCACCACCGCAGACACCTGCTTCCGAATGATCTTAAATGTCAAATCTCCTAACGGCATCAACAGCCCGTCAGCAATAGTTCTGGGGCTGACCGAAGGCAAAATGCGACCGGCCTCCAGCGATCGCAGCGCATCGTCGGCTCCCGCGGGTTCAACCCCAATGACCAATGCGTCCGGGCACATCACCTTTGCCGCTAGCGCGGTGCCGCTGAGCAGTCCGCCGCCGCCCAATGGCGCCAAAATTAAATCCAACGGACCGGCCTCTTCAATTAACTCGAGGCAGGCCGTGGCCTGTCCGGCAACGATGTGAGGATCGTTGTATGAATGGATCAGCGTGGCATTCGTCTGCCGGATCACTTCATCCGCCGCTGCCTGTCGCGACACTTCTCCCGGATCACAAAGGACAACTTGCGCACCATAACCTTCCACGGCCGCGAGCTTGACTGCCATAGCGTTGCGCGGCATGACAACCGTCGCCTTAATGCCGCGCATCTTTGCCGCCAGTGCCATCGCTTGCCCGTGGTTGCCCGACGAATGCGTCACCACTCCCCGTGACGCCTGCTCGTCATCCAGCGATAACACCGCATTGCATGCCCCGCGAATCTTAAACGCGCCTGTCCTTTGAAAATTCTCGCATTTGAAATATACCTCGGCGCCAAGCAACTCGTTGAAGTAGCGCGATGTCAGCACGGGTGTACGATGGATGCAGGGCTCAATCCGACGTGCCGCTTCGCGAATCGCCTCAAAATCGACATCAAGCCTGTCGCCGCGTATTGCGAGTGATTTGCTCATAAGCCCGAGAGCAGTTCAGCTGCCTTGTGGGCAGCTTGAGCCACCTCAACCAATTGGGGCTTGTTATCCGTACGAGGCTTGATCTCGACCTTGCCGCCGTCCAGCGTCTTGTCGCCAATGGTAATACGTAATGGAATACCGATCAGATCCGCATCCTTGAACTTAACGCCTGGCCGCTCGGCCCTATCGTCAATCAACACATCCAGGCCATGGTCCTGCTCGAGTTGCGCCGCGACCCGGTCGGTCACGTCTTTGACCTGACCGTTGTACTTGATTGGCGTAATCAGCACCGCATACGGGGCAATACTAGCCGGCCAGATGATGCCGTGGTCATCGTGCCCACCCTCGCATTCAATTGCTGCTGCCATAATGCGATTGATCCCGACCCCATAGCAGCCCATGATTAGCGGCACACGGCTGTTCCGCTTGTCCAGCACCTGCACACCCAAAGCCTGAGAATACTTCGTGCCCAGCTTAAACACGTGGCCGATCTCAATACCTTTAGTCTCGCGCAACCCTCCCCCGTCATTCTTTGGTGACGGGTCACCGTCGGCAGCGTTACGAATATCTGCAACAATAATCTCCTTTGATCGTTGATCATAGGCAGCATCTCGCTTCCAATGAAAATGCATAACGTGAGCATCTTGTTTGTTTGCGCCTGTTACCCAAAACCCTGATTGCGCCGCATCGAAGTCGACCACTACACATATATCATCACGATCTTCGATTACGTGCGGACCCACAAATCCGATTTCGAACTTTTGGTTCTTCCCTTCCTCTTCATCCACGAAGATGATTTCACTTGCTCCCCCATAGAACCATTTTTCTGTCGCCGCTCGATCTCTTGCAAAAGTCCGTAGTTTGGCCTCATTTACGTCATGGTCTCCCCGTACCACGGCAACAAGCCAAATCGGACGCTTGGCCGGGAAACAATACCCAGTCTTGTACACAAGTGTCTTCAAGGTGTTCGCTTGCCTCAGCTTGCTTTTCATCACCTTGCGCCAAAATGCGCACAACTCCGTGATGGTCTTCACGCCTGGGGTTTCAACCACTTTCAGATCACCTGTTGGCTCGCCGTCGAACGAATACGGCCGATCGCCTATGGCGCACTTTTCAACATTCGCCGCATAGTTGCCCTTGTCGCTTTTAAGGATTGCGTCTTCGCCTGTGGGAGACGGAACCATAAACTCGTGGCTGGCCGAACCGCCGATGGGGCCACTCTCTGCCTCGACAATTTCGTACGGCAAACCGCAACGATCAAAAATCCGACAATATGCGTCATACATGGCCTGGTAACTCTTATCGAGTTCCTCAGCCGTCGTGCCGAAGGAGTAGGCATCTTTCATCTGAAACTCGCGGGACCGCAGGACACCAAAGCGGGGACGAAACTCGTCGCGGAACTTGGTCTGAATCTGATAAAGGGTCAGCGGCAATTGCTTGTAGGATTCGATGCAACCGCCAACGAGTTCGGTAATGACCTCTTCATGGGTCGGGCCCAGTGCCTCTTCGCGGCCGTGGCGATCCCGGACCACAAACAGATTGTCGCCATAGTCTGTCCGCCGACCGGTCTGTTCCCATAATTCGATCGGCTGCAAGGCCGGCAGGTAGACCTCGACGGCCCCTGTTTGGTCCATCTCCTGCCGCACAATGGCCATCACCTTGTGCAACGAACGTGTACCTAGGGGCAGGTAGTCATATACCCCGGCGGTGAGCTTGCGGATCAGCCCGGCACGGATCATCAACTGGTGTGAGGGCACTTCCGCGTCGGCAGGCTCCTGCCGGCTAGTGGGGATCAGTGTCTTGGACCAGAAGGTCGCCATGCGGACAATCTTAACATTTCCCCCCTCGAAATTCTCTGAAACGCAGCGGCTAGCATTGGTCGGCGAGCCCTCCAATGCTAAGATAGCACCATGGGCACCCACGGTGCACATCGCGTTACTTTTGCTGTGTTGCTTTCGGCATTCTGCCTAGCCACGCTCGCCTGTGAAAAAGCGTTATTTCCCCCCCAAGCAGACCGCACGCCTTACGAACGGTACCAGGTGCTGCACGGCCAGTACCGACCGGCCAAGGAACTAAACGCCTTCGGCGGCGAGCAGCCGGCGCTACGGCAGCGATTACAACCGCTATACACGCCATAGCCAAATAGGACGGTCTTTCCAAGGCAAGGATGCCTGATGCCCACCAGCCCAAACCACACCGAGGCAAGTGATGCGATCCCCATCTCGAAGCACGCTGCGCGTCCGAGAAGGCGCACCGTTTCGCCAGTGACTCAGCAAACGTCGAAATTGAAAGTCGCAAACCCGCAGAGGCCGATGATCCATTGGGCGGGTAATTTACTCGTTCTTGTATATTGCTTAGGGGGTCTACGACCTTGACCAGCCCTAATTCGGTCATGATCGTACCGCACCGCAGGCCGCTGATCGTCTTGGCCGTCCTGATCGCGTCGATGGCTGTCGCCAGTGGCCTGTTGATGCTGCTTGAGCCCGGCCCAATCACCACGCCGATGCGACCGATCAGCCTCCGCGCTGAAACTACCCAGCCCGCTGGCTGGACGTCCCTATTCGATACCGCGACTGCGGCCAGAAAGTGGTCGGCGATCGTGATTTACGAAAGTGGCCCAAATATACGCCCTGTTGATCGGTTGACAACCACGCAAGCGTCGCGCGAACTGGGTCCGTTAATCTATCACTTCGTCATCGACGACGGCCACAATGATCCGAACCAGACCATCCAAGCCAGTTACCGCTGGCGTCAGCAGCTCGACTCGGCCGCCGCCTCAGGGGCCCACCGCGATTGGTACAACCACCACGCCATCAGCATTTGTCTGGTAGGTGACAGCCACAGACGCCGGCTAGACCAGAACCAGATGCGTCACCTAGGCGACCTGATCCAACGGCTCCAGCGGCGTTTTAATATCCCCCCCCACTTGGTTCGCCTCCATAGCGAAATAGATTCAGGCGTCAGCACCGGGCAGTATTTCTCGAGCGGCTATCTTCAGCAACGCCTTCTCAGTCCGTCTCGTTGAACCAAAGTTCTGTTAGCAAAATCGAGTGTAAATCCCAGAGACGCATGGTTTTACATTCAACCGGCAACCGTCGAGTTGGACTTTTGACAAATTTGCAATACCACCTCCATCCCATTGTATTTTTAAGGCTAGAATAACTGGGTGGATGGCCTGCTGCTGATCACTGAAATTATTCATAACTATTGTAAATGGGCCATTTGCGAAAAATTCAGGGTTACGATGTTATCGCCACGCTAGGCACCGGCGCACGCAGTACTATTTATGCCGTGCGCGACCGGACTCATCAGGTCTACGCCCTCAAGCATATCATCAAAGAGCAGCCCAAGGATGATCGCTTCCTCGAACAGGCGATCACTGAATACGAGCTGTCTAGCAAACTCAACCACCCCAACCTGCGCCGTAGCTACAAGCTGATCCATCATCGTAAGTTGTTTCGCACCGTTGAACTGGTCGTCCTGATGGAAATGGTGGACGGCCATACCATGGAGCAATACAAGCCGGCCACTTACGTTGAATTCTGCCAACTCTGCCAACAGGTCGCTGCTGGTTTGGACGCCATGCACATGGCCGGGTTCGTCCACGCCGACATCAAGCCCAACAACATCCTCATCACCGGCCAGAACCAGGTAAAGCTGATCGACTTCGGCCAAAGCTGCGAGTTGGGCACCACCAAGAAGCGTATCCAGGGAACACCTGATTACATCGCCCCCGAACAGGTCAAACGTCACAAAATTACCCCGCTGACCGACGTATTCAACCTCGGTGCTTCGATGTACTGGATGCTCACCGACCGGCACGTACCGACCATGATCCCCAAGAAGCGTGACAAGGTCGTTGCCCGTGCCGATAAGTACGCCTGCCCGGCCCCGGCCGAGGTGAACTCCAATATTCCGCCGGCCCTGTCTGCACTGGTAATGGACTGCATCAAACGCAACCCCGCCAAGCGACCAGTTTCCATGGAAATGGTGATCGAACGATTGGCCATGGCCACCAATCAGCTTGAACAGGCCAACAACAAGCTTGCGTCGCAGCCGAACTTCAATCGCAAGGCTGTCTAGCCCAATTGCATAGCATCTTAGGCTGAACTTTTTATCCCTGGGTCACAGCGGATGATGCCGCGACATAGACCCGTTGCTTAATAGTCGATATCGTGAAGGACTTTGGCTGTCGCCGCAGAACTTGGGCTGGCTTTCCGCCTATCGACCCGGTTCACCATTACACGCTGCGCTTACCGTATTGATCCTGATAATACTGGCGATAAGCACCGCTCTTGACACGTCGCCACCACTGGTCGTTGTCAATATACCAGCGCACGGTGGACGCCAACGCCTCGGGCCAGTTCGACCTCGTGGCCCATACGCCCAGTTCGGATTGCAACTTACCTGAATCAATCGCGTATCGGCGATCGTGTCCGAGACGGTCCTTCACTGGCTCGATCATCTCCTCTCCATAACCCATGATGCCCAGAATGGAGTGCGTCAATTCAAGGTTGGTGTGCTCGTTGTTGGCGCCAATGTTGTACACCTGCCCCGCGGTCCCACGTTCCAACACCGCCAGTACTGCTTCGCAGTGGTCGTCCACGTGAATCCAGTCGCGCACATTCTTACCGTCACCGTACAGCGGCACCTTTCGGCCTTCGATCAGGTTGGTGACAAACAGCGGAATCACCTTTTCAGGAAACTGATAGGGACCGAAGTTGTTCGAACAGCGGGTCACGACCACGTTGAGCCCAAAGGTGTGATGACTGGCCAACACAAGCAGATCACTAGCCGCCTTGCTGGCAGCGTAAGGGCTGTTAGGAGCAATGGTCGTCTGCTCGGTGAACTTCAGATCGATCCGTTCCAACGGCAGTTCGCCATACACCTCGTCGGTACTGACGTGGACGAACCGCTTGGCATCATCTTTCCAGACACGGCGTATGGCATCCAACAGTGTTTGGGTACCGGCGACGTTGGTGTCGATGAAGGGGCGGGCATCAAGGATGGAGCGATCAACATGGCTCTCGGCAGCAAAATGCACAACAACGTCGCAGGACTCAACTAGCTTGTCCACAAGGGGCGCATCGGCGATGTCGCCTTTAACAAAGGCATAGTGCTCATCGGCTTCCAGGTCTGCCAAGTTTTCGAGATTACCTGAATACGAAAGTGCATCGAGATTGGTGATGTGCCAATCCGGTCTGCATTGGCGGACAAATCGCACGAAATTAGCACCAATAAATCCACAGCCACCAGTCACAAGTAGGTGTCGACTCAAAGCTGCCGCTCCGTTTACGCCTTACGATGCCGCGATCACCGAGGCAGTTTGGATGGCAATGGTCTGCGTATAACGCCGGGTGATGTCCGTCGCCATGTCCTTGATAAAAAGCGATACATCCGCTTCGTCAAAACCTTCGGGCACCGGCGAGGGCAACTTGATATCCAGCATGTAATGCGTGCCAGTAAAGCCACTACGGTATCGCTTGTCAAACTCTTCAGGCCCATACTGCCGCTCAACGACCACTTGCGGGTCCTGATCGATCTCGTTCCTCACCGCCCTGACCGTAGCAATAGCCGCCACGGGCAGAAATCGGCCATGCTGATCGAGCGTGAGGACATACAGACGGATCAAATCATCATCGCCGTCACCGTTGATATCCAACGCACCGCTGTATCGGCCGAACCGGACCTGCGATAGTTGTGGCGGGTCGGCACCCTCGATTCCTCCACGCTTGTCCTCCATTCGCCGCTGCAGCATCTGGACTTCTTCGATGTACTGCTCGATGTCGCGTTCTAGGCCGCGCACCTGTTCGAACAATTCATGGTTTCGCCGACGAAGTTCATCAGCCCCAGTGGAAAAGTTTCGTTGGCCGCCACAACCCCATGGGGCCAACAGCAGTAGCGCCAAGGCCAGCAGGCCACCCCTCCACGCCACCCCCGCCCCGCCTATTTTTTGACCGCCTAAACCTCTACACATTATTCGTCGTCTTTTTCGTGCTGTTGCGACATGTCGTGTGCGATCTGACTTAGCACGGCATCGGTCACGCCGTAATCTACTGCCTCTTCAGCATCGAGCCATTTGTCGCGCTCACAATCGCGGGCGATGGTTTGCTCGTCCTGGCCAGTGCAATCGACCATGATCTTGTACAGTCGGCCACGCTGCCGCAACATTTCCTTGGCCTGGATATCCAAGTCGGTAGCTGCGCCTTCCATAACTCCTCCGATCAACGGCTGATGCAACAACACGCGACTGTTGGGCAGGCAATAGCGCTTGCCCTTAGCCCCTGCCATTAGCAGCAGCGAGCCCATTGATGCCGCCACGCCGATGCAATAGGTGGCCACGTCCGGGCGAATGTACTGGATCGTATCGTAGACGCCCAAGCCAGCGCTGACCGATCCGCCCGGCGTATTAATATAAAAATGGATATCTGCCTTGGGGTCTTCATTGGATAAAAACAGAAATTGCGCAATTGTCAGGTTGGCCGTTTCATCCGTTACCGGGCCACCCATGAAGACCACGCGGTCCTTAAGTAACCGCGAGTAAATGTCGTAGACCCGCTCGCCGCGCCCAGTCTTTTCAATCACCGTCGGGACCAAAGGCATGTAACATTCCTCGTTTCTAGGGTCAAAGAATAATCCAGTGGCAATTGTAGCAACCGTCGACCACCAGGGAAATGGACAGCCATGTGCACCGCCAAGCATAAGGGCAAGCCGTCTGGACTTGGCCGTTCAGTCGCCTACGATGGTGGCCAATATATGCCTCAATCAACACCCACGACTGAAATCCCAACAACAGCCGGCGGTGGGCTGTGGTGGGGGGGCCTGACACTCTGCCATCGTGAGTTGATCGGATATTTTCGTTCGCGCGGCCGGCTTTTCAGTGCCTTGGCTACCCCCGCATTGTTTTGGCTGATGCTGGGCTCTGGGCTTAATCAGGCCTTTTCCAACAGCCCACAGGTCGCACAAGGCCTGCAGATCGGCTACCGACAATACTTCTTTCCCGGCTCGATGGTCATGATAGTCATGTTCACCGCCATATTCGCCTCGTACTCAGTGATTGACGAACGTAACAACGGTTTTCTTCAAGGCGTGCTGGCGGCGCCAATCCCACGCACATCGATAGTGCTGGGAAAAGTGCTGGGCGGGGCATTGATTGCGACTTTACAGGCACTGGTATTCATGCTCGCCTGGCCGGTGATGGGCCACTGGCCCGGCTGGCTGTCCATGTCGGCCGCGGCAGGGATGCTGTTGGTCATCGCCGTGGCCTTGACAGTCATCGGGTTCGCCCTGGCTTGGCCGATGGATTCAACCGCGGGCTTTCACGCCCGCCTGAATCTTATTTACTTTCCCATGTGGTTTCTGTCTGGGGCGGTGTTCCCTTACGACAGTGTCCCTCTGTGGCTGAAAATTCTTATGGCGGTCAATCCTCTGACGTACGGACAGACTGCCCTTGCCGCCTTGATGCACGGCAGCAACGAAACGGCGTCCGGCCCTGTCAACGCGACGTGCGCGGCCGCCATCTTTATGGTATTCACCATCCTGCTGCTGATCGCCACGGCCAAACAGGTGGCGAGGCCACGCAGCGACGGATTACTATGACTTATGCGCAGCCGAAAATTTTGGTCGCCCTCTTGGCAATTGCCTCGGTATGCACCACAGCCTTGATCGTGATGACCAGTTTTGCTCGCAATGGGCCGGCAACCGACAGTCACCTGTTTCAACAAGGCCTGGCCCTGCCTGAATTTTTGTTGACCGAGCGCAATGGTCAGCCGTTTGGAAGCGAACAGTTACGCGGTAAGGTCTGGATCGTTAATTTTATTTTCACCCGTTGTCCCGGTATTTGCCCGGCACTGATGCAGCAGATGGCCGGCTTGCAAACGGAACTGGCCAAGCATCCCCAATGGTCTCATATTCGTCTAGTCAGCATCAGCGTGGACCCCGGACACGACACGCCACCCAGGCTGCAGCAATACGCCCAACGTTACCAAGCTGATCGCGAACATTGGCTATTTTTGACTGGTGGTCGTGACGAAATCTGGACCCTGTGCGAACAAGGATTCAAACAGACCGTTGCTGAGAATAAACAAAATTCCACCATTCCCATTCTGCACACGTCCAATTTTCTGCTCGTTGATCGCCACTTACACATACGCGGGGCTTACAATGGCCTCGAAGCTGAACAACGCGCCGCGTTGAAGCAAGATCTGCAGCGTGTACTTGACTGTTCAGCGTCGGCAAGGGCACTCAAAGGTACTGATGGATAACGGAACTGTTGCGGCTACTGCAAAAATCGCAGCGCAGCAGAGATCGAGGTAATAACAATTTATGACGATTCGGCTTCTGGAGGGCCCGACCCCTGGCCAAAAATCTCCTCCAAGAGATTCGTCGCAAGACCCGTCTTAACAATCAATGATCCTGCACCTCCTGCCTCATATCAACGCATCACTCAACGCGATCGCCACCGTACTGTTGGTTGCCGGCGTGATCCTCATCAAGCAAAAACATATCGCCGCTCACAAGCGGTGCATGATCACGGCTTTCGGCGTTTCCACGCTGTTTCTTCTGCTTTACATCACCCACAAATTTGCACGGTCCTCAGCAGGCAGTGATCTGCACACGACGTTTAACCGTGAGGGGGCCGCCAAACAGGTTTATCTGTTCATACTCTTTACCCACGTCAGCCTGGCCATGGTGGTGCCGGTGGTCGCCATTAGGCTGATTCGCCTGGCCTTAACGGAACGATTCGAGCATCACCGGCGGCTGGCGAGGATCGGGCTGCCCATCTGGCTGTATGTATCGATTACCGGTGTGGTCATCTATCTGCTGTTGTATCATTGGAACCCGCCCCCACTTGGATAATGGACGCAAAGAAGATGGCTGCCTTGGACGCAACTTCATCTGCACAGCAGGGACATCGATTGCCCAACGAGCAACAGGTCGCCCAGCACCTGAAAAACCATTCGCTGCGCACCCCGTCGCGACTGATCGGACTGTTGCCACTTATCATCCTGGTCGGCGTGCTTCTCGTGGCCTTGACGGTGCAGCACCCGCTGGCGGTTGTATTGCCATGGTTTGCGTTGGCAGGCGTTTTGATCAAAGTCCACATCCGTGTGCGCCGGTTGCGCCATCGGCAAAGCGAATTACAAAAGGTCCAGGAACTGTCGTTGCAGCGTCGCCATCGGGAGGCCCTTGATCTGGCGTGGCAACTGCTGGCAGGCACGACGAATTTGCCACAAATGCACGGGCATACCATCGCACTTATCGCCCACAGCCTCGATCAACTCAAGGCTTATGACTCGGCCATCGTTGCCTACTCCAGCCTGATCGATCAGTTACCGCAGCAATATCCCGGTTCCTTGCAATTGCAAATCCAACGGGCTATAGCACAACTACAGGCCGACCACCTTGTCGACGCCGATGACACGTTGCGCCGCCAGCGCCACGCCGTCGAAGCATTTGCCAACACCATAGTCAGTGCCGGGTATCAGCTGGCTCGACTTATTCAGCAGGTCCGCACCAATCATTTCGCTGATGCGATTGGCCAGGCACCGACCCTGCTCGACGACCTGCGCCCGCTGGGCATCGAAGCCGCCTATGGCCACGCGTTGATGGCATTGTCTTATCTGCGCCTAGAAAATAACCCGACGACCAATGCCCAACTGTGGTGGACACGGGCCACACTATTGATGCCCGCTGGTACTCTCGTCAATCGTTTCGCCGAACTGAATTCGCTATGGCAGGCTGATGTACTTCGCGAATCACAGCGGCCTTTCGATCCTGTTGCACCGCTATGAATCTAAACGGCGTACAAGACCAGCTGCCCCCGCCGACAACGGGCCAGCAACGCGATCACAGTGAGCCGGTGGCTGTCCAGTTCTGTCAGCCATTTGTGCCACAGGTATTACGCCAACAAATGATGCTCGACAGCACGTTGTGGTGGCTGTTTCGAGGCACGCTCATCGCCATGGCCTGCTTAGCTGCGTTTGAGGCAGTCTACCTGCAGGCGACCCCCGAAAGCGGCCTCTCGCTGCTTTTCTTGGTCTTTGCCATCGGTTGGGCCGTTTACGGGCTTATCACCGCGCGTGTCGCACGCCAGCTACCGCAAATTACCGAGCTGATCGCTGTTGACCCGCAGCAGGCCGAGGCCATGCTTGCCACAGCCCTGCGCCGCTGGCCGTTACAGCGATCGGTCCGGCTGATGCTGTATCACCGCCTAGCCATACTACGCTGCCGCAGTGAGCGTTTCGCGGAAACGGCCACCATTTGCCAGGCCGTGCTGATCTATCCCCTGGGGCAAGCGCGAGTCATAAAGGGCCATTTGCTGCTGATGCTCACCGAATCACGACTCTACTGCCGCGACCTATGGGGCGCGTGGCAGGCGTTATCTTCCCTGCACCACTGCAAGCTCAACGTAACCGAGTCGCTGCAACGGACCTCGCTGCAGACACGCTATGAGGTCGAGACCGGATACGACGCGATGGCGCTGGAACAACTGGAACAAAAAATTGCCATGGCCGAACTGATGCCAGCGCCGCAGTGCGCCGCCATGCACGCCATGCTGGCCACTGCCGCCAGACGCCGTGAGCAAACCCACATCGCCGATTGGCTCCAACAGCGGGCCTGGTTACTGGGTACTGCCGAGCAATTGGATCGCCTGTGGCCACGGCACCACGGTGACAAAATAGTAAATGCCGACGAATTGAGCGCTTAGAATTCAACCTTGCCTTGTTGTTGTGGCGCCTCTTACTTTTAACGTTTCCCTGAGACAAAGGCCTGATTTTAGACACCCCCACCAAGATCGACAGGTGCAACCGATTTAGAATCACGACGCACCAATGTGTACCATGTGGATTGTCGTGGCTACAAGCTTTTGGCGCCGGTGCTGGCCCAAGCGGATGATCGTGTGTCACATCGGCCATGGCGACAGTGCATCCGGGGTGACGTTTGGACCGATATCAATGTTGGCCGGATCTGATCAGGCACTGATAATACTCGTGGGATCAGCCGACAACGCTCTGGCAACAACATGTTGAGATTCAACGCCGTCATCGCCACCCACGGGCGTAGCTCATTGCTACAGCGTACGCTAGACAGCCTAGCCGAAACCCAAAGGCCGGACGGATTCGAGCGAGTAATCGTGATCGAAAACGGCACCGCTGCGGGGGCAGAAAAAGAGTGTCGGCGGGCAGAGAGCAAGTTACCCATCGAATATCGGCACACAGTACTACTGGGCAAGAGCCGGGCGCTGCAGCAGGTACTCGAAACGCTCTGCGAAGGGTTTGTTTTATTTTTGGACGACGATATTCGCGTGTGCCCACAATTGCTCGAGATCTACGCTCGGGCAGCATCCGAACACGGGCCGGACTGTTTTTTCGGCGGACCGTTTCAGGTTGATTACCAAGGCGACCGGCCTCCGGCGTGGTTGGTGGATTATTTACCCTGGTCGGCAAAGGGATGGAATCCGGAGGACCCGCAAGAATCGTTGAAATGGAACCGGTTTATCGGATTTAACTACGGCGTGTTCGTGCAACGGGTACTGTCGGTAGGTGGGTTCAACCCGGACATTGGGCCCGGCGCTCTGCACGCGGGTACTGCATGCAACCCGGTGGGCCAGGAAACGGAGATGCAAAATCGACTGCTGGATGACGGGTGCCGACCGGTTTATTTGCCAGAGGCCATGGTGTGGCATTACGTACCCCATAGCCGGTGCACGCCGCGGTGGACGCTACACCGCTGGTATCGCATGGCCGTGACGGAAGGAATGAGTGAAACCAAGGAATTAGAGGGGCCGCGATGGCGTGGCGTGCCGCGGTGGATGTATCGACGCGCAGCAGCACTGTGGTGGCAGGCGTACCGGCCCAACGGATCGTGCGACAAGAGCGGTCGCTTCAACCGCAAGAAACAATATCATCAATGGCGAGGCTACATGGCGGGGCTGCGCATCCAAAGCCAATCCGCTGCCGGCAAGAAATAACCTTGACTTTTTTTGGTATCAAACGCAAAACGTCGTCTTCGCTAGGCTCGGCGACACAACTCCCATTGCACCGCGATGAAGGTTTTGCCCCCTTTTTTGTGGTCGGCTCGGGCCGATCAGGCAACACCCTGCTCCGCCGGTTGCTGGAAGCCGGCGGACAGGTGCACATTCCCCCGGAAACTTACGTACTAGGACCGACCATCAATCTGTTCAAGCAGTTCGGCACGATGCAGTGGTTAGATCTAGTGCACCTCATCTATTCACGGTTCGAGTTTCACCGACATTTCGAAGTATTCGGCGTGTCTCTGCGGCCGCTTGTGCTGCAGATGATCAACGCAGATGCCGGCGAGCAGAGCCTTGCCCTGCTGCTGGACCGGTTTTTCCGGTTTCATGGCCAGCAGACCGGCCAGACCGGCCAACGCTGGGGTGACAAGACACCGTTGAATTCGTTTTATCTGGACGCGATCGATTCAGTTTTTCCTGATGCACGGTATATCCACATGGTGCGCGACGGCGTAGATGTGGTGCAATCATACCTGGCAGCGGGGCTGCAGACTACGCTAGAGGACGCAGCTTTGCGGTGGACACAGTCCATAGACGCGGTGCAGAGTTTTTCGGCCACCGGCAAAGATCGTTATCTGGAAATCCATTATGAGTCACTGGTGACCGACCCACAGAAACAACTCAAATCCGCGTGCGAGTTTCTGGGTTTGAGCTACAATCCACACATGATCGATTCAAACGTCTATGCTAAAAAGAACGACGACGTGGCGGTCTTTTCACACCACGAAAATGTCCGCCATCCCGTCAACGCTGACAGCATCGGCAAGGGTCGCAGATTGCTGAACCAAAAGCAGAAAAGCCGCCTTCAGGAATTGATTGGCGGGCAACTGGAACGACAAGGGTACCAGCCAGCGATTTGAAATACGCACAGTCGTGGCAGGAACAACAATTTATGAGCCTGCTGTGGGTGATGAAGAATTGGGCCAAGCCGTCGGAGCTGTGGATGCAGCGGCAGCTCGAAGCGATGGTCGATCACATCGAATTAATCGCCTGCGAAGCGCCCGAGGCGCCAACGTGGCAACAACGCATCGCAGTGATGGCGTTGGGTAACGTAGAACAAAGCCCCGTAGTTGCGAAGCGCACGTGGTTTGACCGGTTCACCCGTAGGAGACAAAATCGAGCGCCTATCGAACGCTTGCAACTCGCAGTTGAATCAGCGAATGTTAAGAAAGTGCTCGTACACAACCTGCGGTTTGCCCTGCAATATGCGCCGCTGTGGCGTCTGACGGACAAGCCGCTTTTCGTGCACTGCCATGGCTACGACGTCTTTTGGGATTATTGCTACCCGACTGGCCGGCTGGGCGAGCGTGTGCACCCGACCGATTACCGCCAGCAGGTACGGCAACTGGCCCAGCGAGCGATGTTGATAGCCAATTCCCACACGACAGCACGACGGCTTTATGACATTGGTGTGCCCCACGAACGCGTTGCGGTTAAATACATGGGTGTCGAGGTACCCGACACACCACCAACACGACTGGCAAAGACCAAGGGCCTCAAGGCCCTCTACTTGGGCCGCCTGTCCGACTTCAAGGGTCCAGACCTGACGATTAACGCCTTTACCCGCGCCTGCGAGCAAGGCTTTGACGGCCATCTGATTATGGCGGGCGACGGCCATATGCGGATCATGTGTGAAATACTGCGGGCCCGATCGGTTTTTGCCCACCGTATAGAAATACTGGGCAACATCGATCGGTCGACCGGCACGCAACTGCGTTGTGAAGCCGACTTATTCACTGCCCATCATTGCACCGGCCCGCTAACCGGCCAGGAGGAGGCGTTCGGGGTCAGCTACGCCGAGGCCATGGCCGCCGCCCTGCCAGTGGTAACGGGCCGCAACGGGTCGCTGCCCGAACTGGTGACACACGGCGTACACGGATTGCTGTGCCACCCGGGAGATATCGAGGCCCACAGCCAATACCTGCTGCAATTGGCAGGTGACCCGCAACAGCGCAAAAAGCTTGGTGAAAACGGATGGCGAAGGGCTCAAGAACGCTTTTCGATCGGACTGGAAAAGAAACGGTTACTGGAAATTCTCCAACTTAACTAGCTCAAGGCCAACAACTCAGATTTTAGTACCTCCAGATGGCGGCACACCGGAGCGCACCAATATCCAGAAACTCGGGCAGGCGCAAAGGCCGTATTGTCTATAGCCCACTATAGCAGAGCGTGCTTTCTAATCGGCCCCGCAGTACGTTGCAAGTTGTCCCCAGCATATCTTTGATTGCCATTACACACTTGAGTCATCTAACCCGATCAGTTCCCATCGTCCACTGCAATCCACGACCGAACTGCCGATATTACCTCCGCGTACCGAGAGCATTCGCGGTTGACGCAACTCCCAGATGCACGGCACCTGTAGCGACCTATCATAAACGTAGAAATGGAATGCGTAATCGCCGTCCGTCAAGGGCATGGGCTCGAGCGTGAAACGCACGCGGTACTGACCCGGTTCAGGTGGAATGATCAATCCCCCGCTAGCGCTACCAATGGTGTCCAGATACATGCCACGGATATCGAAAATCTTAATAACCACAGCGGGCTTCTCAATGCGTTTCTTGATGACCAGCCTACAATCGATCATGCCCGGCTGACGGACAATCCATTTTCCCACTTCATCACCAGCGATGTTTCGAAAATTGATGTCGCGTAACTCGACCTTCCTGTTGCGATCGTCGGCGTCTACACTGTGACTTGGCGCCTGATTGAACACGTCCAGGTACACTCGGGTCGCCTCTTCTGTTGGGCCATTGTAGATGGCCTTGCCCTGATCGAGCACCACGGTGTTGGGACAAAGCCTACGCACCTGGTCAAGCATGTGAGAGATAAAGATGATGGTCACGTTTGATTGGCTCAGCAACTCCATATGACGCAAGCACTTTTGTCGGAAACGCACGTCGCCGACGCTGAGGACCTCATCAACCAGCAGCACATCAGGCTCGAGATGGGCAGCGATAGAAAAGCCCAATCGGGCTTTCATTCCCGAGGAGTAACGCTTCACCGGCGTTTCCATAAATTCCTCAATTTCTGAAAACTCGATAATGGCCCGCTCACGAGCGCAGATTTCCTTGCGGCTCATGCCCAAGATAGTGCCGGACAGGTAAATATTTTCCCGGCCGGTCAGTTCGTGATGAAAGCCGGCGCCGACTTCGATCAGCGATGACACCCGGCCGCGAACGTCAAAAGTCCCGCGGTTGGGCCGCAGGATACGTGCCAGCATCTTCAGCATGGTGCTCTTGCCCGCGCCATTGGGCCCGACGACCCCCAGCGACTGGCCCCGCTTGACGGAAAATGACACGTCACGCAGCGCCCAAAATTCACGGTCACCCAGATCCGCATCAGACTTGCCTGGGCCGAACATCAGTTGGCGCATCAGCGGGAAAAAATCGCGCATGCGGTCATTGAGTTGACCCTTGCGGAATTTCTTCCAGACGTGCTCGACATGTATCGCCACATCGTTCATACGCACCCGGCTAATGAACCCTAAAGAACGGCTTAATCACACAACTTCGGCAAACAACGCTTCCGAGCGATTGAAAAACCGGCTGGCAAATATCATGACAATCACGGCCACTGCCGTGCTATAGGCCAACCAAGGCAAAATGTCCGGCGCGATCCGCCCCTGGGTGACAATGGTGCGGATTGATTCGAGAATCGGCGCCACGGGATTGATAAAAAAGATCCATCCCCAACCTTGAAAGTCCTCGTAATGTAGAAACACCAGGGAAAAGAACACGCCATAGTTGAGGCACATCTGTACGAGGTAACGTACATCGCGCATAAAAAGGTTGGCACAACTGAAAAATAAGCCCAGCCCGGTCGCCAGCGTTACCAGGATCAACAGTAACACCGGCAACCACAGGTAATGCGTAGTAATGTTGACCGCATCGGCTCCGCCGGGAACAATCTTCGTCGTCAACACAAGGACAAGGACAAGGCACATGCCGGAAAGGCTGATGATAAAATCAAACATTGATGAGAGGATGGTGGAAAAGGGCACGACTTGTCTGGGAAAGTAGATCTTGGTGATAAGACCCATGCTGTTAATGAGGCTTGTGGAAGAGCCGCCAACGATGCCGGCAAACAGCAGCCAGGGCACGGACTTGACCATGACGGGCACGATCTGGCCCATACCGAACGATTCGCTGATGCCGGCTTGCGACTTGAAAAACCAGATCGCCAGACGAAACACGATGCCTGAGGCGATGGCCACGAAGGGCATGAAAAAAACCCAGAATATGCCGAGAAATGCCTGCTTGTATTTGACGCGGATGTCACGGTATGTCAGGGCAAGCAGCAAGTCGCGGAATCGAACCGCATCCACGAGTAAGCGCCACGCCATAAGGCCGCGATCGGTCGACTCGCAGACGGGGGCGCCAGCATTCTGGCCTGCGGTTGTTGTATTTGTACCCACCTGATCCTTCCCAATAAACTTTTGATCTGTCACCAGCGATCGTTTGTTCTTTTTCGACCAATCCAAGCAAAGCCACCATGTCCCGATAACGTGGCCTCCCGCATTTCGCTACGATGCCAGTGCGCCGCCAGGCAGCGCAACATTAGTTGGATCTGGTCCCCGATGGCCATTGAGCAAGGCCACCATTGGTTCCAAGCACTTTTTCCAATTGTAACGCTGTTCGACGCACTGGCGGGCATTGCGAGCCAACCGAGTGCGGAACTGGGCATCTCCTAAAAGCTTCACCAGATGATCGGCCCATTGCTGGGGCGAATCGGCGATCAGCAGTTGCTCGTCGGCTGTCGCGTCGATTCCGCTAGCGGCTCCCGGCGAACAGACGACGGCGCGAGCACTGGCCATGGCTTCCAACACCTTGTTCTGTACGCCGCCGGCAATCCGCAATGGCGCGATCACTGCCGACGATTCGGCCAGGTAATGGCGCACATCGGCGACTGAACCGACAACGTTGACGCCGGGGTGATCGTCCAATTCCCGTACCCGCAGGCTAGGGTGGCGACCGACGATGAGCAATTTGATCTCAGGATCCTGTTTGCGCAACTGCGGCAGCACCTTGTCAACGAACCAGGTAATGCCGTCGACGTTGGGCCGGTAATTGAGTACGCCGACGAAGACAATAGTTTTGTTGCCGGCGTCGGGCAGGGGATTGAAATATTCCATGTCCACGCCGTTGGCCACGACGGTGAGGTTGTCGCGGTCGCTGACATGCTCGCGATAGATCTGTGCTTCGGCGGCAGTGGAGACCACAACGGCGTCGAACTGATCGAACCGGCCGGCTTCGACCTGTCGCAGTCGCCTTGCCTCGGCGGCGTAGACCCAGCGGAGGGGCACCCAAGCGTCGCGGGCGTAACTACGCCACTTGACGCTGTCAACATCGACCAGATCAATAATGTGGCGAGGCCGCGGGGCTCCTTTATGCGGCCGCAAGATCAGGCGGGCATATTTGATCATGCCCGTACAATAAGTCAGTACGGCATCAAAAGGCTGCTGTTCATGCCACTGACAAATCTGGTCGGCCAAGCCAGCGCGATAGTAGCTAGCGGAGGTGGCGGTCTTGCCGACCAACATGGCACACGCACTTTTGAGCGTGCTCCAACGATTAGAGATCGGCTGGATTGCCACGCGCCGCGACATCGTTGACAGCAATTGATGATGCTGAAGCCAGACGGGTTCATCACTGGTACAAGCGATGGCCAAGTCGAATTGACTACTTAGCAGACGCAACATGTGATAACTACGAATACGGTCGCCGCGATCAGGCGGGTAGGGCAGACGATGCGTCAGCATCAAGATACGGAGTTTGCGAGAATTCTCGGCCATGGCGTCGCCAAGTCGTGGGCTAGCCACCAGCGGACAACCTAGTACGCATAGCGGTTCCAATACAGGTATTGGGGCAACTGTTGCGACAGATGGGTCAGGACCACACCCGCGACTTCGCTATTGGAAGCATGCAGCAATCGCTTGGCCCGCTCCACAACGTCGCTGGGAGTTTTGTTTAAGCGGACCACCAGCACGGTCTGATCACTGATCGCGCCGAGGATGCTCGAATCGGTCACATTAAGCACGGGCGGCGTGTCGATGAAGATGTGATCGTATCGATCCCGGAGCCGATCAATAAGTTGCCCCCACTGCGGACTGGACAGCAACTGGGTGCTGTTGACCGCATCGCATCCACCGGAGGCGATGAATTGCAAGTTGTCGTACACGGTGGGATGAATGGCCTGGTCGAGATTCTCGACTTCACCTCGCAACACCTGCAAGAGCCCGGGCACGGCGTTGCGCTTGAGCAAGCGAGCAAAGGTCGGCTGGCGCAGGTCGCCTTCGATCAACAGGGTCTTCTTGTTGCGCAGCTCACTGAAGGTGACGCCCAAATTGATCGTGGTGAGCGTTTTTCCCTCGTCAGGCGCGGCGCTGGTAATGACGGTGGTCTGCAATTGCCGGTTGCGGCCACGGGCAAGGATCTGGGTACGGATGGCCCGGTACTGTTCCGTAATGACGCTGCCGCGATCGTGGTGAGTGACCACTTCACTGGAATAGCTGTTGAGGCTGGCAAGCGACTGCCCATCCATTCCTTGACCGGTGCGTGCTTGCTCGGTCTCGCTCTTGGACTTTTCGGCGGCGGCGGCAACGCCGTGTTGCGGCTGCCCTTGCTGCTGATCGGTGGCATTCAACTCGACCTCGATGTTTTGTTGGCGTTCGAGCGCGGGCGTCGTGTCATCGGCCTGCGACGGCGCAGCGGCAGCGTCGGGTGACTGCTGATCAGCCTGCTGCTTGGCGCGATTCATCGCGTTAAATACGTCGCCCATCCTCTAACTTCTCCTGGGTGGATGTGTCCACGCCATCAGTCGACATATCGGTTGTTTCCGTATGAAAGTTGGGCAGCATCTGCGAGATCGCCGCACTGACGATCTGGGAATCGATCAGGCGAGAATCTCGCGAATAACCGACCAGCAGGGCATTGTCACAGACCAAGTTGACCAGCCTAGGCAAACCTTTGGATCGCTCATAGATTTGCCGCAATGCCTCGCGGGAAAAATCGACGTTAGGCTTGCCCTTGGCCCCACGAACCAAGCGGAAGGCAACGTACCGGGCCATATCGTCAAAACTCATCGGGTTAAGGTGCATGTACATCACTACACGCTGGATCAACGGCGCAAGACGCGGGTGCTTGAGGGTTTGCCGTAATTCGGGCTGGCCGAGGATAAGCAACTGCACCAGCTTGTCCGTTTCGCTTTCCAGATTGGTCAACAGCCGAATTTCCTCGAACTCATCGATGCTCAGGCATTGGCCCTCATCAATGATGACCACGACGGCTCGTCCCAGCGAATACTGATCCTCGACGAATTGACGCAACCGGGTGAGCAATGTCGCCTTGTCGCAGATGACGGGCAACTCGATGCCCAGTTCGATGCAGATGAGCTTGAGAAGCTGATGCGAGGAAACGCGGGTGTTGTTGATCATTGCCACGCGAGCATCGGATCCGAGGCGACGGATAAGCGTGCGGCTAAGGGTGGTCTTTCCCGAGCCGATGTCACCGGTTATCAAAGCAAAGCCGCGGCGGTTGCGCACCGTGTACTCGAGCTTGGCCAGCGCTTCCTTGTGCTGATCGGTTTCAAAGAAAAAGCGCGAGTTGGGCGTATTGTGAAACGGCGAACTGGCGAAATTGTAAAACTGTTCATACATCAGGTAGCCCATGCCTTCACATGGCGCGCCATTTTAGCGCGATTGAAACAGGTAGGTGGCCGGCTGTCGCATCAGCCGTTCATACGATAACGGGTCAGCTAAACTCAGGCTGGCCAGATAGATGGTCACGATCAACACGATGATCATAGCCGCGGCCGTGGCGGGGTAAATACCCCAGTCGAAAATCTTGCGCCTGAACAAGACCCCGGGCATCACGATCTCGTTAACGGCGCCTAGTACCGGCAACTGTAGATCATCCATAGCGTGCTGCACGCCGTGGAGGGAGCGATCCGTCATTTCCGCCAGCACGATCATCACCGTCCCTCCACCGATACCCAGAACCAGTGCAGCCAAGAGGACCTTGGGTATGGCCGGGTAGCTGGGCAGACTGTACTCTTCAGGCCGTTCGATGACGGCCATGTTGATCGAACGCCCGCCGATGGCGGCTTCCAGAGCAGTCTGCGTCTTGCGAGCCTCGTTTTCCCATGTGTTCATCTGTTTGCGAAAGTCGTTGATGTCACGCTTCATGGTCACGTATTGGTTACGCAACTCGACGTAGTTGCGCTTGCGTATTTCATACTCCTGAATCTGCCGCGAGATGATCGAATGCTGCTGTTCAATGGCGCCCAACTCGCCACCCATTTGCTTTATCTCAGCGATCCATTGAATCCGCTGGATATTGGGAACGGCTTCTGCCTCGAAGGGGACATTGGCATCAGTGGACGCAATTTGTACTTCAAGTTGGGTAATATTTCGGTGGATCTTGATTACTTTCGGATGACGTTCAGTCGCCTGGCCTCCAGAGTTTTGAATCTCAAACAGTGCATCTTCCAGTTTCTGTTTGCGGCTGAGCAGGTGTTCTAATTCAGGATTGATCCGTTCGACCTTGCGCTCGATCATCTCGGGCTGTTGATCGACCATCGACTGCAAGGCATTACGCTTCTGGCGCAATATGCTGATCCGCTCCTCGGCCCGGTCAAAGCGAGCGTTTAATTCCACCAACTTGGTATCCACGCTGCTGGGGTCTCGGGGGTCTAGACCTGAATAATCGCCCTCGAACTTGATCAATGAAAATTCGGCGGCGTGCAACTTCTGTCGGTAGCGGGCCGCCTGCTTTTCAAAAAACTCTTTGGTTTTAATCAACTGCTGATCAAACGTGTCGCTGGCCTTTTGGATGTAGTTGTCGACCAGCCTGTTGGTCATCTTGGGGGCCAGTTCGCGGTCATTGTCGGTGTAGGCCACGCGGACCCGCTCAATTTCGCGGTAACGGGCCAGATATTTCACGTTGATGTGACTGGATATATTCTTGATCATATCGTTGAGCGCAAGCTGTCCGGTGGGAGTCAGTTCACCGTCGATCGTGTGCGGCAGGTTTTCGGTCAGCCCCAGATCATCGATCACCTGCCTGATCGCACTGCGGCTAGTCAATTCTTGCCGTCGCAGTTTTCTGATCGGTTCGATGGCCCGATCCGTGGTCTTGGAGCCAATCTGCCTGATGGCTAGATCGTGTCGCATCTCTAGCACAGCCGAGGCAGTGTATTTACGGGGCAGGCGCAGGCTGACCACAACCACCAAGATCGCGATGAGTACTGCGGTAAAGAAAAACTTCTTCTTGTGCCGCAAAAGGGTGTTGAGCCATTCACCAAAATTGGAAGGTTTACGCCATGCCATATCTTCTATTTCCCTAGATCGGTCATATTCCGCTGAAAATATGTGGTCATGGTAACTGTGTATTGGCGGCCCGCGCCGGGGTCGCCACGGCGCGAATGGCTGGATTGATCGGCATCAATAGATTCTGCAAAGCTCGGCCAACCGCAGCCAGCGGATTGATCGGTACGAATATAATGTCGCCCTCCTCCAACACCGCGTTCTGGCTAAAGTCGCCGGTCTCTTGCATGGCCTTAAGATCGATGCTCATGCGTCGGATAAGGTTGCCGTCTTCATTGGGTCGGATCAGCGCCGCCTTTTCTGGCCACGAGGTT
Organism: Phycisphaerae bacterium; assembly: GCA_963577735.1. Lineage (GTDB taxonomy): Bacteria > Planctomycetota > Phycisphaerae > Phycisphaerales > Phycisphaeraceae > CAUZAW01. The sequence continues at coordinate 38,688 of CAUZAW010000001.1, read as the reverse complement.
GGGGGTAGACCTGATCGCATCACAGCATCGAATACCGTGTTGTTGCCGGTATAGGCCACTGGCCCTGAGCGTGTTTCACCGGCCATGTAATAGACCTTGGAGTTGTACTGTGTGACCCGCACCTGCACCTTGACATCCTCGTAAAACTCGCTGATTTTTTCCTGGATCTCCATGGCCAGTTGGGTGGGCGTTTTTTCCGAAGCCAGTTGATCGCCAATCAGATGCAGGGTAATGACGCCGTCGGGTCGAATGCGCTGCTGGTCGTTGTGAATTTCCGGAGCGTTGGGCGCGATAATGCGAATGACGTCGGGCGGTTCGATCACGTAAGGCTTTAGGCTGTGGCTCTGCTTGGGCGTGACAACGAAATCCTCGATGTCCGCGTAACGAGTCACGCAGCCGGCCATCCCTGACAGGGCGAACCCACAAAGCGCCGCAAGGACACCAGTTGCTACTCGCTTGCACAAGCTCTTCATCACCATGCTCCAGTTTCAGACAGCCGCTTAGAGTAGCACGTTATTGGATTACGTCGGCTTAGCCGACAGGGTTCCTAAAGTCAGTCGCGGACCTGATTTTGCGTGAGCCACGTCCGTTGGACATGCCCAGATCAGACCATGGCGGCTTCGAGCGTCACAGCTTCAGCCCTGTCTGATCAGCGCAGGTAGATTATCGGGCACTGCTGTCGTACAATTTTGTAAGCGTCGAGAAAAGCAACTTGCAATCCAAGGCCAGGCTCATCTGCTCAATATACTGCAGGTCCAGTTCCAGTTTTCGGCCCACCGAGGTCATGTCCACGTCATAGCCGTTCCTAATTTGCGCCAAACCAGTTAATCCAGGCTTGATCGTCAATCGCATCTCAAAGTTGGACAGCGATTCGCTCAATTGGTTGTATATCTCAGGCCGCTCAGGCCGTGGTCCGACCAAGCCCATCTGACCACAAAGAATGTTGATCAACTGCGGTAGTTCATCCATGTGGCTGCGGCGCATCCACCGGCACAGGGGGATGACCCGCGGATCGTCCTTGCCAGCCAATACCGCGTTGCCGTGGGATTCGGCATCGACGTACATGGTACGGAACTTGTAGATGGTAAACAGCTTGCCGCCGAGACCGACGCGCACCTGACGGTATAACACTGGGCCGTGCCAGTCAGCCAGCTTGATAAACACCACACAGACCAGCATGACCGGCGCAAAGACCAAAAACGCCAGCAACGCGCCGCCGACGTTCATCAACTCTTTGAAAACACGGAACTGACGACGGGCAATCTCGATCAGCAGCCCGCCACCGCCAGCCCCCACCATAACCATTGTTATTGGCTCGGGCATCTCATCTCCCTCGTACCATTACCCACATATCACTGCCCCACCTCCAGCCCTCTTTACACGCTCTGTACGCCACAGGCCGACCAACAAAGCGCAGTGCCAACCACTACCACTTCGGCAATCGTTCATTGCCCGCCTAGGCTGGATCCCACCGTTTTAGATCCCTCTTGCCAGCAAACCAAGCAGACTGCAAGCACCGTCACCCTCGGGCTCCGTCCCTCCACATAGCGTGCTGTGTCACTACCACCTCACACTCTAAATTACAGTAAATTGCTGTGTAGTCAAGTCTTAATTGTTTTTGAGCATACGAATTTTGTACGAGAGTACAGTTTGGGCAAACTAGATTATCCATTTTAATACTGCAGATGAGGTGCTTGATGAACTCCAGAGGGAATTTATCTGCGGGAATACCTCTTTTCTTGCCCTTGCCACTTAACTAGAGGGTTATTGGACTCAATAGGTATTAGTCGAGTCTATCTCGGGGTGAAGGGTAGTTGCCTGTATTTTGGAGATGACTGCGGCAGCGTAGGGGAAGGTCAGTATTTGAACGGTCACCTGATCTGGGCTGGGCCGGTTGGCCCAGCCGTGGATATAGAGCGCGCCGCCGGCACGGCTGACCGCGGTGATCTTGATCCAATGCCCGCCGGTGGGCTGGCGGCCCAAGGTGACGAGCACGAGTGATTCAGTTTCAAAGTCCACGTTCAGGTCGAATAAGACTTCGGCATCCAATGCTTCCAGTTGCTCATCGGAATTGATCAGCCACAGGCCATGGTCGGGCAATGCCGCGTGTGACCCGCTTTTGTTGCGCAGGATTTTGACTGGCTTGGTGGCATCGGCACCATTGAAGCCAAGCTCTGTGGGTTGAGGTCCGCAGCCGACCAATACAACGCCGGCAGCACATATCCCTATTATCCAAAACTTCGTGTATAGATGAATTCGCAAATACACTGGTTTATTGCCCCACATGGACCTGGCATCGCCTCCATACCTTACTCGATCAACGTTTTTGCAGCAGTAAACCATGAAAAGGCCGGCCTTCACGGCGATACTTACGCTCGAAGTTAGTGCCAACCCATTCCTCCTCGCCAGCCGAATCGGGCCTGACAAACGGCAATTGATCGAAAGCCCCCGCGACCTGGGCACAGTGCTTGCAAATCCATTGAAAATAGTCCGCATGGTCCGTGACAATGCAGATCAACCCACGCTTAATCAGTACCTGGTGCAACTGTTGTAGAAACGGAGCCTGGATCAATCTTCGTTTGTGGTGGCGCTTCTTGGGCCAAGGGTCGGGAAAGTAGATGTGAACCCGTTGAAAGCAAGCGTCTGGAACGTAGTTACGCACAAAAAAATCCGCCTCGACACGAACAATGCGGACATTATCCAATTGCCGTCGGCGACACCGATCTGCCGCGTAACGCCAAAAGGCGGCGGCGTATTCCAAGGCGATGTAATTGACCTGCGGGACTAACGCAGCCTGCTGAACCAGAAACGTGCCTTTGCCGCAACCAATCTCCAGCTCCAACGGACGATCAACAGTCGAGGCATCGAACCATCGGCACAGATCAACGGGCCCGTCACCAAACGGCGGCAACTGGTCGGCAGAGATACCGACATGTGCAACGTCCAATGTCTTGCGATGTGAAAGTGAGAATCCCATAACGCTTGGGTCATGATATCTTGGCTATGGGCAAAAAACGACGATCTGATAAGATTCAACCCACCAAGCCATTGGAGCCCATGCGATGCGGATTACACTACCGGACGGCAGCGTCAAGGAATACGACGGGCCGGTAAACGCGGGCCAGGTGGCGGTCGAAATTGGCCCTGGTCTTGCCCAAGCCGCTATCGGCGCCAAGGTCGACGGGCAGCTGGTGGACCTGAATCAGCCCATCGACCGAGATGCCAACCTAGCGATCGTCACCAGGCCGCGCACGAGCAAAAACGGCAGGTCCAAGGGCGAACCAGATGCCGACGCGCTATACCTGCTTCGCCACTCGTGCGCCCATGTCATGTCTGAGGCGATCTGCCGACTCTGGCCCAAGGCCCAACTGGCTTACGGGCCGCCGCTGGACAATGGCTACTACTACGACCTCTATCTGGAAACGCCGATCAGTAGTGACGATTTTGGGTGCATTGAAAAGGAGATGGGCAAGATTATTGCTGAGGACCAGCCGTTCACGCGGTATGAATTGTCCGCTTCAGAAGGGCTGAAAAAGCTTAAACCCGAGGGAAATAAGTACAAACTCGACAACGCCAATCGCGCAGTGCAACAAGCATTGGGTGCCATGCAGGAAAAAGTAGCTGCAGACCTGCAAGCGCAGCTTCTAAACGAAACTCCACTGGACCTAGCAAATTCATTGCTCAATAAATTAACGGGAGATAGTGGTGATCCACTGCTTTCGTGGTACGTCACCGGCCCTTACGACCCACAAGTTCCACAAGCATTTTTCGAAGACCTGTGCATGGGCCCGCATCTGCCAAGCACGGGTCATATCGGTGCGTTCAAGGTCATGTCCGTGGCCAGCAGCTACTGGCATGGCGACAGCAATAGCGACCAGTTTCAGCGGGTATACGGCACGGCCTTCTTTACCCAAGCCGACCTGGATGAACACCTCGAACTCATGGAAAAAGCCAAGCAGCGCGACCACCGGGTCCTCGGCCAAAAGCTGGATCTATTTACCATCGATGAGCAAGTTGGCCAAGGGCTGATTCTCTGGAAACCCCGAGGCGCCATGGTGCGAATGTTGCTGCAACAGTTTCTGCAAGATGAACTGCTGCGACGCGGTTACGAGATCGTTTACACGCCGCACATCGGCAAGATCGATCTTTACAAGACCAGCGGGCACTACCCCTACTACGCAGACAGCCAGTTCCCGCCTATCCAGATGCGTGACTCCGACGAGCAGTATCTGCTCAAACCGATGAACTGTCCGCATCACATCAAGATTTATGCGTCGCAGCCGCACAGCTATCGCGACCTGCCGGTGCGGCTGGCTGAGTTCGGCACGGTTTACCGTTTCGAACAATCGGGCGAGTTGGCCGGCATGACGCGGGTGCGTGGCTTTACGCAGGACGATGCCCACATCTTCTGCACGCATGAACAGGTCAAGGACGAGTTTGCGGCCACAGTAGAACTAACACAGTTCGTGTTCGACACGTTCGGATTCGAGGATGTGTCCATCCGTTTGAGCCTACGCGATCCGGACGCGGACAAATATGCCGGCGACCCGGCCGTCTGGGACCGGGCCGAGGCGGAGCTTCGCGAGGTGCTGCAACAGATGAAGGTGAACTACGTGGAATACGTGGGTGAGGCCGCGTTCTACGGCCCGAAGGTGGATTTCGTGGTGCGTGACGTGATCGGCAGGCAATGGCAACTCGGCACCGTCCAACTCGACTATAACCTGCCTCAACGGTTCGCACTGGAATACGTCGGAAAAGACAACCAGACCCATCAGCCGGTAATGATCCACCGCGCGCCGTTCGGGTCCATGGAACGGTTCGTGGGGATTTTGATCGAGCACTATAACGGCGCATTTCCACTTTGGCTGGCACCGCAGCAGGTGCGAGTCCTGCCGGTCAGCGACAAGTTTCTTGAGTATGCACACACGGTCCTGTCAGCAATGAAAACGGCCGGGCTGCGGGCCACGCTGGACAGCTCCAACGAACGACTCAACGCCAAAATCAAGGTGGCCCAAGATATGAAGATCCCCTATATGCTGGTAGTCGGCGGCAAGGATGAAGCGGCAGGCACCGTGAGCGTGCGCGACCGCAGCCGCGGCGACCTAGGTGCCGTCGGCCTGGAAACGTTTGTCGAACAGGCAAAACGAGAAATTGATTCGCACGGCAACGACGCTGTGGGCAGATGAATTTTTACATGACCCACTGGATTATGCGTCCCGACAGTAAAAAAAAGTTCCAATGATCCCCGTAATCATTCCTGCCATATTATCTCATGCCATCTATCATGCCTTCGCCCGCAGCAAGGGCCTTTTGAAGCCAACCTCGAAATCTTTGTCCGATTCCATGGCGGATCGCGTTCCGGGCATCATGAGGTGAATCACAAAAGCTCTGCGCTGGCGGTCGGTTTCGTTCGGTTGCGTGTAGTGCAGGGTTTGGCAATGATGAAACATGCAGCCTCCTGCGGGCAGCTCGATGGCGACTGCCCTAGAGTCATCCTGATCCTTCACGTAAAGCAACGCGCTTCTTTCTTTGCTTAGCTCGTGAGGGACCAGCGTCAGGTGGCTGCCCGGGATCACCTGCATCGCGCCATTCTTGGTGTCCGTATCGTCAAGCGTCAGCCAGCATGAAATCATGTTTGCGGGCCGGCATGTCCAATAGGCGTTGTCCTGATGCCAGAAAACAGCACCGCCGTCGCTAGCAGGCTTGAACAGCGCCTGGTCATGGAACAGTTGGATATTCGGGCCGATCAGGTCCTCGGCAATATCCAGAATTTTTTCGTTATGAACCAGTCGACGATAGTGGATGTTTCGCTCACACATCTGCGTGATTTGCAGCATGCGCTGGGGGATGATTTCTTTGGCCTCGGAATCGTCTCCGGCCTCGAGGGAAAGATTCGTATACGTGTTTGAACCGCGTGCCTTTTCAAACTCGAGCTCGTATTGCTCCCTGAGCAATACGAGCTCATCATTCTCCAAAATTTTACCTATCCTTAGGTAGCCTTCACGGTGAAAGTGGTTGATCTGCTCCTGTGCCAGTGCCATAGATTTCTCCTACGCGTTCTAAACTTTGCCCCAAAACTGGATGTGGCTTGCGTGGCCAAACAACATCAATCGTATCTCGCCGGATAAATATACCCATGGACTCCGGCTAGTCTCCGTCCTCGTAAATCCTGTCGCCGCGTTGCAATCTAAGCGCGATGCGCGCCGTCTGCAAACCGGCGCGACGGGTCGGGCATTGCGATGCCAGATAACGAGTCACGGCCACGAGGATGCGTTCGCCTTCCCCCCCGGTCGACTCCTGCCAGAGTCGGTACTGCTGCACGCCGGCTTCGATCACCTGCAAGGCGTGAAAGTCAAGATCCTCACGAACAACGGCAAACACCATCGCGTTGACCAGAGGCCTGATGGGGTGGCCCAGTCGCACATAACGCGCCACGACCGTCGCCGCCTTGTCCACTTCGTGGCGATGATCGAGTGAATCGAGCAGTTGCCTAAGCAACTCGCCGCCGTCTATCGGCGCCAGATCGAGAGGTTGGCGTTCGCCGGGCAATTTGGCGGGCGGGACATTCAAAAATCGGTCCATGTACACGGCAAGGCCCGCATGAAAAATACCGCGGACGATTTTCGGTGACTGGCAGCGTAACACTGTTTGATGCAGAGCGTTGCAATGGGTAAACGTGTGAACCGGCGAGAACCAATCGCGTACGTCATTGGTCAGAGCAAAACGGGCCAGGCGCATGGCAGAGGCGTAGCAAAGGTGCTTGGTCAATTGCTGCGGGCGAGCACCTCTGGCGATCGCGTCACGCAGCGCATCAATGATAGCGAGGGGATCTTCACCCAGGATCGTTTGGCCGAACGACTCGTCGTACTGCCATGCGCCTACCTCGGCTTTTTCCATAAGGCTCGGCAGCGCCGCTTCTGCTTCGCGCAATGGGCCCATCAGATCGATGGGGTGGCGCCAGGCTCCGTCTTCCTCGCCGCCGCGTGCCGTGACAAGCGAGGACAACACCAGCGGCAGAATCGCTGGCGCGTGCTCGGCCCCTATCAGGGCGAGAAGCTCAATCGCCTTGTTGCAAAAATCAAGCACATGCCCAGCATTGGCATACGGTCGGTCGGTGACAACACTGAAGAGCACATCGGTCAGTTGTTCGCCGGGCGACTGATCGTTGATGGCGGTCAGTAGGGTCCGCTCAGCTCCGTCGCGGTGGCGGACCTGCGTCCAGTGGTGCATCCACTGTTTGAGCCTACCGTGACCATGGGCATCCGTATCCAGTGCGTGGCGCGGCCGACGGGGCGCAGCCCCGGCACAGTCACCGGCTACTTGGCTGACGCCCTTGAATAACGCGAAGTATGCGGTCTGCTCATCCAGTTCATCGAACAGGTTCGCTACCGCGGTGAGGCTGGTCATGCCTGCCTGCCAGTTGTCGTGGTTGGCGCTGCCGAACATCGCCACTTGGCGGACAATTTCGCCGACGCCAATGCCCGACTTGAGCAGACCGATGATGGCTTTGCCCTGGATGAGACTGATGTTCTGCTGCATACCGCGTTCGAGGCGATTACGAAAGTAATCGGCCGACGCCAGTTGCCTGAACGTTGGCCGGACGAACACCACGCCGTCGTGCACATGGCAATCAAACGCGGGCAGGTCGTCTGCAAACAGGTCAAAGGTACAGCCGCTGCACAAATCAAAACGGGCCTCGTGCCAATGGCAGGTAACGATCCCCTGCTTGACCGAACCCTTGTGCATGGGGAACCCCATGTGCGGACAACGGTTGTCCACGGCCATGGGCTGGCCGTCGTTGGCAAAGACCGCAATCGGCCGATCGGCGCCTTGCACAACGATCACCCTCTTGGTGTTCAATTCGTCCAGCGTGGCCACGCGGACCAGCTGGTCAATCGAGATTGAAGTAGTTGCCATGGTCTTTAGCGGGAAATTCATGTGTGGCCACGGACTGGCCGACTGCAAACTTGGTGACGATCGAGTCAATCGCCAGCTTCTGGTTTTCCTTGATCAGGATGCCGTGCGTCAATGCCCTTGAACATCGCCGTAATATCGCGCATCCCCCCAAGGACGACGACAACGACCAAGCCCAGAAACAACACAAGGCCGACAATCAACACAATATTATCCACATGTCCATTGAAAGTCAGTCTACAGGTAATCGTCTCGGAAAATCAATGACCCAACAATCATCAACAGCAATGCCACGATCGTTGTCGATATCCCAATGATAGCACTTAGCCGAGGGCACGGCCCCAAGGTCTGCGTCAACGACTCAAGACCCAGAATCGCAAATGTGCCCGCGATCAGCGCAAGATAGGCGCCCACAGTGCTGGCACGCTTCCAATACAATCCCGTGGCAAGCAGGACAAACGCGCCGGTAAAGTAAACAGCCCCCGTTATCCAAAGATAATCCAGTACGTCCTGTCGCTCCATTTGATACCAAAGGCCGAAGAACAGTAGAAATAACCCGACCAACAATATAAACAGGCGGGCGAGCAGCAGTCTTGCCTTGGTTGACAACCCGCCCGGCACGCTCGGCGCGATCACATCCTGTACAACCACGGATGCCCAGCACAACAGGTAGCTGTCATGTGTCGACATGAATACCGCGAGCATTCCCGCGGCGACGAGACCAATCACTCCCATGGGCAGAATCTGGCCTAAAAACAGCGGCATTGTCGAAAGCGTAGCGGTGGCGTCGCCAACCATTCTTGCCATCGGGAAAGAAGGATTCTCGCAAGGCTTGGTGATGCCAAAAGTAGGCTACCACGCAAATCCCCAGGAACATGGGAAGAATTGACCGGATCATGAACCCTACCGCCGACCAGCAATAGAGGCGTCTGACCACGCGGGTGTTTTCCGCAGCGCAGACTCGCATCACTGCAGTCGGCCAAACGCCAGCCGCCATGACGCCCGCGCTGAGCACCATCCACAACACGTATTCGCCCCCGAAACCGTCACCTGTAAAAGGATTGAAGCCTGCTTCGCCGTGCACCAAAGTCACCGTGCTAACGATATTGCCCCAGCCGACCTTGGCCACCGCAACGCCACAGGCCAGGAGCAGCCCGAACGATAACACTGCAAACTGCAGATAGTCTGTAATGATCACTGAAACCAGGCCGCCCAGAATCGTGTGGGTCAAAACCAGAAGCAGCAAAACACTCATCACCGCCTTGATATATGTAGGTTCCAGACCGGTAAGGTCCGTGACGAACATTGCTCCGATCTTCAGGAACACCCCCGTGTTCAGAATACCGGCCACAGCAAGAATCACTCCGCCAAGTATCCTCACACCACGGCTGAAGCGTTTTCCGTAATACTCAGGAATCGTCATCACGCCCTCCCGACGAAGCGGCACAACGATAAATCCAGTTAATCAGAGAAACAGGGCGTCGAGGCCCGCTGCGACTCCAATGTGAAATGCGGCGAAACCGTCTGTGACTCCCTTTTGCCCCATGTACATAACCGTCACCAGCCCCAACTCCGTACCAATCATCGTGGCAATGCCAAGACACGACTTGATTGACCTTCCCGCCACGAGGTAGTCACTCATGTCGGTGATGTAACGATTGGCGTACAGCCCTATCGCGACCGTAACAGCCAAGTACACCGCCACGATGAACAAATCCAAAACGGTGAAGTTCGTCTGCAAGACCAACTCGTCGATGTTCACAGCTTCACCTGATCACCTGGTGCTCGAGGTCCGCTCGAAATTGTAGCAGACGGCATTTTGCGGCAAGGGGGCACTTACGGCAGGCGAGTAGCGCCCATGAGGTAGCGATCGCATTCACGGGCGGCGCCGCGTCCCTCGTTGATGGCCCAGACGACCAGGGACTGGCCGCGACGGCAGTCGCCGGCGGCGAAGACGCCCTTGATAGACGTGGTGTAATTTTCATGCTCGGCCTTGAAGTTGGACCGATCATCGATCTCCATACCCAACTGCTCGGCGATGGTCTGTTCGGGGCCGAGGAACCCCATGGCCAAGAGCACGAGCTGGGCGGGGTAGACCTTTTCGGTGCCGGGAATATCCTTGGGCACAAACCGGCCATTGGCATCTTTTCCCCATTCAATAAGCGTGGTGTGCAACTCTTTGAGTTGGCCTTGGTCATCGGCGACGCACTTCTTGGTCATGATGCAGTACGTACGAGGGTCCCCGCCAAACACGACGGCTGCCTCCTCCTGACCATAGTCAAGACTATAAACCTTGGGCCATTGCGGCCAAGGATTGTCGGCGGCGCGCTCATCGGGTGGCTTTGGCAAAATTTCAAATTGGACGAGACTTTTGCAGCCATGGCGCATAGCGGTGCCCACGCAGTCGGTGCCGGTGTCGCCACCGCCTATGACGATCACATCCTTGCCCGCGGCGCTGATGAAGTTGCCGTCCTGATGCTTGGAATCGAGCAGGCTTTTGGTGTTGGCGTGGAGAAATTCCATGGCAAAATGGACGCCCGGCAGATCACGGCCCTCGATGGGCAAATCGCGCGGCTTGGTTGCGCCGGTGCAAAGACAGGCGGCGTCGAAGTCGGCCATCAACTTGTCGGCGGACAAATCTTTGCCAATCTGCGTGTTGGTGACAAACTTAACGCCCTCTTCGACCATGACATCCACGCGGCGCTGCACGACGGACTTGTCAAGCTTCATATTGGGAATGCCGTACATCAGCAACCCACCGACGCGGTCAGCTCGCTCGTAGACGGTGACCTGGTGGCCCGCTTTATTGAGCTGGGCTGCACACGCCAGGCCGGAGGGGCCGGAACCGACGACGGCCACCTGCTTGCCGGTTCGGGCTGCAGGCAAGTTGGGTGTCACCCAGCCGTGCTCAAAACCGCGATCGATGATGGTGCATTCAATATTTTTGATGGTCACCGGCGGCTCGTTGATGCCCAGCACGCAGGAACCCTCACAAGGAGCCGGACAAACGCGGCCGGTGAATTCAGGAAAATTATTCGTCTTGTGCAGGCGATCGAGTGCATCGCGCCACTGGCCCTTATAGACTAGGTCATTCCATTCGGGGATGAGGTTGTTGATCGGACAGCCGGCGGCCATGCCATTGAGCAAGGTGCCGGTGTGGCAAAACGGGACGCCACAATCCATACAGCGGGCGCCTTGATCACGCAACACGTCTTCGTCGAGGTGTTCGTGAAACTCCTGCCAGTCCGCGACACGCCGCCCGGGCGCACGGTCGTCGGGAAGTTGGCGAGTGTGTTCCATGAACCCTGTCGACTTACCCATCATCTGTCTCCGATCGACGGCTACCGTTGCTCGCCTAAAACAGCCAGTTCTTCCTTGTCCATCAGCTCCAGCGCCCGCCGGTAATCGGTGGGCACCACCTTGATAAACTGACCCAACGTCCGGCCCCATGCGGTCAATACCTGGTCGGCGATGGGCGAACCAGTGAATTTGCGGTGCAATTCAATCAGGTTGCGCAGTTCCTGTTCGGACTGATCATCTTCGACTTTTTCCAACTCGACAGTACCGAGGTTGCAATTTTCGAGGACCCGACCTGCCGGGTCCCAGAGGTAGGCATATCCGCCCGACATCCCCGCCGCAAAATTGCGTCCCGTGGCTCCGAGTACGACAACGCGGCCGCCCGTCATGTATTCGCAGCCGTGATCGCCCACGCCTTCAACCACCGCGTGGGCTCCGCTGTTGCGTACGGCGAATCGCTCAGCAGCCATGCCGCGGAAAAACGCCTGGCCGGAAACGGCGCCGTAGAGCGCCACGTTACCGATGATAATCGCTTCGCTGTCCACGAAGGTGGATCCAGCCGGCGGATAAACGATCAGCCGCCCGCCAGACAAGCCCTTGCCGACATAGTCGTTGCTATCGCCGGCGATTTCGAGGGTGATGCCGCTGGCCAGCCAGGCGCCGAAACTCTGCCCAGCCGAGCCGGTGAACTTGAAGTGGATGGTATCGTCAGGCAGGCCATCAGCCCCATAACGCTTGGACACGTGATGACTGAGCATGGTGCCGGTGGCGCGATCGATGTTGTGGATGGGCAGATCGACAAGAACCGGCTCTCGCAACTCCAGCGCCGGCGAGGCTAATTCGATGAGCTTATTGTCCAGCACCTTGTCCAGCCCATGATCCTGAGCGATAGTGCATCGGACCTGCACCTTGTCGTGAGGCCTTTGGGCGGGCGTAAGGATCGGGGATAAATCCAATCCCTTGGCTTTCCAGTGGTCGATGGCGTCTTCCATTTCGAGCATGTCAACGCGGCCGATCATGTCGTCCATCTTGCTGAACCCGAGCTCCGCCATAATGCGGCGGGCGTCTTCGGCGACCATAAATAAATAGTTAACCACGTGCTCCGGCTGGCCGGTGAACTTGTGGCGCAGTCGCTCGTCCTGCGTCGCGATACCAACCGGACAGGTATTAAGGTGGCACTTTCGCATCATTATGCAGCCGAGCGTAATCAGCGGCGCGGTGGAGAACCCCATTTCTTCTGCGCCGAGCATGGCGGCAATACAGATGTCACGCCCAGTTTTAAGTTGGCCATCGGTCTGCAATACGACGCGGCTGCGCAAGTCGTTGAGCACGAGTGTCTGATGTGTCTCGGCAATGCCCAACTCCCAAGGCAGACCAGCGTGTTTGATGCTGGTCAACGGCGATGCGCCAGTCCCACCGGTATCGCCGGAAATCAGAATATGATCGGAATGGCCCTTAACCACTCCGGCCGCGATTGTGCCCACGCCAACCTCGGAAACCAGCTTCACGCTGATGCGAGCCGATGGGTTGGCGTTTTTCAGATCGAAGATCAACTGGGCCAAGTCTTCGATCGAGTAAATGTCATGGTGCGGCGGCGGGCTGATCAGGCCGACACCCGGCGTTGAGTGGCGGATCTTGGCAATGACCTTGTCCACCTTGTGGCCGGGTAATTCGCCGCCTTCACCGGGCTTGGCGCCCTGGGCGATTTTGATCTGCAACTCGTCGGCATTGGCCAGATACCAGCTGGTGACGCCGAACCGACCCGATGCCACCTGCTTAATGGCCGAACGCTTGGAATCACCGTTGGGCAGCGGTTCAAAGCGGTTGTAGTCTTCTCCGCCCTCGCCGGTGTTGCTCTTGGCGCCGATGCGGTTCATGGCCACGGCCAGCGTTTCGTGGGTTTCCTTGGAAATCGATCCGTAACTCATCGCCCCGGTGCAGAAGCGTTTGACAATTTCGGCCGCTGGCTCCACTTGCTCAATGGGGATTGACTTGCCCTGCTTGAACTTCATCAGCCCACGCAGGTAACACAGTCGCCGGGACTCGCCGTTGGCAATTTTGGCGAACTCCCAATAAGCATTTTCGTTGCCGGACCGGGCCGCGTCCTGAAGATAGGCAATGGCGCGGGGGCTCCACGCGTGCATTTCACCTTCGCGCCGCCAGTGGAACTGCCCATCGTTGGGTAGCTGTGCAAGGCTGACCGTATCACGCGTCGGATACCCCAACTCGTGGCGGCGCACCGCTTCTTGAGCCAGCACGTCCAGACCAACGCCCTTGATCCGACTGGCCGTGCCCGCAAAACAGCGATCAATCACCTGCGCGTTCAGGCCAACCGCTTCAAAAATCTGTGCACCTTTATAGCTGTGCAGTGTGGAGATACCCATCTTCGCCATGACCTTGAGCATGCCGTTGGCCGCAGCTAGCCGATAAGCGCTGACGATTCGGTCATCATCCCAGTCTTGATCCCCCAGCAAGCCGTCCTGCCTGCACTGCCACAGCACTTCGAAGGCGCAATATGGGTTGATTGCGTCTGCTCCGTAGCCAACCAGCAGGCAACAATGGTGCACTTCGCGGGCTTCGCCCGTTTCGAGAATGATGCCGATGCGGGTGCGTTGTTCGAGTTTGATCAGATGATGGTGCACAGCGCCGCAAGCGACTAGGGTTGGCAGCGGCACCCGATCGGGACCAATGGCACGATCGGATAAGATGACCAGCGAGTAGCCGTCGGTGATAGCCTGCTGGGCTTCGGCGCAAACGCGTTCGATGGCGGGCACCATCCCCGCCTCGGCATCGGCGCGATCCCAGGTAATGTCGATGGTTTTCGTTCTCCAGCCACGGTGATCCATGTGCTTCAGGGATGACAGTTGCTCGTTGGACAGGATTGGGTGGGGCACGAGCAGTCGGTGACATTGCTTTTCAGTTGTTTCTAGCAGGTTGCCTTCGGGGCCGATGTAACATTCCAGCGACATGACCACTGCTTCGCGGATTGAATCAATAGCCGGATTGGTCACCTGGGCAAAAAGTTGCTTGAAATAATCGTAGACCAGACGAGGTTTGTCGGAAAGGCACGCCAGGGCGGCGTCATTACCCATCGAGCCGATGGGATCTTTCTCGACTTTGATCATCGGCCTCAGCATGAACTCGAGCGTTTCCACGGTGTAACCGAATGCCTTCATGCGGGGCAGCAGGGGTTGCGGGTCGACACCGTGCAACTCTGTGCTGGGCTGCAATTCATCGAGCATGATCCGCTGCTCGGCCAGCCACTTGCCATAAGGACGACGGGTGGCGAATTCGTGCTTTAACTCGGCGTCGTCGATGATTCGGCCTTGCTCGAAATCGACGAGGAACATCTTGCCCGGCTGCAATCGGCCCTTGATCTTCACGTTGTCCGGATCGACGTCGAGTACGCCAACCTCGCTGGCCATGATGACCCGGTCGTCATGGGTCAGGTAGTACCGACTGGGGCGCAAACCGTTACGGTCGAGAACGGCGCCGATGTAGTGGCCGTCGGTAAACGCTATCGAGGCGGGGCCATCCCATGGCTCCTGAAGGCATGAGTGGTATTCGTAAAATGCGCGCTTGGCCTCTGAAATTGACTCATGATTCTGCCAAGCCTCGGGGATCATCATCATGATCGCTTCCTGGAGCGTACGCCCGGTAAGCAGTAAGAACTCCAAGGCGTTGTCAAACATGCCTGAATCAGAGGCGTCTGGATCGATGACCGGATATAGCTTGCGAAGGTAGTCGCCGAATAACGGACTCTGCATCACGCCTTCGCGGGCCCGCATCCAGTTCATGTTGCCACGTAAGGTATTGATCTCCCCGTTGTGACACATGAACCGATTGGGCTGAGCCCGCTCCCACGAAGGGAATGTATTGGTGCTGAAACGGGAGTGCACCATGGCCAAGTGGGTGATGTACTGTTCGTCGGCCAGGTCTGGGTAGTAGGCGAGCACCTGCTCGGCCATGAGCTGGCCCTTGTAGACGATCACCTTGCTGGACAAGCTGCACACGTAAAAGCGAAAGGCCTGCGACATCCCACTTTCACGAACCCGCATGGCCGCCTGCTGGCGAATGATGTAGAGTTGACGCTCGAAAGTATTCTGGTCGCTGCGCGCCTGCTCATCGCCGGCGCCAATAAACAATTGAACGGTAACGGGCTCGGTCTGTCGTGCAGCGGGGCCAATGTCGGCGCCAGCACCGTCCGTGGGCACTTGGCGCCATCCCAGCAATTGTTGTCCTTGGGCCACAACACAATCGGCGAGAATCTGCCTGCACTGTTGCTGCGTATCTGGGTCACGGGGCAGAAACACGTTGCCCACTGCATAAGTACCGGGCTTGGGCAACTCAATATCCAGACCCTCGCTTGCTGCTTTGACGAAAAACTCATGGGGCAATGCCGTCAGCACGCCAGCGCCGTCACCGGTATTGGCTTCACAACCACAGGCGCCGCGATGACTAAGTCGCAGCAAGACCATGATCGCGTCCGCTAGGATCTGGTGGGAGCGGCGGCCCTTAATATCCGCGACGAACCCGACGCCGCAACTATCTTTCTCATTAGACGGGTCATATAAACCGCCAGCGGGGGGATAGCCGTTTAATCGAACCTCCTGATTCATTCCCTGTCTCCAGCTATTAGTGCCGGACGCGAGGCCACATCGTCGTTGGCGTCAACGTTGGGACCGGCGTGCTCAAGAAGAAAATCAATGAACGCCCGGACTGCTGGTGTAAACACATGCGTGTTGCCGCCCCTCCTCGCATGGATAATACCCATGGGCCTCACAAGCACTGGCTCCAACTCGATGACCGCCAATGTACCGGCCGACACTTCGCGCAATACCGTCCGCCGAGGCAAGATGGCCGTAACGCCCATACCGCCCCCTTCGCTAGTCACGGTCACAGCGCTCTTGATCGTGTCAATATTGTCAAACACGTTGACCACCTCGGGCACAACACCATGCTCGCGAAGGTACCTGCGAATTCGCTGGCCAACAGGCAGTTCCGGCTCGAAGGCAACCATCGGCAAATCGTTCAATTGTGCAACGTGAATCTGATTGTCCTGGGCCAACGCGTGATTGGGTGGGCAAACAATCACCATGCGCTCATCGCGTAAAGGGATTACAGACACATCTCGCCATCGGCGGGGATAGGACAAAATGCCTACATCACAGCGACTAGCACGGACTTCGTCGTAGACCGCGTCAGGGCGCTTGTAGTTGATCGTGACCGACACGCCACCATGCATAGCCACAAAACGCTCGCGAAGTTGCTTGAGCAGGTCAATGCCTGCCGAGTAAATGGCATCGACCCGCACGTGACCGTCGAGGCGATGAAGCAGTGACACGTCGTGCTGCAACCGGTCATAGCGATCGAGCAAATCCTGACTACCATCAAGGAACTGCTTACCAGCCACCGTCAACTCCAGTGGTCTCACAGAGCGGTCCAGCAGAGGCGTACCCAGTTTCTTTTCCAGTTGGCTAACACGCTGGCTGACCGCCGACTGGGTAATGCCGTGCTCCACAGCTGCAAGGCTGAAGCTGCCATGGGAAGCGACGGAGCAGAATACCCTCAGCGTATACATTGACTAACATACTATCATAAGAACTTATTATATCAAAATCTTTAATTATAAGTATTACTTATACTCCTGGCTGTCTGCGACTACTCCCTAAAATTCTATAACTGCCTTAAAATGTTTTTCTTATAGAAACTTAAGTGTTGATATCACCAACCTGAAAGCATATCACGTAGCCTATAAATCCAAGCAGGATAGATTCGCCGCCCGGCCACAAGGCTTTCGTTCAACACCTGTGGGCAAAGCTTATGCACTTGGCTGCGGATGGCACGCAAATCGTGTAGCTGGCGTGCCCAGTATCGCCGTTCAACAAACTCAACTAGTTTGGTCCAAAGTTGCCTCTCAATGTCCTCGGCAAACTGGGCGCCTATTCGGCCGGCATGGCTACGGCACCACTGGACACGGGTCTGCGTGTTCCAAACCGTGTGCCAGGGATCAGCGGTCACTTGAGTAGCATGCTCGCGGCGGGCCAACAGGGGCTCTGGGTCGCAGCGCCAAGGGCCAATCAATGCCACCTCACCGGCGAAAATGGTGTCCTCTGCATGCCCGGTCCGCTCGTCAAAACGAAGAGCACCCAATGCCTGTTTGCGAACCATAGATGCGGACGCTACGACCATCTGCGTCATGATAATCTGTTCGAGGTTCGGACGATCCTGCATGACGGGCCAGGGCTTTCGGCCCTGATCGTCTAGGTCGTCGTGGAAGATAAAGAGGCCGCAAAACGTCCCGGCTGCCTTATTGTCAGCTTCGAGCAAGGCCAGTTGCCGAGCGATCTTCTGTTCCAACCACACGTCATCGGCATCGAGAAACGCCACATAGTTACTTGTGGCGCAGTCCAGACCCCTGTTACGCGCCTGCGAGACGTTGCACGGTTCGGAACAGATCAACTGCACGAGGCCTTGCGTCTGCTTTTCGTAGACACTGATCACTTCGTCGCTGTCATCCGTCGAATCGTCAACCACCAGAATTTGCCTGGGCACGTCGGTCTGGGCCAATACCGACTCGATTGCCTGGCCGACAAAATTACGGGCGTTGTGCGACGGAATGATGACAGACACATCAGCCATGGGATAATCATCAGATCGGGTACCGGTCCCGGAGGAGCAACAGCAAACCAGTCAAAGGTCCGAATATCGGCCCGGGCAACACCCTTAGGTCCTACCCGAGTATACACCGATAAAACCATAACCATGCACGTCACGATCGGCATTGCAACTTGGAATCGCGCTGACTTACTGCGCCAAACGCTCGAATCACTCACGGCCATGCGTGGGGGGCCGCAGATTAATTACCGGCTATGCGTCTGTGACAACAACAGCACAGACCAGACACCACAGGTTGTTGAGTCTTTTGCTAATCGACTGCCGCTGGACTACCTCGAGGAGCCCACACAGGGCAAAAGTCATGCTCTCAACCGCCTGTTGCAACACGCCCGAGATGACGGCTCCAATTGGCTGGTATTGGCCGATGACGACGTGCTGGTTGAACCGGATTGGCTGGAGGCATATGGTCGGGCTATCGAACAATACCCGGCAGCATGTTGCCTAGGCGGACCCATCTTGGCATGGCTGACCCAGCCGGTAAGTGGGCGAAAAAAGTTTCTGCTGGAACAGTATCCACTCCTGTTTGCATTGCTCGACGTCGAAAAAGATGCGCCGATGCAACCGCCACACGTAACGGCGTTCGGCGCCAACATGGCGATACGGTGTGACGCGGTGCCGAAAGATGGGTTCAACACAGACCTAGGCCCAACGCGCGGCCACCGCGTGTCGGGAGAGGAAGTGGACCTGATCAGGCGCATGATGGCTGGCTGTAGACAAGACCGCGAAGGTTGGCTGGTAGCCGGCCCGAAAGTGCGCCACTACATGCACCCGAAGCGCATGGCCACGCGTTGGTTATGGTCACGGCAAATGGCAGTGGGCAGCGAATGGGCAGTGCATCAGGGGCGACCCCGACCGGGCAAGTTCGGCGTGCCGTGGTGGACCTGGTCGCAGTTTGTCCGATGCGCTGGGCGAGCCGCCGCGCGGTGGCGCCCCTGGCCCAGCCGATCGTTCTACGATGCCCTGATCGAAGCTGCCCAATACTATGGTTACCTGCGAGCACAGCGTGACGGGTGAAACATCAAACACAGAACTCAGCGGCGACCACCCCCTGGTCAGCGTGGTGATCCCCACCTACAACTACGCTGCCTACGTGGGCCAAGCTATCGAATCGGTACTCATGCAGGATTACGAGCCCAAACAGATCATCGTGGCCGATGATGAAAGCACGGATAATACGGCCGAGATTCTCGCTGCGTACAAGGACCGCGTTGAAGTATTACACCTAGTCCACGGCGGCCCGGGCGCGGCGCGCAACGCAGGGCTGCACGCTGCAACGGGCGAACTGATCGCACTACTCGATGCCGATGATCTCTGGCTTGCGGGCAAACTGTCGCAGCAGGTCAAGGTCATGCGGCAGACACCACAAGCCGGCCTGAGTCACAGTCTTATCGAGCCTTTCGATGAAAACGGTATTTACGAGCCCTGGGTTCCCGACAAAGACGAACTGGCCCACGGCAATTGCGCGGAAAAAATCTTTCGCGTCAACAGCATTGCTACTTCCACCGTGATCATGCGCCGCGAGGCTATTCCGCAACACGGGTTTTACGAGGATATGCCCACGTCACAGGATTACGCCCTGTGGTTAGACGTGTTGTTTGGCTACCCCGCTGTTTTTATTCCACAGGTATTGGCACGCTATCGTGGCCATCCGGGGCAAGTGACCTCTAACATGCGCAAGCGCTGGCCGATTTACCAGGGACTGGCCAGATTGCGCATACTTGATCAACAGCCTGATCAAATTGACTCAGCAAATCGTCAAACTCTACGGTCGTGGGCGTTGGATCGACTGCACCAAAGCGCCTATGACCGGTACTGGCGTGGGGATTACAAATGGGCAGCGATTGGATTTTCGTTCCTGCGCCGCTATGGCCGTGAGATCCCGGCGCGGCACCGCCTGCTTGCGGCAATTCGCCGATGGCTGCCCAAGCAAGGCCCGTCTCAGGCCAACGAGGGCAATGCGATGGGTAGCCGCACGCCCCAATGACCGGACGAACTGCTGTGCCCCGATCGAACGTACATACTGACTCTGGGCAATAATATGAGCGTACTGGTGGCCGCAGACAATTGGAATTGGCCGATGAATACGGCAGTACATGGCAATGACAGCATCAGCGTGGTTATCCCTTGCTACAACGGGATGCCATATCTGTGCGATGCCCTGGCAAGTACGCTGAACCAAACGCACCGACCGGTCCAGATTATCGTCGTGGATGATGGCTCTACTGATGACAGTGCCGCATGCGTGCGCGATCATGCGCAAAGGCATACGGATCGTGGCCTTAAGCTGATCTGTCAGGCCAACGCCGGCGAATCCGCGGCCCGCAATCGCGGCATCGCCGCAGCTGCAGGGCGGTGGGTGGCCCAACTCGATGCCGATGACTGGTGGGAGCCGACAAAGCTCGAAAAGCAACTGGCTGCAGCCGCTCGTGCTGGCGGTGATTGCGTGCTGGTCCATAGCGGCCAGATCACACACCACCACGATGGGCGAGCTGAAGCGTTGCCAATGCAACGCGCCGGCGAGCGCGTCGGCTGGTGCACGGAAAAGCTCATCGAACCAGTGGCGCTCTCGCACTCATCCGTGATGATGCGCCGCGATGCGTTAAATGATGCGGGCGGCTACGACAGCAATCTTAAACATGCCGTGGACATCGACGTTTATTTAAAGCTCAGTATCGTAGGCACGTTCGCGGTCGCCAATGAGCATCTAACCCACTACCGGCTACACGAAGCCCAAACCAGTTGGAACTATAAAGTCGAGCAGGTCCAACATTGTCACGACGTGATCTGGCGGTTTTTCGAGAGCCACCCGGACATGGCTGAGCAAATCGGGCGCGATCACATTCGCCAGTCGCTTGCCCAGCTGGTTTCCACGAATCTGGAAAGCTTCTATTGGAGCCGACGACTCGACGAATTTCGTCGACTGCTTGATTTCGCGCGGCAACATTACGACGACGACCCGACTATCATCGCCTGGCAATCGCGGGCGTGTCTGCCCAACTGGCTGATCCGCATCAAGGACCGGGTCTTGGCCAAACACGGCCGCCGAACCGGACAAGACTAATGCAACTGACGATGGCCATTTGCACCTATAAACGACCGCAGATGCTGCAGCGGACGCTCACATCACTTTGTGACTGCGAGGCTGCAGGCAACGCATGGGAATTACTCCTCGTTGACAACGCAGGCAACCGGGAGATTGAAGCGATAGCAGAGCAATTCACCGATAGGTTGCCGGTGCGCTACGCCGTGGAGCCGCAACTAGGCACCAGCCATGCGCGTAATCTTGCTGTCCGATTGGCCAAGGCACCGGTGGTGTTGTTTACCGATGACGATGTGACCTTTGATCGTCATTGGTTGCAACGCATGAACGCAGCTATTTCTGAGCATGACCAGTACGCATTCTGGGGCGGGCGTGTTGAGCCGGTATGGAACCGCTCACCGCCCCCCTGGTTCGAGCCGCGGCTATGCCCGATGCTGGCCGACATGGTCGTGCGTTACCAGCGAGGCGAACAGCCACGCCCGTGGCAGGCACGGAGAGATCCGCCTTTTTACACCGCCAACCTGGCCATGCGTGTCGAGGCGATTAACCGAGCAGGCGGCTTTGACACACGCGTCGGCCACCGTGGCTCGACACGCATGGGCATGGAAGACAGCCTGATGATCCAGGCGATCGTCAAACAACAGGGCCAGGGCTGGTACGCCGCCGATGCAATCGTTCATCATCCGGTGCAAACGCAGCGGCTGACCAAGAAAGACGCCCGTCACTTCGCCTGGCGGCAAGGCTGGCTCAGCGCTCACATGCACAAGGACGGCGGCCAGCGGCGTGTGCCCCTGTGGTTCTATCGCGCAGCGTCGGGGAAACTGATCGGCGGTGCTTGTCGATGGCTGAGCGGCAGCGTCACCGCTAATGCGGGCCTCGCGTTTGCCGGCCAATTCATCGCTATCAATAACTCCTCAAAAATCTGGCACGCGGCGAGACCTAATTTAAGATGACCGCCCATACCCACCAACCAGACGTGGCCGTAATCATCCCAACGCACAATCGCGCTGCTTACTTGAGGGCAGCAATTGATTCGGTCATGAGACAACAATTTGACGGGCGCATTGAAATTATCGTTGTAGATGACGGTTCTGTGGATAATACCGCAGAGGTAGCCAAGTCTTACGCCGAGCAACATTCGAATCAGAAAAGCGTAACCCGCTTCCTGCGCCAGAAAAACCAGGGGCAGGCGGTGGCGCGGAACGCTGCGATCAAAACTGCAACCGCGCCGTTTATCGCCTTTCTCGACGATGACGACCTATTCGAGCCCAACAAACTACAACAACAATTGGACGTGATGCGCACCGAACCGCAAGTGGGCCTGGTGCACACTTCATTCCGGTATATCGACTCGGCGGGACAATTCATGCACGGAGCAGACTCGTCACCGCAGCGGCCGGACAATCCGTGTACGGGCTGGTGCGCCGATACACTGCTTAACGAGATGCAGGTGATTTTTTCTACAGTGATGGTGCGCCACGATGTTCTGGCCGAGGCTGCAGCGGCCGAGCCGCATGGCCAACCGTTCGATCCCGAACTTGTCCGGGCGCAGGACTACGATTTGACATTGCGTATCGCTCGGCTGAGCCAGTTTGCGTACATCGACACCGCGCAACTTCGGTACCGGTTCCACGCCGGGAACAACGCAATGGCGCCGGCCAACCTCAAGCACACCTTCAGCTATCACTGTCGGGTGCAGATCGATTTCGCTCGTCGTTACGGGCATGAACTGGGGGTCAATGAGGCCGATGCTCGCCGCCGCGCCGCCACGTTCCTGCTGGGCCGGGCGCAGGCATTGTTCTGGCAACGTCAGCTCATGGCGGCCAAACAACTGTGTGAACTGGCCAAAGACCTGGACTTCTTCGACGATAACTTCGCCAAAGTCGAGCAGAAAGCTTCACGTCCGGCTTGGCTCTACAAATTCAAAGACGGTATGGATCGGTTGATCGGACGAGGCTGAGGCTATGTCCCGTCCCGCGCCAAACGTTCGTACACCGCCAAGGTCTGCTGGGCGCAGTTGCGCCAACTGAATTGCGGGCTGACAGAATGCGACCTGCCGCGCGCTATCAAGTTTGACGCCAAGGCAGTATCACTCAACACCTTTTCCATGGCCTGGGCCAGCCCCTCGTCATCGTTCGGATCAACCAATAGGCCCGCATCAGCAACCACCTCCCCCAACGCGCCGGACCGGGCCGCAATCGCGGGCACGCCGTGGACCATGGCCTCCAATACCGGCATGCCGAATCCCTCGTACAACGACGGAAGTACAAACAAACTCGCACCTGCATACAAACCGCGAAGCTGCTCGCTGCCCAGGTATCCGGTCCAGCGCAACATAGCAGAAATGCCCAGTGTGCCCGCCAACGCCTTAAGCCGGTCGTACTCATCGGTGTCATTGGCGCCGGCCAACACGAGCGGTGGACATTCAGGCATCCTGCCGCATAACTGCGCGTAGGCCCGCAAAAGAACTCCTATGTTTTTTCGCGCGACGACTGAGCCGACGAACAGCACATATCGCCCCTCCAGACCAAACTGCTGCTTGGTCTGCTCAATGAGCCGTGGCGATGCCGGCCCAAGGCCATCAAGGTTGGCGCCCTGGTAGATGGCCTGCACACGCGACTCATCAAAGTTGAACTCAAGGGCGTCGCGCCTAGTACACCGCGAGACGGCAATCACGTAGTCGGCACGATCGAGCGTCCGCTGTACCACCTGCCGCGCTACGGCCTGCTGATCGGGCCCGTCGAGTTGAAATTTCGTCTCGGCCAGATCGTGATAAGTCACCACCTGTGCGGCTTTCCGCTTCGGGGGAAGATAGTGGTTGGGCCCGTGGAACACATCGATGCCGTGTCGGGCAATAGCGCGGGGCAACAGGTACCGGTCAAACACGCGGAAATAGCGTTTGTAAAAAAAATCCGCTGCCGGAACAGGTACTTTGTGAAACTGCGGCACGTCCGGACAGAAACGCAACTGGCTGGCGTCACCCGGCCGCTTACGATAAAAGAGAAAATACTCGTTCTGCCGGTCGATAGCCGCCAAATGTTTGAGTAGATTAATCACGTGCCACCCGATCCCGGATGGCCTGTGGGTTAACACGTTGGTAAAGATGCCGATGCGCAAGATGCTTATTCTTTCGGACGAAAGCCGTGCCGCATCTTGATCCTGCCTACAGCCGCCGCCGTACACTCCCGCGTCGCGGCTGCTTCCGATAACCTGCTCATGCGGAGCTTCGACGCAAAAGTATAGGACGGTTGCGCACCGATGGCATTACTGATTCTGGCCGCTATTGCACTAGGCCCAGCCGATACGGTTGCTGATGGTGCGCAACGGGGGCATTTCAGCATCCGGTCGAACTGGTCGAAAAGCTTGCATAGACTGCTCTGATTCGGTGAGACTCAACACTGGGTAATTATCGGAACGCGCAGCATACGATGCGCGGCGACCTCAACACATGGAACTTGGCTGGTTATTCACGCATGTGGCCGCGCTGGCAGGAATCCTCTTCGGATGGTTCAACCCGCTGTTTGGGCTGATGGTGTACTACGGGTTCGCCGTTATTCGCCCGCTGCACCTGTGGCACTGGAACCATTGGCCGTTTCCGCGGTTGAGTTTCTATGTGGCGTTGGCCACGCTGGTCGGCTGGGCCGGCAGTGGGTTCGGCAAGTTCGACGGGCTGCGATCGATCCGGTTGCCGATGATCGGCCTGTGCGTCTATCTGCTGGCCGGCACTGCGGCGTGGCAGATGACCTCGGTCAACTACGAGCGGGCCTGGGGCTTTCTGAGCCTCCAGTTAAAGATCGGGCTCATGGCCCTAGTCACCGTCACGCTGATCCGCAACGCCAAAGGCATACACGGCTTTGTTTACTTGATCACTGCCGTGCTCGGTTACCTGGCGTGGGTATTTAACAGCTCGTACTACTTTGATAATTGGAACAGCGTGTATTGGGTCGGCTTCGGGGGCGTGGATAACAACGGAATCGCCATGACCATGGTGATGGGCATACCACTGGCGTTTTTCATCGCTATTGCCTCCAAGAAAAGGTGGGTTAAGCTGCTGTGTCTAGCGGCAGTGGCCATGGAAGTACACGTCGTACTGTTTAGCTTCTCGCGCAGCGGACAACTCGGTTTGGTGCTGATGGGCATTACCATGTTCATCGTTGCCATGCTCATGTTGCCACGAAAGGGCGTCACGATCTGCCTGGCGATCATGTTCTTGATTTTTGGACTGCATTTCGCTGGCGAGCAGGTGCGCGAGCGGTTTATGACCATCTTTCTGGACACCGAGCAGCGTGACAACTCAGCCCAGAGCCGTTTCCTGGCCTGGAGCGCTGCCTGGCAATGCATGCTGGACTACCCATTGGGCGTCGGGCCGCGAAACTTCAATATGCTGGCACCACGATACGGCCTAGCAGGACAAAAGAGCGCGCACAACCTGTTTCTCCAGACCGGGGCTGACTACGGCTTCATTGGCATGTTTGGCTTGGCGGTCTTTTACTTGGGGACGATGTACAAGACCTTCACAATGGCGGCGACCCAAACCGCCAAGCGACTGGGTTGGCCGCGATATTACGGGCACATGGTCTGTATCAGCCTCGGCGGGTTTCTCGTTTGCAGTACGTTCATCGGCATGGAATCAGTGGAAACAGGCTTTATCATCAGCCTGCTGGGACTGTGCACCGTGGCGTATGTTGACCGTGTCGCCCAGGATACACCGCCCCGTCAGGCGACGCCCGAACCCAAAGACATTCCTGCGCCAAACGAGAGTAAGCCACTGCCTGCGTAGACTTCTGGCGATTAGTCCGCCACGGCTACAGTTGCTCGATCAATTCACGCAACTGGTCTAGCGTTTCATCACGCACCAGGTAATGTCGCAAGAAATGGTTGAACGCGTATCCGCTGCCGCCACCCAGAAAATACTCATCGCCGAATGGCTGGGGCCGAGGTTCGGCCGCGGCGAACATGAACTGATAGGCGGTCTGCTCACGCGTCCAATACCCGAACCATATGCTCATCCTATCCCGCCGGTCGCGATAGGCATGGCCCTTGGACCATTGGAAATAACGCTCGGCAATATCCAAATCCAATTGCGATGGCTCGAAAGCGAGCAGCCCTGAGTTGAAAAGCCAATACGCCAGCTCATAGGTATGGTTGCTGCTGGCGACCTGCGGTAACAGTTGATTGAATGACCGGCGAAGCTGGGGCGTCACTGTCACGGCCTCGTCCTGGCGATCGTGCATGTACAACGGTGTGTGTTCTCGACCACGGACCCATTGCAGTAGCTGTCGCGGCGGCATAAAAAAAGCGGTGTCCGGGTCGAGCACGATTACATTTTCACATCGCGCAGCAGCGATGGGATGCAGCACTTTACAGATCAACGGAAACCGGCCACCGTGGTAAAGACTTGCTGTCGCTGGCCGCATTGCGATCGCCTGTTCGATCACAGGCACCCGGGCGGGCCAAGCGAGCCAGCCACAATTGGGTACATGACGTTGCACCCACTGACGGTCCGACGGCGAAAGCGTGCCGTCATCGCTGACCATCACCGCCAATCGATCCGGCTCAAATCGAAGCAGCGACTTGAGCGCCAACACGCCCAATGCCAAATCGCGCCGACATAACAGCATGTGTACCTCGGCATCGGCTCGGTGCGGATCGGCGGCCGGGAAGGGGCGTGTGGCATCAAGATGGCGCAACGCGTTTTGAATCCGTCGCTGATCCAACCAGCAGCGCAGACGATCCGGTAACCATTGCGAACGCCGTGTCACCTGCCATGCTCCATATACTTGATGCCGTGGCACATCAATATCCCTTATCGGCACATCACTTTCTTCTGACGACTACGCCTCTGCCGGTCACAGCCGAACGGGTGCTGAACACCGCACAATCGATTGGCCGATAGAGGCAACATCCGCCGTCGATATACTCTTGGCCCGACCACTGCGACCGACCATCATGAACGATACCCGCCCCGTGATAGCCCAAGTGCTGCATAAGCTGTATATCGCCGGTGCAGAAGTGCTGGCCGCAGGCCTGGCCCGAAAGTTGGTTGACCGATATCGCTTTGTTTTTTTATGCCTCGACGAAATCGGGCCGTTGGGCGAACAGCTGGCCGGGGAGGGATTTGACGTACTGCATTTGCACCGCCAGCCCGGCGTGGATTGGCCAATCGCTTGGCGCCTAGGCCGGAGGATCAAACAGTATGGCGTTGACCTGCTGCACGCCCATCAATACACGCCCTTTTTCTGGTCTGCACTGTCCCGCCTGCCCCGGGCCCAACCGCCGATTATTTTCACCGAGCACGGACGACACTACCCCGATCAGCGTAAAGTCAAACGCGTCTTGGCCAACAAAGTATTGTTGCGCGGCGGTGATTGTGTGATAGCCGTAGGCCAGTTCGTTAAGCAGGCACTGGTCCATAACGAAGGTATCGCCGATCAGCGGATCGAGGTGATTTACAATGGCGTCGACCCGGCGCCGTTGGACGCCCAACAGGCTGTCAAGGCGCGGGTGGAGGTCCGCGATGAATTCAACCTGGCGACCGATCAGCCGGTGGTGCTACAAGTTGCCCGCTTTCACCCGGTCAAGGACCACGCCACGTCGATCCGCGCCTTTGCGCACATGACTTCGCAAATACCCAATGCCTGCCTGTTGCTGGCCGGCGAAGGCCAGAAACGCAGCGAATCGCAGGCATTGGCAAAGCAGCTCGGCGTGGCCAACGGTGTGCGGTTTCTTGGTGAGCGTGACGACGTGTCCCGGCTGATGGCGGCTGCGGACCTGTTTGTACTCAGCAGCCTCTCGGAAGGCATTTCCCTGACCCTGCTGGAGGCAATGGCGGCCCAGCTGCCCATCGCGGCGACTGATGTAGGCGGCAATCGGGAGGTGATCGCCGGCGGCGAAAGCGGATTGCTGTCGCCACGCGGTGATGATCGCGCACTGTCTACAAACCTGGTGGCCCTGCTAGACGACCGTGACCGCCGAGCGGCCATGGGCAGGGCCGGGCGACAACGCTTACTGGAACATTTCACGCAGCAACAAATGCACGATCAATACGCCGGTCTGTTTGAGCGGCTGATTGGCCGATACTCGAACGTCTCTGCATCCCAGCGCAGGAGTCCGCCATGAAACGGTTGTTGCTGATAATTTCTTCGGCACTCGTGATCGTGCCAATTGCTTGTGGCAGATCACAACTCGATCCCGATCCCTTCGCGGCATTCACCCGGGCTTGGCGGGAAAATCCTGTTTGGCACGACGGCCAAGCGGAGTTGGCCGTCTATGAAGCCACGCGAGAAATCTACGGCCAATCGCGACGTTACACCGCACGCTTGTATACCAACAAGGAACTGGCAGACAAACAGACGAAAACCAAAAGCGCCACTGGTCGCGGTCGCGAAGTGTTCAAACATCACATGCGAGAAGACATCGCCACACAAAACTACACCATTCACTACTCCACGATGTGTTACGTCGGTACAACTGATCTCAAGAGCCTCAAGATCGACATGGGCTCTCAGGAGGACTGCGGCGCCACGTTCAAGCAATTTGTCAACCACGCAGGCACATGCCAGTGGTATCAGTTTTCGTACTTTCCCAACGAAGGACGCCGCTCTGGACAGTACCTACCAACGAAAAACTTTGTGTTTCAGGACGCGTTAAGCTTGGTGCTTCGGGGCTATCCGTTTGATGCCCCGACGGATCTATCGCTAATGGTGGTGCCGGATCAAACATCCAGCCTCGCCAGCAGGCCACGGCCGCAAGCGGGCACCGTTAAATATGTCGGTTTTGAAACGCTCAAACTGCCGGTAGGCCAAGTAGACACGCACCATGTGACTTTCAATTACAACCTAAGCGTTGCGTTGCAAGGCGGGGAGGGGAAACCACCGATACATCACTACTGGTTCGCCGCCGAGCAATCCGCACCGTGGTTACCCGTTATGGTCCGATACGAAGGTCCAGAAGGCACCAGCTACAAGCTACGCGGACTTCGACGCTGGGCATACTGGAAACCGTAAAATAACCCCGGATCTGTCGCTCTGCAGTTAACTGTTTTATAGGGCAACCCTCGAAGTCGACAATGCCTGTGCGATCCGTCCCATACATTGTTTGCCTAATCATCGCGATGCTATCCGCGCAGGCTGGAGGGCGTAGCGTCCAGGCGCAGGTTCAGGACCTGATCCGCGGCCACGACCTGGGCAACGCAGTCACAGCAATCTACATTTTTGATCTAAACGATAAAACGGAATTGGCCTCGATCAATGCAGATCTACAGATGCTTCCAGCCAGCAACATGAAGCTGATTACCTCGGCCGCTGCGCTGGAGATTTTCGGGACAGACTTCAAGTTCGCCACGCAACTACACTTGATCGGTGCCGCTGACTGGACAAGCCGCAGTGCCACAGACAAGTCCAACCCGTCGCCTGCGGGCACTGCATTGGTGGTGCGAGGAGATGGCGACCCAGCGTTCGGTGATCCAAAAGTGCTCAAAGAGCATGGGCTCGCCCCTGAGCAACTGCTTCAGGAATGGGTCAGCGTGGTCAAGAAGGCCGGCGTGGCCGATGTCAGTCAGCTTCTTGTTGACGACCGGGTCTTCGACAGGCAGTTCGTCCACCCATCTTGGCCCCAGGATCAATTGACGAAACACTATTGCGCTCAGGTGGCTGGCATCAATTTTCACAACAACGTGGTTCACATTTACCCGCGGCCGCGCAAGCTCGGCAATACACCGCGTATCTTGCTGCGACCGATTTCCCCGTTTGTGCAGACCAGCAACTTCGCAGTCACGGCCGCCAAGGATAGCTTCTGGATTGATCGTAAGATGGGTACCAACCTTTTCAAGTTCGGCGGCGGCGTGACCTCCAGGCGCAACGAGCCGCTGCAGGTCACCGTGCATGACCCGCCAATTTATTTTGCCCATCTGCTTGCGGACCGCCTGGGTAAAGCCGGTATCCCGGTAGCTGAAACACGCCGTGTTCGCAACGGTGAAATCCTTCCGGACGGTCGAGTACTTTACGAAGCACAGACGACGCTGCACGAGGTACTAACCCGCTGCAACCGCCAATCGCAGAACCTTTACGCCGAGGCACTGCTCAAACGCATGGGCCGGGCGTACACCGGCACTGCCGGCACCTGGAGCAACGGGGCTTCGGCTGTCCGCCACTTTTTGGGTAAGCGACTAGGCATTACTGCGGCGGTGATCAGCATTGCCGACGGCAGCGGGCTGAGCCGAGACAACCGCGTGACTCCACGCCTCATCGTCAGGTTACTGCAAAACATGTACGCAGACCGCAAGCTCGGGTACGACTACATGCAGACCTTGGCGGTGGGAGGCGAAACCGGCACGCTCAGGAGGAGGTTCCTCGGACCGTTATCCGGAAAAGTGTACGCCAAAAGTGGCTACATCAGCGGAGTAAGTGCCCTAAGCGGCTACCTTGTCCGGCCTGGCGTCAAGGATGGCTCGTCATACCATGTGATCGCCTTCAGTTTGGTATTCAACGAAATCAACAAGCAAGTACCGATCTCAACGATAAAGGCCGTTCAGGAAAGAATCGTGGCCTTAGTTGATCAGGCCTATCAACCAATCGAGATGGCTGCGCCGTAACCGGCTGGGCGGTGCGTGGAGCCGGCAATTACTCTGCTGATCTGATTCGCAAGTCTCCCTTGCGGATCAAGGCACCAATCCCTCGGTGTTTTCTTTTCACTCGCAGGCTGTCCTGACAGCAAGTTCACGGGCTCACAGACACCTCTTTCTGAGTATACAATCGAGTCGATGCCGGAATTACCTGAAGTCGAGCGTGTCCGTCGCACCCTGATGGCAACAGTTGTGGGTAAAACGGTATCCTCGCGGCATATCCGCAGGCGAGATGTCGTAC
Source organism: Phycisphaerae bacterium (assembly GCA_963577735.1). Taxonomy (GTDB): domain Bacteria; phylum Planctomycetota; class Phycisphaerae; order Phycisphaerales; family Phycisphaeraceae; genus CAUZAW01. The sequence continues at coordinate 7,896 of CAUZAW010000001.1, read as the reverse complement.
ATGGGTCCGCAAAGCCAAAAGCGCTGCTTGTCGGCAAGCGTATTGAACACATCGATCGGCATGGCAAACAGTTGTGCCTGATTTCCGCAGGTGATCAGGCTTGCGTGTGCGTCCACCTTGGTATGACGGGTTCATTGCGATTTTTTCGCCAGAGAGAAAAAAGAATCGTTCCGGATGATCATTGCCACGTCACTTGGCGCTTTGAGTGTGGCGGCCAACTGGTCTTCCGTGATCCTCGCCGGTTTGGTGGCCTGTGGACGTTTACTCGCCAAGAAGATCTTTGGCTGCAGCGATGGAAAAATCTTGGACCAGATGCCACAACTATCACAACTAAAGAACTTTACGAAAAACTGACACGTACAAACCGCGCTATAAAAAGCGCCTTGCTAGACCAACATGTTGTAGCCGGCCTGGGCAACATCTACGTAGACGAGCTACTGTTTGCCTGTCGAGTCTGTCCACTGGATCCAGCTGCAGCCTTAACCAAGGCTTGTGCACAACGGATGGTCCGCGGTATGCGCCGAATACTTGAGCGGGCTGTAACTGCCGGGGGGTCAACTCTGAGGGATTATGTGGACGGTAACGGTCGCCAAGGAAGTTTTCAGTTGCTTCACCAAGTTTACGGGCGTGGGGGCAAACCATGTAAAAAATGCCGGCGATTGCTTTCAATATGCCGGATAGCTGGCAGGACAACGGTGTTTTGCTTGTATTGCCAAGGCACAAATTTATTAACTGTCAAGAATTAGTATTTAAATATTAATCGTAATATATCTCTATCGAATTTGTGGATAATTTTATATTTTATGATGTAATATGATATATAATAAAAGTTTATATTTTATGATGCGTGGTGGATATTCTGTCGGTTGCAGGTTGGTTGGCGACTAGTTGATGGGGCAAAACTTTTGGTAGCGAAAGGTAGCGAGGGAGGATTGGGGTTAGGGCCCGAAAGAAGGTTGTTGGTGAACACAAAAACAACAGTTTTTCCACACACTTTACTCAGAGTTGTGCTCTTGGTTCAATGGGTCACTTAAGTTGGGCTGTGTCCTTCGGTGTCGAGGATCCGCCGCTCGAGTTGTTCGATTTGCTTGGAAAAATCTGGCACTTCTTTGAGGTGTTTCTCGACAGTACGGGTAGCGTACATGACAGTCGTGTGGTCACGCCCGCCAAAATAGCCACCGATCTCTTCTAGGCTAAAGTGTGTGTGTCGTCTAGCCAGCCACATGCACACCTGCCGAGGCCAAGTAATGGACTTGTGCCGTCGCTTTGATTGCAGATCGTTGAGCCGCACGTTGTAGTACCCGGTAACCGCGTTGATGACCTGCTGTAAGGAGATTTGTGTAGATCGATTGTCGCCAGCGTGTTCGCCCATCACTTCCTGGGCCAAGGCCAGATTGATTGGACAATTTCGCAGTGCGGTATGTCCTTGCAGTGTGGTAATCGCGCCTTCCAGTTCGCGTGCGTTGCTGTCAATGCGTGTGGCGATGTAGGAAACCACATCATCGGGCATTTTCAGGCCGCGCAACGCTGCCTTGGCGCGCACGATCGCAATCCGCGTCTCAAACACCGGCTTGGCCACCGGGGCCACTAGGCCCCACTGGAACCGGCTGATCAGACGATCCTCAAGTTGAGGAATCTCCCGTGGCGGTGAATCACTGGAAAGAACAATCTGTCGATTGAGTTGATACAACTCGTTGAAGGTGTGAAAAAATTCCTCCTGCGTCCGCTCCCGGTTGGCCAGAAAGTGGATGTCGTCAATCACCAGCAGGTCCACATGCCGATAGCGGTGGCGAAACTGGGTCATTTGGCCGTGCTGTACGCAATCAATAAACTGGTTGACAAATGAATCACAGGACAAATAACAGATATGCGTTTTGGGATCGGATTCAAGCACCGATTGGCAAATTGCCTGCAGCAGGTGTGTTTTACCCAAACCCACACCACCGTGGATGAACAACGGGTTGTAGGTGGTGCCTGGTTGGTTGGCGACCGCCACGGCTGCGGAGTGGGCCAACGCGTTCTCTGGGCCGGTGACGAAGTTGTCGAAGCTGTAGTCGGGGCTGATGACGATCTGGTCGAAAGGGCAATCGCCATCGCGGGACGCTTGCTGTGACACATGCCCGGCGGCGGACTCCTCGAGCGGAATCCACTTGGCGGTGACCGATGAACGCGCTGCGGGCTTTGTTGCCACCGCGTCCGGTTGGCTTTGCGGCAGGCTGTTGATGAATCGTACCGCCACCAACGCCCCGGTTACCACTTGCGCCGCATCGGAGAACTGGCGGACACAGCGTTTTTCCAAGTAGTTCCTTTGCACGCTATTGTGGGCATGAACCGTGAGCAGGCCACCATCGATTTCACTGGGTTGCAACTGTTCGAACCATTGTCGGCAGATCGATGCATGATGCTGGTGCAAATAACCCATGATGTCGCGCCAGAGCGCGGTTTCGACTTGGCTCATCGTGATTTAATTTTCCACTGTTCTCAAACGTAACGCAGTCGTTATGCAGGATGCCCCGCACCCACCCGACCGATGCTGTGATCAGAGGCTAATGTGACCATTGTCGCCTGTCAATGGCCGCCGCAATGGCGAGATAACAATACTTGCCGGCCTGGGCCGCAGGGCGCGTAGGGCATCACTTGCCATGTCCCACAAGGCCACACACGGTTCGTGCTGGTTAATGGCCAGTGACGTCAAGATATTGCGATCTTTAAAGACGAGGATGGCAAAAGGGTGCCACTAATGGGGTAGGGTGCGTTTTTAGTCACACGGGTGGCGAGCGGCGATCGCCAACAGATAGAACATATCTTAGTGCGTACCAATGTCTTACTGGTGGCGCCCGAGTTGCTACAGGCGATCTAATCCAACGATCGTGAGCAGTTACAATGACCCCGGCTCTCACCGGCGACGAGCACCAATACATGGCCGATACCCAACACTACGACCTAATGATGATCGGCGGCGGACCAGCCGGCTATGTTGGCGCTATCCGGGCGGCCCAACTTGGGCTCAACGTCGCCTGTGTGGAATTGGACCAACTAGGCGGCACCTGCCTCAACTGGGGCTGCATCCCCACCAAGGCCTTGCTCTCCACGGCCGAGTTCTACGACAAGCTCAATCATGAGGCTGGCCAATGGGGCATAGTCGCTGGCGAAGTTCACCATGATTGGCCGAAACTCATTGCCCGGTCGCGCGCCGTGGCTGGAAATCTCAACAAGGGCATTCACGCCCTGTTTAAGAAAAACAAAATTACTCACATCAAGGGCCGAGCGAAGATCGTCGCCGCCGGGCCGCCGGGTAGAATCGAAATCCGTGACGAAGCGGGCGCCATGACGAACACGCTTGAGGCCGACCACATCATCATTGCAACTGGTGCGAGGCCACGCGCTTTGCCGGGCATCGCGTTCGACGGCAATCGCGTCATCGGCTCCAAAGAGGCCATGGCCTTGTCGCAGCAACCCGAAAAATTGTTGATCGTTGGCGCCGGGGCTATCGGTATGGAGTTCGCCTATATCTACAACGCCTTTGGCACCGGGGTCGTCATCGTCGAAATGCTCGACCGCCTGTTGCCCACTGAGGATGAAGAGGTCAGCGCCGCGATCGAAAAAGCCTGGCGAAGAAGAAAGATCGAGTACCACGTCGCCACCAAAACTCTATCAGCCAACACGACCACTTCGGGTATTGAATTGACCATCGCGCCTGTCAGTGACGAGGCGCAAACGCAAATCATTACCGGCGACAAGGTCCTGATCGCTGCGGGCGTGCAGGGCAACCACAACAACCTGCTCGACGATTCAGTGGACGTCGAGATCAAAAACGGGCACATCAAAGTAGACCGCGGCGACTATAGGACTGCCTCGCCCGGCATCTACGCCGTGGGTGACGTGATTGGTCCGCCTTGGTTGGCCCATGTTGCCAGCGAAGAGGCGATCGTCTGCGTTGAAAACATTGCCGGCCTATCACCGCAGGCGATCGACTACAACTCCATTCCTGCCTGTACTTTCTGCCGCCCCCAAGTTGCCAGCCTTGGCCTAACGGAACAGGCATGTGATGCAAAAGATCAGGACTATAAAGTGAGCAAGTTTCCCTTCCAGGCGTCGGGCAAAGCCCAGGCTGTTGGCGCCACGCAAGGTTTTGTAAAAATAATATCAGACGAATCCAGTGGCGAGATCCTCGGTGTTCATATGATCGGCGAGAATGTTACCGAGTTGCTCGCAGAGATGTGTTTGGCCAAGCAACTTAAAGCCACTGCCGCCGAAGTTGTTGCCACAATGCACGCCCACCCCACCTTCAGCGAGGCGATTCATGAAGCGTCGCTTGGTCTTGAAAGCGGGATGATTCATTTTTAATAGACTGTGACTTTTGACCTACAATGTCGAATATTTTTGACATTGCGAAATGGCTTGAGAGCTGGAAGCGACTATTTTAAGCACGCGATTAAAATCTGTTATTGCTCGCCGCCTTGGCCGCGGCTTTACTCTCATCGAGTTGCTGGTGGTCATTTCCATCATCGCCGTGTTGATCGCGATTCTTTTGCCTACGATGCGGCTTGCCCGGCGTAACGTGCTGTTGATGACCTGCTTGAGCAACCAGCGACAGATAGGCGTCGGACTAGGGTCGTACGTGACGGATTCGAACGGCCGATACCCCAAGCAACCGTGGACCTACGGAGAGTGGAATGCCAATTGGGCCACGGTGGATAACCGGGAAAACCTTGTCCGTATCGCCGGCGGCCAGGCAGGCCAACTGTACTATTGCCCGCTGGACGATCATGGGGGGCCGGAGTACAACGTTGCGCCGTATGATTCGATGGAGTACGGTGACCAGTTCCGTATTGGCACCTACGGCGGTGGCATCAACGTCCACGCCGTGCCTTACCACCTGTTTTTTCTTTACGAAACCGGCTTTTCCAATTCGGGCAACTTCAATGGCGAGGCGCCCATCGAGCCGTTTCAGCCGCAAACAGCCCTGGTCAGTGATGGTAACTATAAAGAGTGGGGCCCGTGGTGGGACCCGATCAATCCCGGTCACACCGTCTATGGCGGCAAATCCGGTCCCAGCCCACACGTCGATACCAATGTCCTCTACGGTGACGGCCATTGCGAGACCCACAAGGCTCCGCTCGAGCATTACGTCGGCCATGGGTTTTCTGGGGACATACTGCCTTACTGAACGCGGTGGCTCCCACTGGCCATGTCGCGTAGTCGCCATTAACATCAGCCCATGAGCACGTACCTGTGCAGAAGGAGAATATCATGGCACTGACCCCCTCGACCATGCTCGAACTGGGCACGCCGGCGCCCGCGTTTTCGCTGTCCAATACCGAAGGCGACACCGTATCCTTGGCCAATTTCGCCGATGCCAAGGCCCTGTTGGTCATATTCATGTGCAACCACTGTCCATTCGTCCTGCACGTGGCCGACGAGTTGGCCAAACTGGGCAAACAGTACCAGGCGCAAGGGGTGGCCGTGGCCGCCATCAACAGCAACGATGTAGCCAACCACCCTGAAGACGCCCCGGACAAAATGAAGCAGGGAAAGGCGCAGCACGGGTATACATTCGACTATCTGTACGATGAGACCCAGCAGACCGCCCGGGCCTTTCGTGCCGCGTGCACACCGGATTTTTACCTGTTCGACGGCGCCCGCAAGTTGGTTTACCGCGGCCAGATGGACGATAGCCGGCCCGACAACGGCATCCCCGTTTCTGGCTTGGACCTGCGTGCTGCGATGGATGCGGTGCTGGCCGGTCAATCCGTACCCGCCGATCAGAAACCGTCTATGGGCTGCAATATCAAGTGGGCCACCGGACGCGAGCCGGCATACGTCACCGCCTGACCAATCACGTGGAATTTGAATTCCAAACGATTATTTTCATCGGCCTGCTGATTGGCCTCGGCACGATGCTTCAAAGTGCAGTTGGTTTTGGGGGCGGAACGTTCGCCGTGCCGTTGCTCATATGGCTTGACGTGCCCCTGCCGGCGGCCATCACGCTTGTACTTATAGCAGTAGCCTGGCAGACTGGTTGGAATAGTTACCAGTATCGCCAAGAGATTGTCTGGAGCCGAGTTTTTCCAATATTCAGCCTAAGGACCATATTTCTTCCCTTGGGTATTTGGTTGCTTGGCCACCTTAATGCTGCTGGGCAGGATGTGATTAAGCAAGTTGTCGGCGCTATTTTGCTATTGATCGTGATATCACAATGGACGTTGAGGGTTCAGCCTCGCGCACGCCTGCATCCAGGCTGGACGTTTTTGGCCGGCTCAAGCAGTGGGGTGCTGGCTGGCTTGGTGGGAAGTGGTGGCCCGCCAATAGCCCTGTGGGCGGCGGCTCAACAATGGACTTCCCGTCAGATGCGAGCAAGTCTGTGGATTTCCTTGTTGCTTACACTTCCGGTAAACATCGGCCTGCTCATCTACAAGTTTGGTGATTCAGTGTGGTCTGCCGTTGGTTTGAGTGTTGCCTTTATACCTTTAGTCATGGGTGGCTCGGCGATTGGCGTCAGAATCGGGGATAGGCTTTCCCGGCAGTGGCTTCGTTTGGCGGTGTTTATTGTGCTGGTCCTTGTTGCGGTCGGGTCCATTCTCGCGCCGCTTTTAAATACCGACCAACCGCCGTTGGCCAAGAGCTTGCTACTTGACCCTATTGGATTGCATGAATAACCTTCCGGTCTTTAATGTTTCGACCGGGTAGCTCAGTTGGTAGAGCAACGGCCTTTTAAGCCGTGGGTCCTGGGTTCGAGCCCCAGCCCGGTCAATTTTCCCAAAATTCTTTGCTTGGCCAGATTTTGGGTACAAATCAATTTTTTATTTAACGCAAGTGGCGGGCTTGGCCTCCGCCCCATACCGGTTTAGGAATTGTCAATGGGCTATGTATGTATGACTCGCCATGGCGGATATTTGGATCCAGCGTAATTTGGGCATTTGCCTTGGCCAAATTACCGCGACAAACTGTTGCTAGCGACGGATTCCTGACCGCGCGTTATCGCAATAGTGGTCCAACGGATACGGCAGCGTACGCTTGCGGGGTATATGGTGTAACTTTTGCAAACAAACAGCTTATATCGCATGCCCATGGCTAGGTGCGCGGTGTTGCATGATGTGCATTGTCCGGCCATCACCTTGTCGCAGAACGTTTCCGCGTGGCGTGGCATCACGAACATACAAGGGATAAAAAGTTGTTCAAGCCATACCTTTTCAGCCCTGTTGTGCCGCGCGCCTTGCCTGTTGAACGACAGGAGTATTGCGCACAAATTTCACAAATACCGTTGACGCATTCTGAAACAAAAGCCATATACAGTTTATGTTGCACTAAATAGACTCAAGCAGCAAAGCAAACGTAACCGATAAAAAAACTTGAAAATGATGCAAGATTTTAGTTGACATGCGTTTATTAAATAGATTAAAGTTGTTACAAGCTCCTGTGGTTTTTTGAAAAGGACTAAAGCTCATGGCAAAGAGAAGAGCAAAGAAGAAAGCTGCAAAGAAGAAGGGCGGCAAGAAGAAGGCTACCAAGAAGAAAGCTACCAAGAAGAAAGCTACCAAGAAGAAAGCTACCAAGAAGAAAGCTACCAAGAAGAAGGCTGCTAAGCGCAAGTAAGATCGATCAGACCGAATGATTTATTGCGAAGGGTCACTTCGCAGGCACGTGCCAACATCCCACAAAGCCACAGAGCTCAACTTTAATGAGGCGCCCAAACGGGCGCCTCATTTTTTTATCCTTTTTACCCCGATAGTTTGTCGGTAACCGCAGCAGGTCGATGCTAACTGGGCCCTGAGAATGCGGCTTTAGACTTGTCGATCGCCTCAAGAATGTGACCCGACGTCAGGGCAGTAAAATCAGACCCGTCAAAGGCCTGTGCGATCTGGGCCAGTGCCGTGACCTGGTACCGACGCAAGT